>CAIOTK010000514.1 GCA_903861185.1 uncultured Opitutia bacterium | reverse complement strand
TCCTTCGGTCATCCTTCGGTTATCCTTCGGTCTCTCCTAGGTAAAATAAGGAGCTCTCCTCTGTAGAACCGAAGCTTAACCGAAGGATTACCGAAGGATATCGGCAGGAGAAAGCGGGGGAGCTGGGTTGAGATCTGGTCTGGGGCGGGGGCACTTGGCGGGGCCACGTCCCGCCCCGACTGGGTCCGGACTCAACGATCAGCGGATTGACCCCGTAGGCTGCGATGCCGCGGACGCCAGCGCGTGTGCGCGTGGCCCAGAGGGGCGCGGCGGCCGCCCTGAAACCACGCTTCGTCGTCATCTCCTTGTCGCAAACGTTACGCCACGTCGTCGGCCGGGTGAAGACTGTGCGGCGGGGCCCGCCGTGCGTTGACGGTCAGGGGCAAACTCAGGCCCGGTGGGGTTTCGCGTGGGCACCTTCGCGCTCGCGACTTCTTCCCTTCACCTCCCAATGCACCTCAACACCCTCCTCCGTCTGCTGCCGGCCTGTGCCGGGGCGACCGTGCTGCTCGGCCAAACCGCCCCCGCGCCTAAGGCGCCGGACTCCCCCGTGGCGCTCGACCGCTTTGTCGTCCAGTCCGTCCCGGCCCCGGTGGCGAACAACCTTGCCGGTCGCGAACAGATCGCGCTCCAGCCCGCCGCGGCCAGCGTCATCAACGTGATCAAGTTCCTCCCCGGCGTCAGCCTCTCGCAGGGCGACGCGATCGGCGGCGACGACTGGTCGACCCGGATCAACATCCGCGGCTTCTCCGAAGGTCAGCTGGGGTTCTCGTTTGACGGCGTGACGACCGGTTACACCGCTTACGGTGGCGGCGCGAAGCCGAACCGCTACGTGGACGTGGAGAACTTGGCCGCCGTGGTGGTATCGCAGGGCGCGGCGGAGATCTCCTCCGCCTCCGCGCAGGCCCTGGGCGGCACGCTGGCCTATTCCTCGAACGCCCCCTCCGACCAGGCGGGGGTTTACGCGCGCTTCACGGGCGGGTCTTTCGGGCTTCAACGCGGCTTCGTCCGGGTCGAGACCGGCAAGCTCGAGGGCGGCCTCCGCGGGTACGTGAGCCTCTCCAACCTCCAGTACGACAACTGGGTGCGGGACTATGTCGGCGGCGACGCGGCCCTGAGCAAGCGGATCCACGCCGACGCCAAGGCGACCGCTGACCTCGGCCAGACCAAGCTCACCTTTTGGGCGTCCCTCGACAACGTGGCCCCGGAGATCAACTTTCAGGGCGTTTCCCTGCGCCAGTTCGCCCAGAGCCCGCGCGATGACCGTCTGACCTTCACCTTCACCGGGCGGCCGAACACGGATCAGAACTACGCTCCCACCTGGACCACGATCCGCACCAACAGCCTGACCTACCTGAAGGCGGAGACGCGGCTCGCCGACGGGTTGAGCCTCAACGTGCAGCCCTACTGGGCCTACCAGAACGGTAAGGGCCAGTTCCTGCCGCCCTTCCAAGTGCGCCGTTTCGACCTCAGCGGCGCCCCCTCCGCCCTGAGCAACTACGTGCCCGCCAACCGCGTGGGTTCGGTGTTCTTCGCCGATGCGGCTGGCCGTGACGTCCTGCCGGTGCATCCGACCACCGGCGCTGCGGCCGCGGATCCCTTCAACATTGCCACCTACACCTGGCTCACGCCGGCCCAGCAGGCGGCCGCCAAGCCGCTGTCCTCGGCCCGCTTCAGCCGCTACCTCAACAACCGCTTCGGCACCAATGCTGGGGTCGATTACCAGGTGGCCGCCGGCCACCGCCTGCGGTTCGGACTGTGGCATGAGACGCAGCGCCGCGAGCGCTACCGGACCTGGCACGCGGTCCTCGATCCCACGCAGAGCTCGGTCTATAACGAGGGCGCCTACCTGAAGTCCTTCCACTGGGACTACCGCACCGCGACCAATATGTTCTACGCGGAGGATCAGATGGTGTTCGGCGCGCTCACGGTCAACGCGGGGCTCAAGTACTTCCAGATCGACTTCCGCGGCCGCCAGCGGCTCCTGCAGTCGGACGGCTCCTTCTACGCGAAGGAACTCGATAGCAACTCGAAGCCGCTCCCGAGCGCTGGCTTGGTCTACAAGCTGGATGCCTCCTCCGAGTTCTTCGCGGGGTTCTCCCGCAATTTCTCCGCCGTGAAGGACACCATCTTCACCGATAACGTCACCGCGACCGGCACCGACTACTCGCGGGTGAAGCCGGAGTACGCGCTGAATCTGGACGCGGGCTACCGCTACGCGGGCCGCGATGTCGCCCTCTCGGCGACGGTCTATTCGATCCGCTACACCGACAAGATCGTGAACCTGAGCGGCAACGTCGCCAAGGACTACACCAACACCGGGGCGGGCAGCGTGCTGGTGAACGTGGGCGGCCTCGACGCGATGGGCGCCGAACTCGCGGCCAGCTATCGTGTGGGTGGCGGCTTCAACCTCCTGGCCTCCTACAGCCGCACGCGGGCGATCTACACCGAGAACACGCCGGACGGCACGATCCTCAAGGACAAGAAGGTCGTCGATACCCCCGAGCAGATCGCCTCCCTCGGGCTGGTCTACGCCAAGGGGGGGCTGTCCTTCGGCCTCCTCGGGAAGAACACGGGCCGGATCTATGGCACCTACGCCAACGACGGGTCCATCCCCGCCGTGACCGTGTACGACCTCAACTTGGGCTACACCCGTACGTTCTCCGGCCGCGACTTCATCCGCAGCCTCGGCTTCGAGCTGAACGTGATGAACCTCCTCGACCGGAACTATCTCGGGGGCATCTCCATCAACGACCAAGGTTACGTGAAGAGCGATCCCGCCGGAACCACGATGCTGTACAACATCGGGGCCCCGCGCACGGTCGCCTTCTCGGTCTCCCTCGGCTTCTGATTGACGTTCCTGCCTTCCGACCAGGCCGCGCGGATCCCCGCGCGGCCTGGTCCTTTTCTTTTCCTATGCTGCGTCGCGACTTCCTCCTCGCCTCCGCGTTAACCCCCCTCGCGGCGCCCGCCGCCGGAGCGGTCCGCGGGACCACCCGCCGGGCCCTCCGGCTCGCCCACCTCACCGACACCCACGTGATGCCGGTCCGGGAAGGCTTCCAGAATCCCCCCGGGGGCCTCGCCGAAGCCATCCGCCACGCCCAGACGCTGCCGGACCGGCCCGACCTGATGTTCTTCGGCGGAGACCTGATTATGGACGGCCTGAAGCTCGAGCGGGACGAGACGGTCGCCCAGTGGGACGTCTGGGACCAGGTGCTGCGGAGCGAGCTCAAGCTGCCGGCGCGCTTCGCGCTGGGTAACCACGACATCTGGGGCTGGGCCATCCGTGGCCGCCCCGGGCTCGAGCGGGAGAAGGGGTACGGGAAGGCGCTCGCGCTGGAACGCCTGGCGCTGCCCGATCGCCACTATTCCTTCGATCTGAACGGCTGGCACTTCGTCGTGCTCGATAGCATGCAGCCGGATTTCGCCAACAAGCACGGTTACACCGCGAGCTTGGACGAGGCCCAGTTCACTTGGTTGGCGCGGGATCTCGCCGCGGTGCCGGCGGCGACGCCGATCTGCATCCTCTCCCATATCCCCATCCTCAGTGCCTGTGTCTTCTTCGATAACGAGTTGGAAGCCACCGGGACCTGGGTCGTGCCGGGGGCTTGGACGCACATTGATGCCCGGCGCCTCAAAGACCTGTTCCGGCGCCACCCGAATGTGAAGGTGTGCCTCAGCGGGCACGTCCATCTGGCGGATGACGTGACTTACCTCGGGGTCCGCTACCTCTGCAATGGTGCGGTGAGCGGCGGCTGGTGGAAGGGCGACTACCAGGAGTTCCCGCCGGCCTACGCGGTCGTGGACTTCTTCGAGGACGGGACTGTCGAGCGGCAACTGGTGCCCTATCGCCAGCGGTGAGCGCCGGTCCCGGGTCGGAAGGCGGGGGCGGCGGGCCGCTCGTGCAGGCCGCGCCGGCGGCGGACTCCCCGCGCGCCTGGGGCCTGCTGGGCCTGCTGGTGGCCGGCTACATCGGCGTGTACCTCTGCCGGAAGAACCTAGCGGTGGCCGTTCCCCTGCTGGTGGAGGACTTTGGGGCGACGCGGGAAGAAGTCGGCCGCATCGCCAGCTTGGGCACCTTGGCCTATGCCGCAGGCAAGCTGCTACTGGCGCCGCTGGTGGACCGGTTCGGAGGCCGCGACTCCTTTTTGGCGGCGTTGCTTGCCGTGGTGGGCTGCGGTGCCTTTTCCGCTCTTTCCCCGACGCTGGGCATCCTCGGGCTGGCTTACGCCTGCAATCGGTTAAGCGCCTCCCCGGCTTGGGCGGCGATGGTGAAGCAGGCTTCACCTTGGTTTGGTGCTCGGAGCCAAGCCTTCGCGCTGGGGGTGCTCAGCCTGAGCTACGTCTTCGGGGGGGCAGCTTCCGTCGCGCTGGCCGGGTGGGTGGCGCACGCGAGCGGCGGCAGTTGGCGGGCCATTCTCCTCGTGCCCGCCGGCCTGCTCGCGGTCATCGCGCTGGCCGCTTGGCGCCTGCTCCCGCGGGATACGGTGCCCCGCCAGGCCACCGGTGCCGCGGACGGCTCGCGGGCCGCACGGGTACCGTGGGCCGGTCTGTTCCGGGATCGCGGCTTCCAGGTCCTCTGCGCCCTGAGTTTCATCCTCACGCTAGTGCGGGAGACCTTCAATGACTGGACCGTCGATTTCATTAAATCGACTGGTGGCCCCGGCGTCTCCCTCCAGTTGGCGTCCTTCCTCTCGCTCCCGTTCGACCTGTGCGGCGCGGCGGGCATTCTGGCCACCGGCGCGCTCCTGGGGCGCTGGTCGGCCGGGCAACAACGCTGGGTGATCGCCGTGAACCTCGCGCTCCTCGCGGGCAGCCTCTTCCTGCTTTCGCGCCCCTCCGGGCTGGCCTTCCCGTGGTTGGTGACCCTGGTGGGGGTGGTGGGCTTCTGCGGGCTCGGTCCCTATAGCCTCCTCGCCGGCTACTTCGCGGTACGCCTGCGGGGACCCGCCCTAGCAGGCACGATCTCGGGCGTGATCGACTCGGTGGGCTACGTCGCCGGCGTGCTGGCCGGCTCCGGCTTTGGGTGGATCCTCGATCGCTGGGGCTATGGCACCGGCTTCGCGATCCTCGCCGGCAGCGCGGTCGCCGCCACGGCCCTCGCTTTGCTCCTACCTGCCCCCGCCCCCTCTCCGGAAAATGCCTAAACTCTCCGCCGCCATTCCCGCCGTCATCCTCGATTGGGCCGGGACCACCGTAGATCAGGGCTGCATGGCGCCCGTCCTCGCCCTCCAGACCGTGCTGCGGCGCCAGGGCATCCCCGCCTCGACGGAGGAACTGCGCCTCGATATGGGCCTGCCGAAGCGAGACCACCTCCGCTCAATCCTCTCCCACCACGGGATGATCGAACTCACGGACGCGCTCTATCCAGAACTGGAGCGGGAACTGCTCGTCCAAGTGGCCGCCCGGACCGAGCTGATCCCCGGGGTGGCCGACGTGGTGGCCTGGCTGCGCGCCGAAGGCATCGCGATCGGCACCACCACGGGCTACTCTCGGGGGATGATGGAGCGGATCATCCCCGCCGCCGCCGCCCAAGGGTACGCCCCGGACACGATCGTGACCCCAGACGAGGTGCCCGCCGGTCGCCCGGCGCCCTTTATGATGTACGCCAATGCGCTCCGGCTGGGAGTCTGGCCGCTCAGCCGACTGGTCAAGGTAGGGGATACCCCGAGCGATATCGCCGAGGGCCGGAACGCCGGGGCGTGGACGATCGGCGTGGCGCTGACCGGGAACGCCTTGGGCCTAACGGAGCCGGAGATCCAGGGGCTCTCTGCCGGCGACCGCTCGGCGTGTTTTTCGGCCGCGCGTTCGGCGCTGCTGACCGCGGGCGCCCACGAGGTGATCGATGGCCTCGCGGAACTGCCGCCGGTCCTCGCCCGCGTGGCCCGGCACCTCGCTGACGGCCGCCGGCCCTAAGCCGTTCAGCCGAGGCGGGCGACGACCTCTTCGGCCAAACCGAAGGACAAGGTCATCCCGGCGCCGCCGAGGCCGTTCACCACGGTGACCCCGGGCTCGGGAGAGAAGACCAGTTCGCTGCTGCCGTCGGTCATTTTGGGGTAAACCCCGTGCCAGCGCTCGGCAATGGCGAGGGAGGGCGCCTGCAGGAAGGTATCGAGGTAGCCGAGGATGGCCGTGTTGATGTCTTCGCGATCGAAGGGATCAACGGTCAGCCCGTAGGCGTGGGAATCCCCTAGCGTGAGCTCCCCGGCCGCGGTGGCGGAGACCAGCACGTGGATGCCGTGGGCGGCGTGGAAGGGTAGGGCGGCCTGCAGGCGTTCCCGGAGAGCCGGGAGTGAGGAGCAGTACTGGAAGGAATCGTAGTGGGCGAGCGTCAGGCCCGCGCACAGGGCCGGCCCAAGCGACCACGTAGCCGGCTGGGGCCCGGTGCGGAGCATTTGCAGCTTACAGCGCGTGATGGCCGCCGCGCGGAACTGCTCCGGGTACAGCGTCTCGAAGTCCGCCCCACTGCAGACGATCACCTGCTCTGCCTCAATCTCTCCCCGGCTGGTCAGCACGCGGGACGGGCGGATTTCCCGCACCGTCGTCCCAAAGACCAACTCGACCCCGTGGGCTGCCGCCAACCAAGCCGGCAGCCGGCCGATCGCCTCCCGCGGATCGACGGTCGCCTCGGTCGGACTCCAGAGGCCCCCGACTAGGCCGGCGGGCCGGACCGCGGGAAAGCGGGCCGCCACCGCCGGTGCGTCCAGCAGCTCCCGCCCGTAACCGCCGCCTGGCCCCGCGACATACTCCCGGAGGACCTGCCACTCGTCCGCGTGGTAGGCGAGGTGCAGCGATCCCCCGGGGGAGAAGAACAGGCCGGCGTCCCGGGCGACCTCGGCCCAGATCTCGCGGCTCCGCAGCGCTCGCGCGTGGCGCGGACCCTCCGGCTGGCCGATGGGCCAGAGGAGGCCGAAGTTCCGCACCGAGGCCCCTACGGCCCGCTCCGTCCGCTCGACTAAGGCCACCCGGAGCCCGCGCCGGGCCGCCGCCCGCGCATGCGCCAGCCCGACGATCCCGGCGCCCACCACCACCACTTCCACCTTCACGGCTGCGCCCTCCACGCCGCGTCCGCCCGGCGGCGAGGAAACGCGCTCCGCTGCCCTTCTCCGGCTCGGGGGCCTGCGATCGCTGGCGTCATCGGCGTGGCCTCGGTTCAGAAGCGGCGGGTGAGGCGGACGCCATAGGTCCGTGGGTCTCCAGCGACGAAGGTCGGGATGCCGAAGGCCCCGCCGGTATTCCCGGCGTCGATAATGTACTGCCGGTCCCGCAGATTGTCCGCGTAGCCGGTCACTTCCCAGCGTTGGTCGGCCGAGACGAAAGCGAGCCGCAGCCCGAGGAGGCCGAAGCCGTCCTGCCGCAGGAGCCCGCCGGCGTTGGCGTTGTTATCATCGAAGAAGTGCTTCGACTTGTATTGGTAACTTGGGCTCAGCCGGAACGTGCCCGCCCCGGCGAGCGGGACGGTCAGGGTGGCCCCGAGGGAGTACGTGCGCCGCGAGGTCAGGCGGAACGTATTGCCCGCGAGCTGCTGGCGCTGGCCGCGATCGTTCACGTCGTCGAAGGTCGCGTCCGTATAGCCGAAGGTCGCAAACGTGCTCAGGTTCGGGGTAAGGGTGCCCTGCAGCGTGGCCTCAAAGCCCTCGCCCGTGGCGTTGCCCGCGTCGACCGTGGTCGTCAGCGGGGGCGGGTTCGGATTCACCGCGGTGCTCTGGAAGTTCTGGTATTCATACCGGAACACCGAGGCGCTCCAAGCCACCCGCCGGCCAAGCAGCGTGCCCTTCAGGCCGGCCTCGTAGTTCCAGACGATCTCTTCCTGCAGCTCCACCGGCACGTAACGCCCGCCGACGAACGAGATCAGCAGCGTGTCCGGCCGGCGGCCCCGGGCGGCGCTGGCGAACGCGCTCAGGCCGGGCCCGAACTTGTAGCGGCCAACGAGCCGGGAGACCCACGAATTGTAGTCGCGGCTGGCCTCGACCAAGCCGTTGCTCGGGGCAAAGAGGGCATTGGGAAAGTTCGCCGCCGCGGTGGGGAACCCGGCCGGGGTGAGTGCGTTAACCACTTGGTACCCCGAGGTCACATCCTCGAAGGTCGCGCGCAGGCCGGCCGAGATCTCCAGTCGCGGGGTCAGGTTGAAGGTGCCATCCACGAACACATCGTACGCGCGCGTCGCGCCCGTCTGGGTGTATTCCTCGCGGTTGTAGGGGCGGAGCGGGGCGCCGGTCAGGGGATTGACGGTGAGGGCGGTGTTGGGGCTGCCGTCGGGCAGGAACACGGGCACGCCATTGCCGCGCAGGAGAAAGGCGGCGAACTGCCGTTCATCGGTGTAGAAGGGGACCCGGGCGGAGCCGCGCTCGTCGAAGAAGCTCAGGCCCGCGAAGCCCCGGAAGCGGCCACCGGCATCGTAGCTCAGCCGGAGTTCCTGGCTAAACTGCTCCCCCAGATAGTCCTCCGCGAATTCCAGCACATTGAGACGCGTGCCGTCAGCATCGAACGCCTCAAAGGAATCGAAGTCCCGGTAGCCGGTGATGCTCGTCAGCGTGAAGGCGTCGTCCAAATCGTGGGTCACGATCGCGGTCACGCCAACCACGGTCCGATCGATGCGCAGCTCGGACCCGCGGTTCAGCTCCGCGGTGCCAAAGGGGCGGGTGTCACCCCCGCGCGGCGCGAAGGTCCCGCTCTTGAAGGAGGTGCCCGGCGGCTGGTCGCGCTGGTAGTTGAGGATCAGGTCCGCGGTGGTTGCAGGGGTGGGCTGCCAGCGCAGGCTGGTGCGGACCGCGAGGGTGTTCTTGCCGTTCAGATCCGAGCCGTCCGCCACATTCCGGATCGCGCCGTCTCGATCGACATAGGAGAAGGCCACGCGGCCGAAGAGCTGGTTGGGCTGGAGCACCGCGTTGTAGGTGCCGGCGGCCTCGATCCTGCCGAGATTGCCAAAGCCGGCCGTCAACTGGCCCGAGTTGGTGTTCTGCGCCTTATTCTGGATGATCGAGATCGCCCCGATCTGCGCGCCGCGCCCAAACAACGTCCCCTGCGGTCCCTTCAGTACCTCGACCCGCTCCAGATCGAAGAGCTCCACTACGCTCCCGCGAGAACGACTGATCGACACGCCATCCTGGAAGATCGAGACCCGCGTTTCCTGCCGCGGATCGCCACTGTCCGTCGTCACGCCCCGCACGTTGATCCCCGGATTGTTCGGCGACTGCTCCTGGATGAACAAGCCAGGGACAAACGGCGCCAAGTCCTTGTAGGAACCGACGCCCAGCCGCTGCAGGAACTCACCGGTGTAGGCCGTCACCGCGATCGGCACATTCTCGATCGCCTCGGTGCGCTTCTGCGAGGTGACCTCGAACTTGTCCAACGCCACGACCTCGCTCCCGGGAGCCGGGACGGCGGCCCCAAGAAGAGGCACGGTCAACAGGGCGGTCAGGGCGAAGGGCGCGCGGGAAGGCGAGGGCATGGTCGCGAGGGAGCCCCGCCGCCGCCGGGCGTCAATCTACCTCCGGCAGCGTCACCGCGGGTTCACCGGAGCGTGACCGAATGGTCACGCAAGGGCCCCGGTTCAGTGATGGAGCTCGAGCAGGACGACCCGGTTCTCCGCGGCTGGCCAGACGCGGCCGGTCAGCTGCTCCTGCTGGGAGCCGGAACGAAAGGCCGCCGTCACCGGCCGGTCCGTTGCCTCGGCCAATTCCAGCCGCGAGACGGACACCCCCGCTACTCCAGGGGGAATCCCGGGCGCGGGCTGGCGGCCGTCCAGCACCACCTCGTCGCGGGGGAGTCCAAAGTAGCCCCGGGGCCGGGAGAGGATCACGAGGGCCCCTTGCCGTTGCGCGGGTGGGAGCGGGCGTTCGGCGCGCAGATGGACCAGCCGACTGGAGCGCGGGAAGGGACCCCGGTAGAAGTGAGTGGTGGCGTGATCGGGGGCCGTGACCACGAATTCCAGTGCGGTGCGGGCGTTGGTGACCACGTGGCCCCAGTGCCCGTCCGCGCCGACGGTCGCGCGATGGAGCGCGGCGCCAATCCTCGCCCCGGTAGCGGGATCAACGGCGAAGATTTCCACGGTCGCCCCCGGGACCGGTAGATTGGTGGGCCCTCCCGCATCGAAGCCGGTGACCTTGCCTTCGAGGCGCACGGAGGCCTCCGGCAAGATCTCGACCGCGGCCGGCGCGCGTCCGGTCGCGAAGCGGAAGGTCTCCGCGAACGCCTCGGCGTGGTAGCTGACCTCGCGGTGATCGCGGTCCGGGAGAACGATATTGGTGGCTCCGTTCAGGGCCGGACCATCGTGGCTGACCCCGGTGGGCACCCCCTTGGCCCCGATCCAGGCCCCGTCCGGCTGGGCGAACTTGTCGTAGCGATCCGACCGGAGCGTCAGCCAGTTCACGCCCGGTGTCACTTCCACCCCCGCCGGGGCCCCCGGCGGCGTATTGAGGGCCTTCAGGAAGGGCCCGGCCCCGTTAAACTCACTGCCCGGGCGGAGCGCCGGGTTGGCCCAGACACCGTGATTGGGGGTCCCGCCCAGAATGGCGTGCGAGACGAGGTCCTTCCCACCGTGGTTGGCGATATAGTTGCGGATCGCGAGACCGCCCCGGGAGTTACCCACGAGGATCACCTTGCTGCCCCCGTGTTCCCGCGCGATGCGGGCGACTTGGGCCGCCAGATGCCGGGCCAGCTCGGTCGTGGAAGTGCGTCCGGGCTGGTCCACGGCATCGTCGTCGCGGGCCAGCGGCCGCGGCAGATCGAGCGCGTGGAGCCGCTCCCGCGGCCAGCCATTGCTCTCAAAGCGCCAGACCGTGGTGGTCCAGAGCGCAGCGGAATCCCCGTTGCCGTGGACCAACACCACCGGGGGCGGGGGCGCGTCGGCGGCCTCGGCGTGACCGCGGCCAGAGAGCAGGAACAGCGCGAGGAGGGTGGCGCGAGTGATGCCGTCCCGAAGGACGCGGCGCCGCGAAAAAAGGCTAAAGTTCATACCAGAAAGCAGGGTGAGGTGGGAGGACGCGGCGGGATTGCGCTCAGGCGAAGCGGAAATTCAACGGTGCGTGTGTGACAAAGCGGCGACAGCCCCGACCGACCTGCCCTAGAACTTCCGGCTGCCGTCCCTGTCACCCCGTCGCGAAAGAGGTGAAAACGCGGGTTGAGGCCCCCGACCCCCTTCGCCTCCTGCCTCCCGCGGCTTCGGGCTTTCCTCCCTGCCCAGGCCCGCCCAGCCTCCGCTCGCCCCGCCTATGACCCCGTTTTGCCGCGGCCTGTTGGCCGCCTTCGCCCTGCTCCCCCTCCTGGCTCCCGCCGCGCCCGCCCCGAGTGGCGCCGTCTCCGGCCGAGTCTTCCACCCCGCCCGGGGCGAATACATCGCCAGCGCGGAGGTCCGCGTCGAGGGGGCCGACCTGCTCGCCCTCACGGAACAGGACGGCTCCTACCGGCTCCCCGCCGTCCCCGCCGGCTCCCGCACGCTGGTGGTGTCCTACACCGGCCTGCCCCCGGCGCGCGCGACCGTCGAGGTCCCGGCGGGCGGCGCCGTCACGCGCGACTTCGAACTGGTGCCCGCCGGCGCCGCCGCAGGGACGGTGCAACGGATGGACGCCCTCGTCGTCCGTTCCGAGCGCGAGGGCAACGCCAAGGCCATTATGGAGCAGCGCCGCTCGATGAACCTGACCAACAGCCTGTCGTCGGACTTCTTCGGCGACGTTGCCGAGGGTAGCGTGGGCGAATTCCTTAAGAATGTGCCCGGAGTCGACGTCGACTACGTGGGGCCGGACGCCCGCGGGCCCCGCCTCCGGGGCCTCGATCCGCAGTACGTCGGGGTCAGCGTCGACGGGATGCGGATGGCGAGTGCCGACGGCTCCCAAGGCACGGGCGGCGGCGCCCGCTCCTTCAGCTTCGATCAAGTCTCGGTCAACAGCGTCGACCGCATCGAGATCAACTATACCACGAGCGCGGACCAAGACGCGGACGCCCCGGCCGGCACGATCAACCTGAAGACCAAGCGGGCCTTTGAGCGCCGCGGCCGCCGCATCGCGTGGCAGATGCACCTGATGGCCAACGGCGACCACTTCACGCCCGCCCGGGACTACGGCCCGGGCGACGCCCGCACGCATAAGTTCCGCCCGGGCGGCATCCTCGAGTATTCGGATGTCCTGCTGGGCGGCCGGCTTGGCTTCGTCCTGAACGTGAGCGAGTCCAGCCAGTACGTGGTCCAGAGCCGCGTCGATCACACCTACAGCGCTGCCGCCACCGCGGCAGATCCCCGCCCGCGAGTCATCACTGGACTCACCTTCACCAGCAACCCCCGCTTCACCGAGCGCTTCACCCCTTCGCTCACCCTCGATCTGAAGGCCGCCCCGGGCCTCGTCCTGTCGCTCAGTGCGATGTACAATCACTTCGATGCCTTCATCGATGCCCGCGTCCTCACCTTCACCACGGCCGGCCGCGCGGTCGTGACGGGGGATGGGCTGAACAATTTCAGCGTGATCAACGGTGGGGCGACGCTGGGCCTCAGCACCAATCACGAACATAAGTTCGCTCGCACCCGCACCGTGACCCCGCGGTTCGAGTTCCGGCGCGGCGCCTGGCTGGTCGATGGCGGCCTTCATTACAGCATCTCCACCAACCAGTACGTGGCCCTGCCCCGCGTCGGCCCACAGACCCTCCCCGTCGCCAACCTCACCGGACTCTCGCTCGACCTGCGCCGCTCCTCGCTGCGCGACGTCGACTGGCAGGTGACGCAGACCGGCGGGCGCGACTTCGCGGACCCGGCGAACTTCATCAATCCCCGGATCGGCGACGATATGCGCTTCGCGGAGGGCGAGATCCAGCAGGCGCACCTGAACGCCCGCTGGACGCCCGCGTGGTCGTTGCCGGCCTGGTTTAAGGTAGGGGCGAAGGCCACCGAGCAGTACCACCGCTTCCGCAACCCCAACGCCTTCCTCACTTGGCGCTACGACGGTCCAGGCGGCGGTCCGACCGGCAGTTTCGCGGCCCTAGCCTATCCGCAAAACGCCTGGCAGCTCGAGAACGGGGTGCGCCTCGCCTCGCTTTCGGGTGGCCCGCCCGTGTTCGCGAATCGCACGGAGCTCGGGCGCCGGTTCCGGGAGTCGCCCGAGCAGTTCACGTCGCTGGCGACGCCGGCGAACTTCTTCACCGCCTTCATCGATAATCCCAGCTACGTGAAGGAGACCCTGCAGGCTGCCTACGCGCTCGCCCACACGCGGATCCGCGGGCTCCAGCTGCAGGCTGGC
>CAIOTK010000513.1 GCA_903861185.1 uncultured Opitutia bacterium | reverse complement strand
GGGGCGCCGGCGCTGCTGGCGACCGGCGTGGGCGCGTTGCTGATGCTGGGGTTCACGCGGGCCCTTGGCGCGGCGCTAGGTTGGAGTGCGGCACAGAGCCTGTACGTGGCGGCGATGTTTATGGTCTCGAGCTCGGCCGTGATCGCCAAGGTGATCGCCGAGCTGAATCTGGGGCACGAGCGCCCGGCGCAGGTGGCGCTGGGGGTGACCCTGCTGGAGGACATTGTGGCGGTGGTGATGCTGACCTTGCTCGGGGCGCAGGCCTCGGGCGGGAGCGGGGGGCAACTGGGGCCCGTGCTGGCCGGGATGGGGGCGTTTGTGACGCTGCTGGTGGGGGCGGGGCTGCTGATGGTGCCGCGGCTGTTGCGGCGGCTGGAGGCCCGGGCGGACCCGGAGCTACAGACCATCGTGGTGGCGGGCCTCTTGTTTCTCCTCGCGGTGGTGGCGGCGCGGGCGGGTTATTCCCTCGCGTTGGGTGCGTTTTTACTCGGGGCCATCGTCGCGGAACTGCCGCAGCGGGCGGGGGTGGAGCGTGCATTCGCGGGGATGCGGGACCTGTTCAGCAGCGTGTTCTTCGTGTCGATCGGGATGATGTTGGACCCGCGGGAGCTGCTGCCGGTGTTGCCCGCGGTGGTGGGGTTGCTGGCCTTTGTTCTCGTGGCGCGGGCGACCGCGACGACCCTCGGGCTCGTCCTTTGCGGCACCCGCCCGCGGGATGCGCGGCGCGCCGGCCTGCTGCTCACGCCGCTGGGGGAGTTTACCTTTATCATCGCCCAGCTGGGGGTATCCGCCGCGGTGTTGCCGCCGCGCTTTTACCCGCTCGCGGTCGGCCTAGCCATTCTCACGGTGCTCGTAGTGCCGGCCATCAATCGGCGGGCCGAGGCGATCCTCGCCCTGGTGGAGCGGGTGGAGCCGCGCTGGATCGGGCGGGCCCTGGAGGCGTACCACGGCTGGCTGCAGGCGGTGCAGGCGCGCCCGCCGCGTTCGGTCGCTTGGCCGCTGGTGCGGGGGCGCCTGCCGCAGGTGGCGGTCGAGGCGCTGCTGGTGACGGGCATTATGCTCTTCGCGCCGCAGTTGCTGGAGCTGCTGCGGACCCAAGCTCCGGCGTTCGGACTGCCGGCGCGCACGGTGGAGTTGGCCTTCTGGGGCGCGGCCGGCCTAGTCGCGCTGATGCTGCTCTTTGCCCTGTGGCGCAACCTCGCGACGATCGCGCTGATCGTGGCCGAGGCGGTGGGGGATGGCGGCGGCTTGCCCGCGCGGGTGGTGCAGCGGGTCCTACGGGCGGTGCTGGCCCTCCTGCTCTTCGCTTGGGTGCAGGCGATCGCCCCCTTCGGCCCGCTCGGCATGTGGGGCTGGCTGGTGGTGCTGGCCGGGGCGGCGGCGGTGGTGGCCTTCTTGTCGCGCCAACTGATCTTCTGGCACAGCGAGTGGCGCGCGTCGGTGGACGAGGTGCTGACGGAGGACCCTCGGTCCGCGGCCGCCGCCCGCGCGGCGGAGCAACGCGGACGGGATCTAGAGGCTTGGCAACTGAGTCTAGCCGAGGTGGTGGTGCCGGACGGGGCGGATTACGCGGGCCGGACCCTCGCCCGGTTGGCGATCCCGGCGCGGCTGGGCTGTACCGTGCTGGAGATCGAGCGCAACGGGCACGTTGTCACCGCGTTGCGGCCCGACTTTCCGGTCTTTCCCGGCGACAAGCTGCTCCTGCTCGGGGTGCCGGCCCAGCTCGCCGTCGCGCGGCGCGAACTGCAGCGGGCCCCGGTGGTGGCGGGGGCGGACGAGGACTTTAGGGGCTCCGTGTTGGAGACCTTCACTCTGCCCGGGGGTGGGTTTGAGGGCCGGGCACTCGCGTCGCTTCGGCTGGCCCAGCGGACGGGCGTGCGGGTGGTCGCCCGCGAACGGCAGGGGGAGCGGGTGCTGGCCCCGGGCGGCGCGGAAACCCTGGCGGCCGGGGATCTGGTCCTGGTGGCGGGCACCTTGGCAGAAATCGGCGCCTTCCGGCGTTGGCTCGCCGCCGGCGGCCCCGTGGAGGAGGCGGCGTGAAAGGGGGCGCGGAAGAGGCCCGCTATCGTTCCTGTGGGAGCAAACGGCGCTACCGCAGCCAGGGGGATGCGTTGGACGCGGCCCTGCTCGCCGGGGTGGAGCGGGAGCGAGCCGCGTACCGCTGCCGGTACTGCGGCCAGTGGCACCTCACCACGCGTGAGCGCGGCGACCCGCCTCGCGGTTCGCGTTAGTCAACGAAAGGCTTGCGTCGTGCGGGGCCGAGCCCTGTTTCGGAGGGATGCCGAGCCCCACCGACCCAGGAAGCCGCCCCGCGGATGCCGCGGAGGGAGGTATCCCGGTGCCGCGGCAGGCCCCGGCGGAAGGTTGGTTGCGGCAGGTCCGGCTGGCTCGGGGCGTCACGCAGCAGGCCTTGGCCGACGCGTTGGGCTGCAAGCGGCAGGCTTGCGCCCAGCTCGAGCGTTCGGAGGCCCGCGGGGCGATTTCCCTCTATTCCCTGCGGAAGGCGGCCGCGGCGATGGACTACGAACTGGTCTACGCGCTCGTGCCCCGGGGGGCGAGCGGGCCCTTGGCCCAGGCGCCGGCGGAACCCGCGGCGGAACGGCCGTGGGCGGCGGGTGAGGACCTGCCCACCAACTTGCTCTGAGCGGCGTATCCGGACCGCGGGCGCCGCGCTTGGTCGGCCGCTTTTGCGCTCAGGGCTTGATGATAATGCGCCGGATGACCGGTGGCTGGCGGGGCACGCTGGCACTGCCGTCGAGGCCGGGCACCGTCGGGAGCTCGGCGAGGGCATCGACCACCTCGAACCCCCGGATCACCTTCGCAAAGATGACGTAGGAGGGCGGGAGGCGGTAGTCTTGGTGCATGATGAAGAACTGGCTCGTGTTGGTGTTCGGGCCGCGGTTGGCCATCGCGACAATGCCGCGCCGGTAGCCGGCCCGGTACAGCGGTGAGGCGGGATCGAGCTCGTCGGCGAAGGTGCCGCCCCACGCGCTCTGGCCCCCGCGGCCGTCGCCGAGCGGATCACCGCCTTGGAGCATAAAGCCACGGATAATTCGGTGAAACGTGAGGCCGTCGTAGTAGCCGTGCTCGGCGAGGAGGCGGAAGTTCTCCACCGCACGCGGGGCGGCCTCCGGGAGTAGCTCCAGCTCAATCTCGCCCTTTTCCAGCTGCAGCACCGCGTGGCGACCGCCGGAGCTCTTCGCCCCGGCCGGAACCTTGGGGTTACCCGTTGCCGGGGGGGCAGACGGACCACCGGTGTCGGGTTGACAGGCGGAGAGAAGGAAGGCGGCTACGAGCGGGAACAGGAGACGGAACGGCATCCCTCCCTATCTCGGCGGGCGCGCGGGCAAGTCAAGGCGCGGGCGGAGGTGCCGTGGGCGCCGGGGCGGGCGGCGGAACTCCGGAAGGGGTTGCGGCGGTAGTCTCGGTCTCGCCGGTGACGATCCGGAGGAAGTTGCGCGGCCCCATCACGAACTCCCAGCGCGGCCGCTCGAGGGTGCCGGTGAGCCGCACCTCCAGCGCGTTGGACAGCGGGGTGAGCACGGCACCGACTACCGTCTTGAGGACGTTGCCGCTTTCCTGAAACGGGAAGACCTTCGCGTTAAAGCGCAGCTCGCGCCGGTCGAGGGCGAACTCCCCGGAAGCGTCGATCGCCGAGTTGGCACCGCGGAGTTCCACCTGGGGGAAGAGCAGGCGCGGCCCGTCGATCCGCAAATTGGCGCGGGCCTCGGTGAAGCGCAGCGAGGTGAAGGTGAACAACTCCGAGAGTAGGCCCAGCATCGGGACCTCGCCCAGCTCCGCTCCCTGCAGCGTCGCGTTGCCGTCGCCACGGAACGAGTACGGGTCGGCGTAGTCACCTTCCGCCGACGCCGAGAGGTTTAAGCGCAGGTTGGTTCGTTCCTGCACGAAGCGATCTGGCGGTGCCGGGGGTTCGCCCCGCCGCGCGGCGAGGAATGCCTGCAGGGTCGTCGCCGCCGGGCCGAGGCTTGCATTCTCCAGCGAGGCGTTGAAGCCAACCCGCCGCGCCGCGCTCGGCCCCCAGACGCGGGCGTTGCCCGTCACCCGGCCTTCCGCGTACCGCGCGGAGAATGGATCCACGTTGACCTCCGGTCCCACGACGCGCGCCGCGAAGGCCACTTCCTGCAGCGGGAAGCCGTGGAAGCGGAACGCGCCCGCCACCCGACCCTCCAGCTCGAGGCGGTTGACTGCATCCGCAGGGGCGGCGGGGCCGTGCAGGCGCCCGCGCAGGCCCAGTTCCGGGGCAGTGTCCGCCGCGTAGGGGTCGAGCACGGCATTCAGCGGCGCCCCGAGGAGTCCACGCAAGGGCGCGAGCCCGAGGGTCGACTTCAGATCGAGATCGAGGTGGCGCCAGCCCGCGCCGGGCTCAGCTACGTGCGTGAAGGTGCCGCGCGCCTCCCCGCTCGGGTCCGTTAAGCGGAAGTCCAACCCGTCCACCCAGCCGGGACGGATGAACAGGCGGGTGCGGACCGCCTCGACGGGTGCGCCGCGCAGCAGGGTCCGGCCCGCTTGGGCGCCCACGAATATCGCCGCGCGGTGCCCCTGACGCCAAACTCCCTGCACGTCGACGCCGGCCGTCGGCGGTTGGTCCGGGAACTCGAGCTGGCCGAAGAACTCCGGCCACCAGGGTCCGAACCAGCGTCCGATGGCGAGCGGGCGGAGGCGCCCGTCGAGCAAGAAGCGGAACGCGTGCGTGCGCAGGTCGTGGTCGTAGGTGCCGCGGGCGTAATTCTCGCCGATCCGCGCGAAGGCTTCGGGGGAGTGAAAGCGCCCGGGTTCCAGCACGACCACCGCGCGGCCGTCCTCCATCGTGACCCCGTAGGAGTTCATCCGGGGGATGCGCACCCGCGCGTCGAGTCGGGCAAAGGTCCAGTCCGGGCCGAACGCCGCCGCCCCGGTTTCCACGGTGAGGGCCTCGTAGGAGTAGAAGCGGGTGACGTCCGTGCCCAGTCGCCGGCTGATTACGCCGAGGAGCCCGGTCGAGAGTTCCCCCGCGAAGGCGACGCGACCGCTGCGGCGGCCCCAGTCGATCTCGGCGGACAGCCGCAAGGGCAACTCTAGGAGCCGCAGTCCCACCTCCGTCGTGACGTTCGAATCGGAGCCCCGGCGCAGGCGGGCCGTCACCGCCGTGAGCGCACCGTCAGCGGTTTCGACCGCGGCGGCGCTCACTTCCGCCGTCGCGGGCCACCAGCCCGCGGGGCCATTGAGCCGGAGCGGTGGTAGGGTCACGTGCAAGTCTTGGAGGCGCGCGATCCCCGCCAGTTCGAGGGTGGCGGCGGAGAGCCGGAGTTCGGACGCCTCCAGCTCCGGGCCCAGCGCGAAGGTGCCGGTGACGGAGACGGTGCGCGCCTCGCCGGCCGCGGGTGCAGGTAGGGTGAGGCGGGCACCGGTGAGGCTAAAGCCGAGTTGATGCCCGCCGGACCCAGCTGGCGTGAGTTCCAAGCGCGCGCGCAGGTCCTCCGCTTCAGCGAGTTGCCGGCCGGCGGCCAGCAGGGCGCGAGCGGCACCGGGGAACCCGCGGGCGATCTCCGTCGCGAGCGGGGGCCGCGACGGGTCGGGGCGCGGCAGGGTGAGGTCTCCGCTCACCTGCACGAGGACGCCTTGCACCCGGGCGTCGAGCTGGTCGAGGTGGATCCGGCGGTGGTCGAGGCGGAGTACAGCCTCGATCCCGGCGGCGAGCGGTTCGGCGCGGCCGGAGGGCGTCAACTGGGGCGGGGCCAGCACGGCGGCCTGCTGGAGTTGCAGTTCGAGCAGGCGAACTTCCCCGCGGAGCGCGGCGGCCGGGTCGAGCAGCGCGTAGACCCCGCGGGCCTCTAGGACGGGTTCAGCGAAGGCGGGCAGGAAGAGCCGCACCTCTCGCGCGTAGACGCGCCCGGTGGGATCAAAGGACGTGGCGCCGAACGTGGCGCGGAAACCCTGGCGGGCGAGCTCCGCCTCGAGTTGGCGCCGCAGCGGGGCCGGCACCGTGAGTTCGCGGCTGGTCGCGATCCACGTCTGCAAGGCCAGCAGCAGCAGGAGCCCGAGCCACAGCGTCCAGACCGCGAACGCCCAGCCGGCGCGCGCGACATACGCGGCGGCGGCGCGGCTGAGCTCCAAGAGCGGCGACATCGGCCCGGCGGGGGATCAGCGGGGCGGGGCGGCACGAGGCCCCGGGTCGCGCGGCCCGTAGGTCAGGGCCCAGAGCGCGTCGATCACGGGTTGGGGGAGGGAGAACACGGTGTCTAGTTCCCGGCTGCCCGCGTACTGGAGGCTGCCACCGAGGCGGTCCGTGAGCAGCAACGTGAAGCTGGTTGTGGTCGGGTTCGGCCCGCCGCCGGCCCCGGTGATCACGGCCTCAAGGCGGTAGCGCCACGGACGCTCCTCCCCGCCGGCAAGCACCCGCGGGGTGAAGCCGCCCGGAAGGAAGTCGCGGGCCGCGGGGGCCCGCAGCGCCGCCAGGAGACCCGCGAGCGCCGCAGGATCGCGGGGCGCCGGCGTGGCTTGGCCGGCCGCATCGAGCGTCGCGGCGAACACCTCCCGGCCGCCTTCGGCCTCGGTCAGCTGTACGGAAGTGATGCGCGCCGCCTCCGCCAGCGGGGGCGTCACCGCCCGGTCCCGCCACGCGTGGGGGGCGACCGGCAGTTCCTCCAGCGCCGCGCGGTCGATTTGGTAGATCGAATTGCCCGGATCGGCCGCGGTGCCCACCCGCGCGTACAGCTGGCGTGCCGCGTCGGTGCCCAAGCGCAGCACCAGCGGCGGGATCCCGCCGCCGCGGCTCAGGACGATCTCCCGGAGCGGGCGATTGAAGCCCCATTCCTCGAGGTCCGCGCTGGTCGGGGCGTCGCTCTTGAAACGCTCGACGCTCAGGGCAGCGAGCTGCTCCAGCAGCCGCTGCACGCGGCCGGCGTCGGCCGGCAGATTACGGGCGTCGCCGGCGGCCGCCGAGAGTTGCCACGCGCGGGCCGCCGGCCCCTCGCCCAGCCGACGCAATTCCACGGGCCCCGGACCGGGCTGGAGCGGCGAGGAAAGGGCGATGGCGGTGACTGTACTTGGGTCGAGGTCGTCGAGCACGCGTTTCTCACGGAGGCTCTCCTGTGCCGCGCGCAGGGTTTCGAGCAGCGCCGGCGGCACGACCGTGGTGAAGAGGGCCGGCCGACCCTCGAGTTGCGCGAGAAACTCGATGCCGGGCGCAGCGCCGGGCTCCGGCGGCGAGGGGTTGGCGACGGGTTCGCCGAGGTACAGCACTTCCAGTCGGCCATTGCCCTCGAGTGCGAGGCGCAGGCTCGGCGCGGCGGCGGGGGCGGGGCCGGCGGGGCTGACCGGGAAGGAGCGGGCGCGCAGCGTGTTTAGATCGTTTACCAGCAGCTCGACCGCCTGCCGACTCGCGCGCGCGGAGATGGGCGCGTCAAAGGTCCAGCGGCTGCCCTCGCGACGCAGGCGCACGCGAACGCCCGCGGCGCCTGCCTCGGTGGAGCGGGGGGCAAGCTGGAGGCCCAGCGAGCGCGCCTCGAATACCCGCACGCCGAAAAGGGTGTCGTCGCGCAACTGCGCCAACGGCGGGGACAGGAGGTCCGCGAGCGTGCGGTTGACCACGTGGATGCGGGTGCCATCCGGGGAGAGCACGTAGAGGCGCCGGCCGTCGGGCGTGCTGTCGCCGAGGCGGAGCACGGTCTGTCGCGCGGGCGCCCCCGGGGCGGGTTCCCCGCTGGTGAAGGTCGCGGTGAGGCGCGGCGGGGCGAGGCCGAAGTCGGCGGGCGTCTGTTGGTTCCGGGCGAGGTCGGAGACCGCGAAGCTCGTCTCGTGCTCCAGCAGCTGGAGTCCCTGAAGGAGGCCGGTGACGGCGTGGGGGTTCGCGGGCCAGCGTTCGAGGGGGCGGGTGAGGAACCAGGTTTCGCGCTCGCGGACGAGGCGGTAGCCAGTGCCGCCCGGGGCCTCGACCTCAAGCGTGGTGATGCGGGCGGCCTCGGGTCCGAGCACGCGGCGGCGGGCTTCGCGGGAGGCCGCCTCCGTACGCCAGGCGCGCTCGAAGCGGAAGATGTACGCGAAGAGGGCGACGTTAAGGAACACCAGGACGAGCGTGACTTTCGTGCGCATGGGCGTCAGGAGCGGCGGGTCCAGTGGACGAGGAGGCCGAGGAGCAGGGCGGCGCCCGGGAGGCCGAGGAGCAGCGTGTAGCGGAGGCGGCTGAAGTCGGCCGCGCTGAGGGAGAGTTGGAAGCGTTCGACCGGGCGGGGCGGGATGCTGAGCTGGCGGTCGCGGTCAACGCACCAGTTCACGGCGTTGAGGAAAAACGCGAGGTTGCCGCGGTCGACCCGGGCATTGGTCACCAGATCCCCGGTGCCTAGGACCACCAGTTTGCCGCCGCGCACGCTGAAGGGAAGGTTGTCCCGAACGCTCACCCGCTCCGCCGCGACGGCCACGCCTAGACGGTCGGCGGGTTCCATCCCCGGGAGCGGCCGGGTGTCGATGCCGGCATCGTAGCGGGGGATGGCCCCGGCGCGCAGGCCGCGCTCGCCCCACGCGGTCGGTGAGGTTGCGGCAAGGGTCACGGTGTTCACGGCGCCCCCGAGCGCCCGGCCCGGGTCGGGCATCACGGTGCGCGTGGCGCCGAGTGCCAGGTGTGCGCCGTGCTCGATCAGCGAGCGCGTCACCGGGTGCGGGGCGTAGGCGCGGATCAAGAGGTCGCCGTTCTCGGCCACGTTTTCGGGCCCGGTGTCGCAGATCCAGTCGTCTTGGAGCAGTACGCCCCAGTCCAGCAGGAGGTCGTCCAGCCCGAGTCCGGCCGCGCCGAGTCCGGGGGGGAGGAAGGTGATCAGCCGCCCGGCGTTAGCGCCGAGGTGCTGGCGGAGCAGTTCTTGCTCGGCCCGGGAGAAGCGGGATTGCGGCGCCACCGTCACCAGCAGCGCGGCATCCGCCGGGATGCGGCGCGCCACCGTGAGGTCGAGCTCCTCGGTTTCGAAGTTGCGGATCCGGAGCTGGTCGCGCACCGCGGAGAGCCCGCGCAGCGGGTCCGCGTCGTTCAGCCGCAGCTCGCCGTGACCAGCGAGGAAATAGATTTTTTGCCGGCCCGGGCTGGAGACATCGAGGATGGCGGCGGTGAGGACCTGCTCGCCGACGAACGCCTGCCGCCGCCGTTCCTTGAGCGTGTAGAGCTCGTTGACCGTCACCACGCGCCGCTTGTCGCCCGAAAGCAGCAGCAGCAGGTCTGGCTGGTCGACCCCGAGCTCTTCGCTCCGCCGGCGGTTCTGGTAGACGTCGAGCGTCTCGCGCGTGATCTTTCCCTCCGGCCGCGCTTCGGTCGCGTGCACGTACTCGTCGATGAGCCCGGCGAGCTCCGGATGGTCCGACTCCGGCGACTGCGTGAGTACCAGATGGACCGGACGTGGCAGGTCGCGGATGTAGGAGAGGGTCTCGGGCGCGAGCGAGAAGCGGCGATTCGCAGTGAGGTCGAGGCGGACCGGATGGTGGCGCGCGATGTAGTTCAGGCCGCCGAACAGCGTGAGAAAGAGCACCGCCTGCAGCAGGAGGTTGACGGTGCGAACCCAGCGGGCGGCGCGGAAGCTGGAGAGGGGATCCATCTGGGACGGCCTCAGGCGTGCAGCTGCTTCGCCTCGACGCTGAGGATACTAAAAATGAGGGCGAGGGCGGTGCCGCTAGCGTAGAACAGCAGGTGCCGGAGATCGATCACCCCGCGGGCGAAGTCATCCCGGTGACCGAACACGTGGGCGTGGTCCACTGCGGCCCGCAGCGGCCGGAGGAGTCCTTGCTCGAGCCAGGGCGAGTCGGCGAGCGCGTTGCCGCCGAGGATCAGCGTGGCGAGCGCCACACACGACAGGATGCCGGCGACGGACTGGCTCCGCGTGAGGGAGCTGGCGAGCACCCCGAGGGCTACGAAGAGCAGGCCCGAGATCGCAATGAAGAGGAACCCGCCGAGCAGCGGACCTGAGTCGAGGAAGCGTTCGTCCCCGGAGTAGCGCCGCAGTACGAGGAAGAAACCGAGGGTGGAGGCCCAGAGGGTAGCGTAAAGCGCGTAGGCGGCGCCGAACTTCGCGAGGACCACCTCGGTGGTCGTGACGGGGGTGGTGAGCAGGGTCTCGAGGGTCCCTGCCCGGCGCTCCTCGGCGAGGCACTTCATCGTGAGCAGCGGTACCATCACGCAGACCGGCAGCCAGAATAGCTGGAAATAGACGACGGCCGGCGAGGTCTCCTGCGGGGCGCCACCGTACAGTTCCACGATTTTGATAAACACGAGGCCCATGAAGCCGAGGAACAGCGTGGCCGCCACGTAGGTGGCGGGCGAGACGAGGAGCATCCGCAACTCGTGGCTGAGCAAGGTGGGGAAGTGCTTCATGGGACGGGGGTAGGACGGGGCGCGGCGGCCTGGACCGTGTCCCAGCTGCGGCGAGTCGCCGCGAGGAAGACGTCCTCGAGCGAGGGGTGCTCGCGGCCGATGGCGCGGACGCGGCAGCCAGCGGCCGCGAGGGCGGCCACGATCCCGTCGCCCAGTTCGTCCGCCCGCGCGGTGGTCAGTCGCAGGCGGCGGAACTCCTCCGGGCCCGCGGCGGTCGCCTCCTCCGTAGGTGCGGCGCGCAGGCCAGGGTCAACGGTGGCGAGCGCCGCGGCAAGAGCTGCCGGTTCCCCGGCAACCTCGAGGACGTAAGAGGATTGGCC
This sequence comes from uncultured Opitutia bacterium, assembly GCA_903861185.1. Classification (GTDB taxonomy): domain Bacteria; phylum Verrucomicrobiota; class Verrucomicrobiia; order Opitutales; family Opitutaceae; genus ER46. Next base: position 4,495 of record CAIOTK010000513.1, on the reverse strand, counting down.
GAAGATTTCCCGGCGCAGCTCAGCGGGCGTGCCTTGCGCCACCACCCGGCCTTGGTTGATGATCAGTACCCGGTCGCAGGTGACCTCGATCTCGGGCAGGATGTGGGAAGAGATGATGACCGTCATCCGCCCGCGGAGGCTCGCGATCAGGTCGCGGACGATAAGGATCTGATGGGGATCGAGGCCGATCGTCGGCTCGTCCATAATGATCACGGGGGGCTCCGCGAGGATGGCCTCGGCGATGCCGACCCGTTGGCGGTAGCCCTTCGAGAGCTGGCCGATGATTCGGTGTCGTACCCGCTTGAGGTCACAGATCTCCAGCACCTCGTCGATCCGCGGACCGAGCTGGCGTCGGGATACCTCCTTCAGCCGCCCGCGAAAATACAGGTATTCCGAGACCCGCATATCCTCCGGCAGCGGGTTGTTTTCGGGCAGGTAGCCGATTCGCCGCTTCACCTCGTCGGGACGGGTCGCCACTGGCAGGCCGCAGAGGTGGACGCTCCCCGAGGTGGCCGGGAGGTAACCGGTCAGGATGCGCATCGTGGTGGATTTGCCGGCCCCGTTGGGCCCGAGGAATCCGACGATCTCTCCCCGGGCCACGGAGAAGCTGATGTCGTTCACCGCGGTCGTGCCACCGTAGGTCTTCACCAGACGGGAGACTTCGATCGCGGGCGGGGGCGCGGACATACGAGGAAAGGAGCCTAGGTCCCGGGTAGCGCGCAAGGCTAGCGCAGAAACGGTTTCAAGGCTCGCGCTCCATTGTGACCTCCCCGGCCCGGAATCGGTGGAGGCGGGCCGCCGCGTCGCGCAGGAGCAGCGACCCCTCCTCGTCGAGACCTACGACGGTCCCCTGGTGCCGCCGCCCGCCCTCGAGCAGGGTCACGACGCGGCCGCGGAGGAGGTCGTGCCGGTGCCAGCGCTCGGCAAAACCTTCTCGGTGACGGTCCTCGACGAAGGCCGTATAGGCCAGGAGCACACGGCCGATGAGCGCAGCTGCGAGCCGGTTCAGGTCGAGGGGCCGGCCCGCGATCTGGCCGAGCGAGACGGCCCGCCGCGCGAGGTCCGCCGGCCACGCCTCGGGCGGCGTATTTACATTGAGCCCCACCCCGAACACTAGGTCGCGGATCTGATCCGCGTCGATGCGGGCCTCCGTCAGCATCCCGCCCGCCTTGCGGCTGCCGTAGACGAGGTCGTTGGGCCACTTGAGCCGGGGCGCCTCAGGGGCGAAGTTCGCCAGCAGCTCGCATAGGTTCACGCCCATCCAGAGGGTGAAGAGCGGCATCCGGGCCGGTGGCACCCGCGGGCGGAAGCCAAAGCTGGCGTAAAGGTTTCCGGTCGAAGTGCTGTGCCACGCCCGGCCGAAGCGGCCGCGCCCCTGCGTCTGTCGCCGCGCCAGCACTGCGAACGGGGTCGGCCGGCCGGCCGCCAACTGCCGCAGCACCTCGTCATTGGTGCTATCTACCTCGTCCAGCACGAGCAGCGAGAACCCCCGGGGGCGACCGCGGAGCAGCGTCTCGACCAGCGTCGGGTGCAACTGCTCCGGCGACTGGAGCAGTCGGTACCCGCGGGCGCGCCGCGCCTCGAGGGTGAAGCCCGCGGCACGTAGCCGTTCCATTCGCTGCCAGACGCCGACGCGGGACAGGCCGAGCCGCCGCGCGAGGGCGGCGCCCGACACCCAGCCGCTCTCGCGGGCGAGCAGTTCGCGGAGGATGAGTTGTTCGGTCTGGGGCATCGGCGCGGCGGGTGAAACTCGGGATTTGAAATCAAGGACACGGCAGGCAGCCTCCCGCAAATGTCATTTGCCGCGTTCGAAGGTTCCGTCGCCCGCGATGCCGCTCCGCCCTCGGCTTGGAGCGGCGCCCTGCAGGCCCTCTGGCACGATTTTCGGGGCGACTGGCACGCCGCCCACGACCGGGCGCAGGAGGACCACTCCGCGGCGGGGTCTTGGGTTCACGCGTACCTGCACCGCAAGGAGGGGGACGCGGGCAACGCCGCTTACTGGTATGCGCGGGCGGGGCGCCGGCCGCCCCCGACCGGACTCGATCTTGCGCGCGAGCGGGAGCAGATCGCGCGGGCTTTGGCCGAGGTTTAAAGGAGCGGTTGCCGGCCGCGATTTCAGCGGGGCTCCCCGCTGCTCCAGCCGAAATCGCTGGAGCGCAGGTAGGTCTTGCGCGATTCGCGCAGAATAAAGTCCCCCGCCGTGGGATCAGTGCGCGCCGCGTTGAGGCCTGCCTCACGCAGGTCGCTCATATTGCGGAGGCGCTCGTCCTCCGCGTACATCGCGAGGGCGCGGGCTTCCTTGCTCATCCCGATGATGGGGAGCGTCCAGCGGTTGAGGGCGCGGTCCGCTTCGGTGGAGTACCGCCGCATCGCGATCTCCGCGAGTCCCTTCTGGGTGTAGATATCGCGCTCGCGGAACACGGGAGGCTTCTTCTCCTGCACGATGTACTTCGGTAGACGGACGATCGTGTTCTTCGGCTTGTCGACGTCCCGTAGATCCACCTGCTCTTCCTCTGGCGGGGGTGGGGGGGGCGGCGGCGGGGGTGGGGTGTACTTGGGGGCTGCGGCGGCGAGGGCCGCGGCGGCTTCCCCGGAGATCGCCCGGGTCCGGCGCGGGGTCGAGGCGGCGGGGCGCTCGTCCGTCCGCGGGGCGAGGATCGGAGAAGCGGCGGCCGGGGGCGGCGTCTGGGCCGCGGCGTCGCCGGCGAGGCCCAGGCCGGCCAAGGCCGCGGCGAGGGAGAGGCGGAGGGCGCGTTCCATACGGGCGTGGAGACACGGTTGAGCGGGAGGCGTTCCGCGGCAAGCCCGCGCTCGCCTTACGGTGCCGTGGGCCGGCGCCACTCCCGCCACCATTCGTGGCCGGCGAACAGTGCGGGCGACTCCGCGGACGGTACCGGCAGGGTTACCACGGGCGCTAGGAGCGGGCGCAAGAGGTGTTCCGCCTCGCCGCGGTCCCAACCGAAGGGTGGACCTTCCTCCTTGGGCCCCTCGTAGAACAGGCCCACCCAACGGCCTTCCGGGCGCAGCAGCGCGGCGATGCGCCCGGTGACGACTGGCCAGCGCACCGGAGCCAACGCGCAGACAAAGGTGCGCTCATAGACGAGGCTGAAGCCTGCTCGCGGCAAGGCGCAGGTGAAGAAGTCGGCGCACAGCAGCCTCACCGCGGCGCCGGCCGGCATGCGCGCCCGGGCCCGTTCGACTGCCGTCGCGCTGAAATCCACGGCGGTCACCGCGTAACCCGCCGCGGCAAAGGCGGACAGTTCCTGGCCGGAGCCGCAGCCGGGGACGAGCACGGTGTCGCCGGGAGCGGCGGGATTCGCCGCGAGGAAGCGGGTCAGCGCGGGCGGGACGCCCGAGAATTCCCAAGGGGTCTGGCCGGCGCGGTAGCGCTCCTCCCAGAACTCGGGTGCGGCGTAGGCTGAGGGCATGCGCGAGGAAAGATACGGCCGCGTTGGCCGCGCCAGTGCTGGTCTCAGCCGTACCCGAACAGGGCGATGTCGAGTTGGCGCGCGCGGGCCAGCACGGCAGGGCGGTCGAGCAGCAGGACCTGGTCCGCCGCGAGGGCTGCCGCGCGGATGCCTGCGGCGGCCATCACCTCAAGGGTACGTTCGCCGAAACAGGGGACATCGAACCGCCAATCCTGCCGCGCCTTGACGGTCTTCACGAACAGGGCCCCCGCCGCCTGAAAACTGCCGGCGCGGCGCAGCATTTCATCCGTGCCCTCGTAGGCCTCGACCGCGAGGACGGTACCTTCGCGGACGACGCAGCCTTGGCCGATGTCCAGCCGCGCGCATTCGCGGGCGATCTGGATCCCGTGTTCTAGGTGGTCGGTCTCGATCGGGAAACTCCGGCCGGTCATCGGCCCCGGAGTGGCGAGCTGGTCGTCGAGAAAGGCGCGCGCGTCGAGCAGGGTCACGCCCAGTTCTTCGATCTCCCCGGCGATGGCGCCGAAGATGGTCTCGGCGTTGCGGCGGCGCAGGGACAACAGGATGCGGGCGGCCTTGAAGTCGGGGTGCAGGCCGTGGAACAGGCGTCGCGGCGTGATTTGCCCGGCCATCAGCGCGGAGCCGGCTCCGAAATCGCGCAATGCGTCGAGCATGTGGCCCAGTTGACCGACCTTGAGCTGGACGCGTTCGTGCTCCGGGACGGAGGCGATCAGTTCGGCCGGGGTCTCCCCCTCAAAGGCGATCAGGCGCAGCGGCACGCCCGCGGCGCGAACCGCCTGCGCGACGAGTCGCGGATACAGGCCTTGGCCCGCGATCAGCGCCAGCGGCCGCTTCGCGTCGAACGCGGGGGGCAGAAAGCGGGAGGTCGCAGGCACGGCGCAGTTCAGCCGACGACGAGGTTTAGGATCTTGCCGGGCACGTAAATCACGCGCCGCAGCTCCTTGCCCTCGAGGTGCGGGGCCACCTTGGGAGGTCCCCGGGCAACGGCGACTGCCTCGTCTTGGCTGGTGCCGACGGGAACCAGTTGTTCGCCGCGGTGTTTGCCGTTC
>CAIOTK010000512.1 GCA_903861185.1 uncultured Opitutia bacterium | reverse complement strand
TGCTCGCCCGTGAAGTTGTAGAGCACGCGGGCGTTCACCTTGCCGTAGCGCCAGGTCAGGGACGCATTGGCGGCGTGCGGAATGAAGCCGGCGACCTCGCTCCGCGTCAGGTACCGGTTGCCCGTGTACAGGCCGTGCGTGTCGATCCAAGTGTAGTTAAAGGAGGCCGCCAGCCCCTTGAGCGCACCCGGCAGGAAGGTGAACTGCTGCGAATAGGCGAACTCCCAGCCCTGCGCGACCGCGGTGCCGCCATTGAGGGAAGTCCGCTCCGTCCAGCCTTCGTACTCGCCGTCGTAGCCGTTGTTCAGCCCGCCGGTGATGGTGCGGACATCCTGGTTCGCGATGATGAAGTCGCGGATCTCTTTGTGGAACCAGCCGACCGTCAGGCTGCCGACGGGCTCGAAGTAGTACTCGAGAGTCGCGTCCCAGTTGGTCGAGGTCTGCGGCTTGAGGCCGGGATTGTTGACCGTGAGGCGGCGGTTGTTCTCGTCGATGGATTCGCCCGGCAAGAGGTTGCCCAAAGCAGGGCGCCCGTAGCTCGTCGACCAGCTGAGGCGTGCCTTCAGGTTCGGGGTGATATCGTGGAACGCGTGGAGGCTCGGGAAACGATTGCGGTAGCTACCCTCGATGTCGCGCCGGGTATTGGCGTAATCGCGGTCCGCGGCGCCCGCCGGGTCGGCGAGCTGCTCCGCCGCGGTGCTCGCGCGCCGCGCCCGCACCCAGCCCCAGCTCGAAGTGTCGGTCTGCTCGAACCGGACGCCGCCGAGGTAACCGGTCCGCCCCAGCCAGCCGGAGCGGCCGAAGCGGCCCTGCGCCATCAGGTAATAGGCGGTGACCGCCTCGCTGACGCCGCTGGTGCCGGTGTACTTCTGCTGGAAGTGATAGTACATATCCTCCTGCCAAAGCGCGGGGTTGGTCGGCCGGCCATCAGTGGTGAACATATGCGACTGCCAGATCGGGATGGCGCGGCCGGTCTTCACCCGGTCGTAGCTGACGTAGTTGGTGTCCTCGGGCAGCGGCCCGGTGCCGACGTAGCCCCAGCGGTGCCGGTCCTTGCCCCACTGCTCCATGTCGAGGCTGCGCCAGGACCAGCCGAACTTCAGGAAGTTCGGCGCGGACCACGGCAGCTGGTGGCGCACGTCGAGGCGCGCCTGATAGAGGACCTGATCCGACTCGTTGCGCTGTTGCGTCAGGCCGTCGTTGACGGAGTTGTTGGCGATCCCCGGCGTGGTGGAGCGGGGGCGGTAGTTCGCCGGATTGGTGAAGTCGGGACCGCCGTTCTGGATGAACTTCGGGTGCAACTCGGACTGCGTGCGGTCGAGAATCCAGCCCACGCCATTGAGGCGCATATTGAGCTGGCCGCCCTTGCCCTGGCCGCTGTTCAGCGTGGTCTGCGCGGCATTCGCGCCGTACTCGATGAGCCAGGTCTTGTAGTTGTGCTCCGCGCTGAAGTCGGCGCGGTGCATCCGCACATAGTAATTCAGCGGGCCGTCCATCTGGACGTCGATGTTCGAGCCGTTGGCCGAGGTGCCCGTCACGGGCCGCACGGTCGTAATCTTGTCGGTGAAGCCACCCGGAACGAGGGCGGTCGCAGCGCCGGGGACCTGCGTGTTGCTGCCGGTGCTGGCGGTGACGCGCACGCGGCGGCGGTGCCGCTCGAAGTTGTCATTCTCCACTAGGCCGAGGGTGAACTTCGTCGTGGGCGACCAACGGTAGTCCGCCTTGAAGTTCACGCTCATCTGCTTGCGGTTGTTCGCGTTGTCCCAGGTCTGGTAGTTCCAGACGGGGGCGGGCCCGTTCAGGATGTTGGTGTAGTCGTAAATGGTCTCAAAGCCGCCGACCGCGTTCTCGCTAAAGAAGAGGTTGAGCGAGACGCCGAGGTTCCGAGTGTCACCGAAGACGTCGAGGACCTCCTGGTGGGTGACGTTAAGAATAGGGTGCGCGCGGTGCTGGGAGCGGAGCGGAGTCTGCTCGAGGAAAGGCGGCGCGTAGCGGGTGCTAAAGTTGAAGGTCGTGCGGCGCCGCTCCTTCATCGAGAAGGTCGAGCGCGTCTTGAAGTTGATCGTGCCGCCGAGCGAATCCGCGCCCTTGTCGGGCGTGTGGCCCTTGACCAACTCGAGGGCCTCGAACATCGCGCCGGTGATGCTCTGCAGCTCGAAGCTGCGGTTGGTGCCGAGGGTCGTCATCGAGGCGCCGTCCACGGTCACGTTATTGAGGGCGGGATCCATCCCGCGCATGTTGAACCGGTACGCGAGGCCCTCGTCGGTGGGGCTGCCCGCGACACCGGGGAGACGCATCACGACCTCGCCTGCGCTCATATTCGGCAGGTAGCCGAAGGAATCCATCGAGATGATATCCTTCACGTTGCTCGCGTTCTTCTTCTCCGTGATCATCGCCGCGTTGCCCTCGCGCTCACCGGTGACCTTGAAGGCCTCCAGCTTGTAGATGCCCGTGGTCATCTCAAAGTTGCGGACCACGCTCGCGCCCGCGCCGACCGACACCCCGACCCGGACGGGGTCGAGACCGATGTAGGTCGCCAGCACCTCGTGGTCGCCAGCCGGCACCCCGGCTAGGACATACCGGCCGGAATTATCGGACAGGGCGACGAGGCCGAGCCGGGCGATCTCGATTCGCGCACCCTCTAGGTTATTGCCAGTGGCGGTGTTGCTCACCGTGCCGGTGAGGGAGCCGGTCTGCGCCCGGAGGACGGGGGCAAGCAGGACAGCCAGAAACAAGGCGCTAAGCACGCGCAGCGGCGCGCCGGAAGGCGAACGGTAGGGCAGCATACGGGGGTCGGGGGGTAGGTTAGGATGAACCCGCCGCAGAGCGGGTGTCCCGTGGAAACGAGACGCCCTCAGAAACGCCCAGCGCGCCCCCCGGCGGCAAGCGCGAAATCGGCGTTCCAGCCGCCAGTCCGCCGGCGGCTCAGCAACCGACCGCCGCGGCCACGCCCGCCCCACAGGCGTGCCGCGCCTCCGCCTCCGACCAACCGAGGAAACGGCACACGTTGGCCACCGCCCGGTCCGGAGTGAGCGAGGAGCCCGCGAAGTTCGGCTTGCCCGGCTCCCGCACCACGCCATCCGGGCCCGACTCCACCTCGATCGCGCCCACGGTGTAGCGCCCCGGCGGCGCGCCGGCCGCCGCCACACAGTCGGTGGTGAAGAGCACGCGGTCGCGCGGCTTGGCCCGGACAAAATTGCGCAGGGTCGCCGGCGGGACGTGGATGCCGTCCGGAATGAAAACCGCCGTCAGTTCGTCCCGCGCCAGTAGACGTTGAATGATATTATCGTGGCGGTGCAGCTGCTGCGGCACGCCGTTGCCGACGTGCGTGCAAAGGGTGAGGCCGGCGGCGGTCGCCGCGTCGAGAGCCCGGTCGTCGGCGTTCGAGTGGCCGACCGCTACCCGGACGCCGTGCGCGACCACGTGTCGGATGAATTCCGCAGCTCCTGGCCACTCGGGCGCCAGGGTGATCAGGCGGATCCGCCCACCCGCGGCGCGCCAGAGGAGGTCGAATTCCGCGCGGTCAGGCGCCTTCATCTTCACCGGGTCGTGGGCGCCGTGGTACCCCGGCTCCGGCAACAAGTAAGGACCCTCAAGGTGGTACCCCGCGATGGTGGCGCGCACGAGCGGATCCGCCGCCGCGAGCGCCTCGATCGCGGCCAACTGGCGCGCCAAAGCCTCGACGGTGTCCGTGATCAGCGTGAGCAAAATGCGCGGCGTGCCGTGGGCGTGGAGCGCTCGGGCAGCGCGGGCTAGGTCCACCGCGGCGAGCGGACGCTGGAAGTCCACGCCGGCGAAGCCGTTCACCTGCAGGTCAAAGAGTCCACCGTCGGGAAAGTTCATGGCCGGAGAAAGTGTTCGAGAAAACGGAAGGCTTGCGCGTTCGACTCTGCGGTCGGGGAGTGCGCCGGGCGGTTGGTCATCGCGACGCGGTCCGTGTGGCCCAGCAGGCGGTTGACCGCAACCACGTGATTGAGCGCCTCCCAGCGCGCCGGGGGATCCTCCGAGCCGCCGGAAACGAGGAACGGCCGCGGCGCCATCAACGCGTGCAGCTCGTGGAGATCCCGGCCCGCCGCGCGCAACTCGCGGTAGGCGCCAGAGCGCGGGTTAGCCTCGGTCACGAGGCCGCGCGCACGGATGCGGCCCTCCTCGCGGCCAAGGTACCAGGGTTCCCAGTAGTTCACGGCGCCGCGCGTCTCGTCGAAAACCACGCCCCCGTCCGACCACACCGCACACGCGAACCGCTCGTCGAGGCAGGAGGCGAACAGGGCCCACTTGCCACCGTAGGAGTGGCCCATCACGCCAATGCGCGCGGGATCGACCTCGGGGCGCTGCGCGAGCGCGGTGAGGCAGTTGCTCGCCAGGTAGGCGTGGTAACTGAGCGGCTGGCAGCGCGCGCCGCGTAGGTCAGGCCGGTAGGCGTCGTCGCCGGGGGTGCCGATCGCCAAGGTCACGAACCCGCGGCGCGCCAGCTGTAGCGCGAAATCCCGGTGCGCGGGCACGCCGTCCTTGAACAATCGCGCCGCCTGGCCCGCCAGGGGCCGGGGACCGGCATAAGCCACGCTGACCTCCGGGGCGTAGAAGGGCACCAGTACCGCCGGACGTGGCCCGGCGAACCGTGCCGGGGGCAACAGCAGGAAGCCTGGCTGCATCACTCCGGGGGCGACCTCCACCGCGATGCGGTGCTGCGTCACACCGTCGCGGTCTTGGCGTTCCGAAAATTCAAGGCGCGGCCGCGCGACCGGCTCCGGCCACGGCCCCATCACGCGGTGCCAGTGCTCGAGAATTTCAACCCGCCGCGCAGGCCATTCCGCGGCCGAGGTGACGCGGCTCCCGTCGTCCCGGAGTAGCGGCGAACGATACTCCCCGAGCCGGCCCGCATGCTCGGGCGGCGGGGAGAAGAAGGGACGGAGCTCGGGCGGCACCACCGGCTCAGCCACGGCCAGCACCGTGGGTAAGACGAGAACGAGGAAAGCGAGACGGCGGGGCACGGCGGGGAGGGAGGAACTACGCGCGGCCGCCACGGACCGGTCAAGGGAGCAATGCCCACCCGGGGTTCAAACGGAGGGTCGGCGCAGCACCGCCCGCACGGGCGAGCCGTCCGCGCCGCGCAGGCGTAAGGGCAGCGCGATCAGCTCGTACACGCCCGGCGCCACGCCGCGCAGGTCGAGACTCTCGAGGATCAGCAGTCCCGCGGCGTCCATCCGGTGATGCCGGGGGAGGTCCTTCGAGGTGAGCTCGTCCACCGAGGGCACGTCGAGCCCTACCAAGGTCACGCCGCGCGCCGCCAGCCACGCGGGCAACGCGGGATCAAGGAGCGGCCATACCGCGGGAAACCGTTCCGGATCGCCCCACGCATCGGTCCGGAAGAGCAGCCGCGGCGCCGCGGCAAAGTCCGCGGCACCGAGGTCCGCCAACAACTCGGTCGTGAGCGCGGCGCAGCCGCAGGCGTCGATCACCCGCGCCGGCCCGACAAAGCGCCCTAGCTCGAGCGCGTCGATCGTCGCGCCGTGGTCATTATAGTGGAAGGGCGCGTCGGCGTGGGTGCCGTTGTGGACGCTGAGCCGGAGCTCGCCGACATTGCAGGAGGCCCCCTCCGCAATGCGCGCGTTGAGGTGGAAGGCGGTGGCACGGTCGCCCGGCCAATGCGGAGCCCCGGGGTAAAGAGGACGGGAGATGTCGATCAGCATCGGGAAATCAGGGGACGAGGGCGGGCGCGGCGGGGAAACTAAGGTGGGCACGCTTCTCGAGGATGCGCCGCAGACGGGCGACGGCCTCCGCGCAGTCGGCATAGCGGGTGTACAAAGGAGAGGGCGCGAGCCGCAGGAGGTCGGGGCCGCGGAAATCCGGCGTCACGCCCGCCGCCTTCAGGGCTTGGCACAGGCGCCACGCCTCGGGATGCGCGAGCGCGAGGTGGCCGCCACGCACCGGGTGCCCCCGGGGCGTGACCACGGTAACGCCGTGCCCAGCGAGTTCGCGCTCGATGAGCTCGAGCAGGAGATCCGTCTGCGCGAGGGATTTCGCGCGCAACGCCGCGATGCCCCCAGCGGCGGTGACGAGTTCCAGCGAACCGAGCAGCGGAGCGAGCGAGAAGAGGTGCGGAGTGCCGATCTGGAGGCCCGCGGCGCCGGCGGCCGGCTCGTGCGCGGACGCCATCGCGAAGCGGCGGTCGGGCCGGACGCCCCACCATCCGGCCAGGCCCGGCGGCCGCCCCGCGTGACGCGGGTGGAGGAAGTAGCCACCCACCGCACCCGGACCCGCGTTGAGCCATTTGTAGTGCGACCACACCGCGAAGTCAGCGCCGTCCCGGGCCAACGCGTGCGGCACCGCGCCGAGGCTGTGCGAGAGGTCCCAGCCAATCGTGATCCCCGCCGCCCGGGCCTTGCGGGTGATCGTCGCCATATCGAGCAGTTGCCCGCTCGCGTAGAGCACCGCGGGCAGCAGCACGAGCTGCACGTCGGGGGTAAACGCGGCGAGGATGTCGTCGATCCGCAGGATCCGCCCATCGCGCGAGGGGATGAGCCGCAGGTAGTGCTCCGGGTCGAGCCCGCGCAGCCGCAGGTGGCTTCGCAGGGCGTAAGTGTCGGAGGCGAAATTGAGGGCGTCGGCCACGATCACCCGCGCGGAGGCCGTGGGATCATAGAGCGTGGCGAGGAGCTGGTGCAGGTTGGGCGTCGTCTGTCCGCCGATGCCAACGTCTGCCGGCTCCGCGCCAACGAAGGGGGCGATCCCCGCCGCCGCGCGCTCCGGGAGCTCGAGCCACGGCGGATCGGCCCGCGTCCAGCCGTCGATCCCCAGCGTGCGCCACTGGTCGACGACCCGTGCCAGGGCGGCCTCCGCGCGGCGCGACGGCAGGCCGAGTGAGTTGCCGTCGAGGTAGATCGTGCCCTCAGGCGCGGGGAACTCATCCGCGCAGCGGGCCAGCGGGTCGCGGGCATCAAGCTCGGCGGGAGAGAGGGTGGCCACTCGGCGACCCTGCCGCGGCCGGGCGCGGAGGCAACGCGAAGGTGGCGGCGCGCGGACTTGCGCGGCAACGCCCGGCGAGCCAAACCACGGGTATGCCCCGCCCCACTCTTTCCTCCCTCGGCCGCGCCCTCGCCGCGCTCGCCCTGCTGCTCGCCGCCGCCGCGGCCGCTCCCGCCGCCCCCGGCCCGCGAACTCCGAACGTGATCGTGATCTTCTGCGACGACCTCGGCTACGCGGACATCGGCCCCTTCGGGGCGCAAGGGTACGCCACGCCGCACCTGGACGCGATGGCGCGCGAGGGCGTCCGATTCACCAACTTCCACGTGGCACAGGCCGTCTGCTCCGCCTCGCGCACCGCCCTGCTCACCGGCTGCTACCCCAACCGCGTCGGCATCCACGGCGCCCTCGGGCCGCAGTCCACCCACGGGATTCACACCGACGAGACGACGCTGGCGGAAGTCTTCAAGAGCCGCGGCTATGCGACCGGAATGGCGGGCAAGTGGCACCTCGGGCACCACACGGCGTTCCTGCCGCCCCGCCACGGCTTCGACGAGTCCTTCGGCATTCCCTACTCCAACGATATGTGGCCGTACCATCCGGAGGCGAAACCCGGCTCCTACCCGCCGCTCCCGCTGATCGAGGACGGCCGCGTCGTCGACGCCGAGGTCACGCCGGCCGAACAGGAGCAACTAACCACCCGGCTCACGGAGCGCGCCGTGCGCTTCATCGAGCGGCACAAGGACCGGCCCTTCTTCTTCTACCTCGCGCACCCGCAGCCCCACGTGCCGCTCTTCGTCAGCGAGAAATTCAAGGGCAAGTCCGGCCGCGGGCTTCACGCCGACGTGATGCTGGAACTGGACTGGTCAGTCGGGCAGGTGCTCGGCACACTCGAACGCCACGGGCTCACCCGCGACACCCTCGTGATCTTCACCAGCGACAACGGCCCCTGGCTCAGCTACGGCGACCACGCCGGTAGCGCCCGGCCCCACCGCGAAGGCAAGGGGACGGCTTGGGAGGGCGGCACCCGCGTGCCCTGCCTGATGCGCTGGCCAGGGCGCCTGCCCTCCGGAGCGACTTCCGACCAGTACGTGATGACCATCGATCTGTTACCCACGCTCGCCGGCCTGATCGGCGCGCCGCCACCCGCCCGGAAGATCGACGGGCGCGACGTGTGGCCTCTGCTCGCGCGCCAGCCGGGCGCCGCCAACCCGCACGAGGGCTACGGCAACTGGTACGCCCAGAACGAGCTCCAAGCGGTGGTCAGCGGCGACGGGGAATGGAAGCTCGTCCTCCCCCACCGCTACCGCACGCTCGGCGGCCGCCCCGGCGGCACCGGCGGCATCCCCGCGAAGTACGAAACGGTCACTCTAGAAAAACCCGCGCTCTACCGCCTGAGCACCGACCGCGCGGAGACCACGGACGTCGCCGCCCAGCATCCCGAGGTCGTCGCGCGCCTCCAGGCCTTCGCGGAGAAGTGCCGCGCAGAACTCGGTGACAGCCTGACCAAAAGCCAAGGCTCCGGTGTCCGCGAGCCCGGTCGGATCGAGGGCGCGCCCGCTAAGCGGAAGGCCAAGTCGGGCTAACGCGCTCGTTCAGCGCCCCGGCGTCGCCGGCCCGAGCGCGCGGCCGAGCCACTCCACCAACCGCGCCTCGTGGTCCGGCGCAGCCCGCGCCCATTCGCGGAGTCCATGCGGAGCCCCGGGGAGCACGATCAGATCACAACTCCCGCCCACCGCCCGCACCCGCCGCTGGAATGCCACGCTCTGCTCGACGGCCACCGTGCGGTCCGCGTCCCCGTGAAGCAGGAGCAGCGGCGGCATTCCGGCCTTCACCCGGTTCACCGGCGAGATGGCGCGCAACTCGTGCAGCGCCTCGGGCGTGAGCTGCGCGGGTCGGCCTAACAGCGCCTGCAGCCCCTCCCCCAACCCGCCCCGCGCGGCCAACTTGTATTCGTGATCGGTGACCGGCGCGAAGCCGACCACGGCCTGCACGCGCGTCTCGGGCCGGGTGAGAGTCGCCAGCATCAGCGCGAGATGCCCGCCCGCCGAGTGGCCAAACACCGCGATCCGGCCGGGATCACCACGGAAACTCCCCGCGTTCGCCTTCACCCAGCGCACCGCCGTTTGCAGATCCTCGAGGCAGGCCGGCCAGCGGTGCTGCGGCGCGAGTCGATAGTTAATGGAGAACCACACGTGGTTCGCGCGCCCCAGCAGGTCGAACCACGGCGAGATGTCCGCGCCGTCGCCCGGCCGGTCGCTGCCCGCCTTGTCGCCGCGCGTCCAGCCGCCGCCGTGCACCAGAATGACCACCGGGAACGGCCCGGGACCGGCGGGCATCCCCACGTCGAGCAGCAGCGGCTCGCCGGCGGCGCGGCCGTACTCGAGGTCCCGCCGCACCTCCGCGGCCGCGGCCCACGCGGAGCCCGCCGCCCCCAGCATCAGCCCGAGCCAACCCGCCAACCGCAATTTCGCGCGCATCCCTCCGATTCACGCGCCGGCCCCTCGCGGGGCAAGCCCGCGCCGAGCGTTTTTTCCATTGTCGAGGCGGCGCGAGCCCGCGTTTGCTCCCCCACCCGCTATGCAACCCCTCCCCCGCATCCTCCTCGCGCTCCTCCTCCCGGCCGCCGGCCTCTTCGCCGCCCCCCAGCCGCCCGCCGGGTTCCGCGCCCTCTTCAACGGCCACGACCTCACCGGCTGGCACGGCCTCAACCCCCACAGCGTGGTGAAGCTCCAGGGCGAAAAAAAGTCCGCCAAGCTAACGCAGGAGCGGGCCGATTTCCCGAAGCACTGGTCGGTGCAGGGCGACGAGCTGGTCAACCCAGGCACCGGCCCCTACGCGACCACCGACCAGGAATTCGGGGACCTCGAGCTGCTGCTCGAGTACAAGACAGTCGCGAAGGCCGACAGCGGGATTTACCTGCGCGGCGCGCCACAGATCCAAATTTGGGACAAGAACCAGGCCTTCGACGCGAAGAAGGCGGACCGCAAGCCGCACCTCGGCTCCGGCGGCCTCTTCAACAACACGCCCGGCACCCCCGGTCGCGACCCGCTGGTCGTCGCCGACCGGCCCTTCGGCGAGTGGAACCAGTTCCGCATCCGTCAGGTGGCCGCCCGCACTTGGGTGTGGCTCAACGGCCAGCTGGTCGTCGACGGGGCGGTCATGGAGAACTACTGGGACCGCAAGCTGCCGCTGCCCGCCAAGGGGCCGATTATGCTCCAGACGCACGGCGGCGAGATCCGCTGGCGCAACGTCTTCGTGCGCGAGATCGGCGCCGCTGAAGCCGCCCGGCTTCTCGCCGGCGGGAAGTAAGTCCGCGCTGGTCCGCGGCTCAATTCCCGGCGGCCGCGTCCGCCAGCAGCCGCTCTAGGGCGGCGATCGCCCGCTGTTCGCGCTCCACGCCCGTGCCGGTGATCTCCACCCGCGGCAGCGCCCGGGACACGAGGGCCTCGCGCCAGCAGGCGGCAGCCCGGGAACGCTCCTCGGCCCCGGGAAAACACCGCTGGGGGTCCGGCGCAAAGGGCAAGTCGTCCACGCAGTACAGGTAGAGCGCGAACCCGCGGGCCCGCCGCTCGGCCTCTGCGCGCACCCACCGCGGGCACGCGCCGGGAAAGAGCAGGTCGTTCCACAGGGTGCAGGTGAGCAGCTCGGTGTCGCAGAACACCACCCGGCGCGCACGCGCCGCCGCCTGCTCCTCGAGCGCGATCTGGCCGCGCGCGATGGCGTCGAGATCGGCCGGTCCGATCCGCCCGCCCGCGCGTTCCCAATACTCCCGCACGTGCTCCGCCGCCCAAGGCTCCCCGAAATGCGCCGCCAGCCGCGCCGCCAACGCCGTCTTGCCCGTCGATTCGGGGCCGAACACTGCCACCCGCAGGGGGAACTTCACGAGCGCACCTCCGTCCGGCGCCACGCCCGGAAACCCACCACCGCCAGCCCGAGGAAAACGGCGTACAATCCCGCGAAGAGGAACAACCCCCGCGTCGCGTAAACGCCCACTGCGACCACGTTGACCACAATCCAGCCGAGCCACGCCTCAAGGCGCTTGCGCGCCTGCAGCCACTGCGAGAGCACGCTGAAAACCAAGATGAACGCGTCCGGGTGCGGCAGGGCCGCATCGGTCAACCGACGCATCCCCTCGCCCCACGCGAAGGTCGCCAGCAAACCGATCCCCGAGAGGCCCACGCACGCCCGCCGCCCGAGACGCGTGACCGCCAGAGCCGCCCCCGCGGCCCCTCGGCGACGGGTCCACGCCCACCAGCCGTAGACCTGCAGCCCGAGAAAAAAACCCTGGAGGACAACGTCGGAATACAGCCGCGATTCCCAGAAGACCCAGGCGGAGATCGTCACCTGAACGATGCCGACCGGCCACGCCCAGACGTGCTGGCGCACCATCAGCCCCACCCCGAGGAGGCCCAGCAACGTGGCGACGACTTCCGCCCCGCTCATTCCCGGCCGGCCACGAAGGCCGCCAACTCCGCGCGCCGGATCGCGTGCCGCCCAGCACAGCGGGGACAGCGGATCTCGATCTCCGCTTCGTTCCCGAAGAGCTCCTCCGGGTCGTGTCGCATCGATGGGGCCAGAATCTCCATCATCCGGCCCGGATTGCAGCCACAATGCCAGCGCAGGACCCGCCGCTCGAGGGGCACCAGCGTCTCTTCCGCATCCAGTCGCCGCACCTCCTCAACACTCAGTCCGTCCAGCCACTTGAGATCGCAGTCGGGATGCTCCGTCACGAGCACCAGTTCCTCCTCGCCGACGGCGAAGTACCGGGCCCGCCGCTGCTCGCTCCCAGCGTAGAAGGCCTCCGCCGCGGCCAGCGGATCGCTACCCTGAAATCCCACGACGCTACGGTGGGGCGGCTGCCGGCCCCGCACGACGTCCGCGTAGAACAATCCCTCCGGGCCCTCCTTCACATTCTCGGTGAAGACGCGGCCCGTGACCGCCCCCGTGCCGTTGTCCCCCGCCAGAAACAGGTTCAGCAGCGGCTCTTGGAAGTTCACCGTCCACGCGGTGAGCTCGTTCCGTGGGCGCGACGCACAGTGCAGCGCGAACCCGGCAAGGGCTCGCTTGAACACCGCGTCCGGTCCCGCCGGCACGGCCAACCCGTGCTGGCTCAGGTGCAGGTAATAATCGACGAAGAGTTCGCCGAAATCCGCCCGGGCAAGGAGCGCGTGCCGGCTCCGCACGAAGTAAGTTCGGATCTCAATCCCGGCGTCAGCGAGGTTAGGCGGCGTAGTCTCGGGCATCGGCGCAACCGTCCCGCAATCCGGGGCAAAGTAAAGCGCGGGGTCGCCCTGCGGCCCGCTCGATCGCGACGCGGAGGGCCGCGCGCTGGCCCGGAGCCGCCGCGAGGGGCTCGGGCGCCCGTTCCAGACGCAGACTCGCGGCGCCGGACCCGTTCCCCGCGGTCCGCACCAGCAATCCCCACCCGGCAGGGAGGTCCGCGGGCGCGAAACAGTCCGGCTCGACCACCAGATAAAGCTCGTCCGCCGCGTGGTAGCGCCGGAGCCGGGAAAACTTGGTGCCGTCCCGCACGCGCCGCTCAGCCGCCTCCCGCGCCACCGCCAGCGCGCGCCGGCCCCGATGCCGCAGGGCGCTAAAGTCCCAGGTGTCGAACTCCGGCCAGAGCGCCTCCCCGCGCCGCAATGCCGGGCAGTGCACCGCGAGCAACTCATCAAGAGAGCGCGCGCGCCGGGTCAGCTCCTCGAGTCGGGCGCGCGCCGCCGCCTCGTCGTGGGCGTCGCGGCGCAGGTCTTCGCGGGCCTGCTTGCACTCGAACAAAGCACACGGCCTATCGGGCCCGCCGGCCGCGGCCACGTCCGCCCGCCAGCCGCTCCGCGGCACCCGAACCTCAGCGGCCGCCAGCTCCCAGCCGCGGGCGCCCGCCCACGCCAACGCGAGGCGCTTGAGCTCACGATGACGGTCCGTTTCGCCGCGGTTCATCCCGCCAGCCCTAGGGCCGGCAGGCGCGGCAAGGCAATCCCCCGCAGGAAGAAAACTCAGCCGGCCGCCTCGGTAGCGCCGTCCGTCCGCAGGGCGGGGAACTCCGGCACCGCCGGGGGCACCGCAGCCCGCTGGCGCCGCCAC
>CAIOTK010000511.1 GCA_903861185.1 uncultured Opitutia bacterium | reverse complement strand
CTTGGCCTTCACCATTTTGGTGGCGCCGCGCTCGCGCATAATGCGGAGGACGTGGGCGCAGGCGGCCTCGGCGGTGCCGGCCCAGTGGACTTGGGCGCCGTTGGCGCGGAGGCGGGCCTCGGCCTGCGGCAGGTAGGTGTCGAGATTCTCGATCGCGTGTTGCTTGATTTCCCCGGCGAGCGTGCGGAGGCGGTCGGGGTCGGGAAACTGGTCGAAGAGGAGGCGGGTGCGCTTCTCGTGGGTGGCCTTGGTGCTCTGGTAGACCGAGGCGCGGGTTTCCGCGGGCAGGGTGGCGGCGAAGCGGTCGATGGCTTGGCCCTTCACGGCTTGGCCTCCTCGCCTTTAAGGGCGTCGCGGAGCAGCTGAGCGAGGTGGAGCGTGCGGATGGGTCGGCCTTCGCGGGCGGCGAGGCCCCCGAGGTGCATCAGGCAGCTCATATCCGCCGAGACGTAGACGTCGGGGGCGGCGGCGCGGACGTGGTCCAGCTTCAGCTGGCCCATCGCGCCGGAGAGGTGGGGGAAGGTGACCGCGAACGTGCCGCCGAAGCCGCAGCACTGTTCGGGCTCACCGAACTCGACCACCTCCAGGCCCGCGATCGAGCGGAGGAGCGTGAGCGCGGCGGCGACGCTGTCGGTCCCGCGGGAATGGCAGGAGCGGTGGAGGGCGACTCGCGCGGGGTAGCGGCCGGGCCAGGTCTGCACCCCGAGGCCGTTGACGAGGTAATCTGCGAGTTCCCAAGTGCGGCGGCCGAGCGCCTCGACGGCGGGGGCGTCCGGTTCACGCTCGAATTCTAACACCGCCCCGTGGAACAGCATCGCGGCGCAGGAGCCGCTCGGCACCACCACGGGGTCCTCGCCAGCGAAGGTGCGTACCGTGTGGCGGACGACGCGGCGGGAAGCGGGCCAGTCGCCGCCGTTGAAGGCCGGTTGGCCGCAGCAGGTCTGACCTTCGGGGAACGCCACCTCGACCCCGGCGTGCTCGAGCACCTCGACGGTCGCGGCGGCGACATCGTCGTAGAAGGCGTCGCAGAGGCAGGTGGCCATCAGCTGGACCCGCCGGCCGGTGAGGGGAGTGCGCTCGCGGTTGAGCATAAGAGTGTGGTCGAAGCTGCGCCGGGTCGGGGCGCTGGCAACGGGATTTCTCGGATTTTCCGGGATGGGGTGGGCCGCGATTTTCTCGTGACGCCGTCCCGGCGGCGGCTTTGCTCCCGGCGATGCCCCGTACCGTCTATTCCGCCGCCCTCGACTTCGGCGCCACCAGCGGCCGCGTGATCCTCGGCCGTTGGGATGGCCGCCGGCTCGGTCTGACCGAGGTCCACCGTTTCCCGAACGCGTTCCGCAGCCTCGCCGGCCACGACTATTGGGACCTCGGCACGCTCTGGCACGAGGCGCAGGCGGGCCTGCGCGCCGCGGCCGCCGCGCTGCCGCGCGGGGCGGTCCTCGCCTCGGTGGGCGTCGACTGCTGGGGCGTGGACTATGCGTTGGTGAACGATGCGGGCCGGCTGGTGTTCCCGGTGCACGCCTACCGCGATGCCCGCACCCAGGAGGGGCTGGGACGGCTGGCGCGGACTCCTGCCGCGCTGCAGCGTCTCTACGCGGCCACGGGCATTCCCAACGTTTTCTACAACACGTCGCTCCAGCTCGCGGAGACCGTCGCCCGCTGCCCGGCCATCACCGACCTCGCGACCCGCTGCCTCCTGCTGCCGGACTATTTTAACTTCCTGCTCTCGGGCCGGATGGAGAATGAGTTCACCGTCGCGAGCACCTCGCAGCTGATCGATGTCCGGGCGCGCGACTGGTCCCGGGCGACGCTCGACCACTTCCGCCTGCCGCCCGGCTGGTTCACCCCGCCGCTGCCGGTCGGGGCCTCGCTCGGCCGGCTCCTGCCCGCGGTGGCCGGTGCGACGCCGCAGCTCCGCCGCACCAAGGTGATCGCGGTGCCGGGGCACGACACCGCCTGCGCCTACGACGCGATGCCGGCGGATCCGGACGGCGGCGACGCGTTCCTGAGTTCCGGGACCTGGTCGCTGCTCGGTTTTGAGAGTGACACCCCGGTGCTCGGACCCGAGGCGCTGGCGGCCCGGGTGGCCAATGAGCGGATCGCCGACGGCCGGTACCGTCCGTTGACCAACGTGCCGGGCCTATGGCTCCTCGAGGGCACCTTGAAGGACTTCGCGCGGCGGCCGGGCAACGACCGCGAGTGGGCGGCCCTAATCAAGGCCGCCGGCCGGCTGCCGGCACCGGCGGGGCTCCTGCAGGTGACCGATCCGGCCTTCACCAACCCCACCTCGATGCGCGCGGCGATCGATGCGCACCTGCGGGCCCGGCGCCTGCGGGTTCCGGCCGACCTCGCCGGTTACGTGCGCCTGATCTGCGATTCGCTGGGGCGCGGCCACGCGGACGCCCTCGGTGCGTTCGAGCGGATGACCGGGCGCCGCTTCCGGCGGATTTTGATCGTGGGCGGCGGTTCGCGCAACCGGTTGCTCTGCCAAGCCACGGCGGACGCGGCGTGTGTGCCGGTGGTGAGTTTTGCGCTCGAGGGCACGGCCGTGGGCAACTTGGCGCGGCAGCTGATCGCGCTGCGGGCCGTGCGCGACCTGCCGACCTTCCGGCGCCTGTTGGCGGCCGATTTGGCGCAGACCGTGTACCAGCCCGCGCGCCCGCGGACCTGAGCGGTTCCGGGCGGGTCAGAGCCCGCCGTCGCCGCTCTCCGGTTTCCCCGGGGAGAGGCGGTAGACCTCGAACCGGTCGCTCGCGAAAACGCGGGCGCCGACCGGGAGCGTGACCGCGGCTCCGTCGCGGAGGTGGCGGTCGATCAGGGCGTAGCTGGGGGCGGTGGCGACGACGCCGGCCTCGAGGGGGTGGCCGCGGTAGAAGAAGTTGGCCGCGAGGTTGGCGCGAATCCGGGCCTTGGTGGTGTCGAGGATGTAGTGCGGCCCTTCGAACCAGAGGCGGCGCTCCGCGAGGGCCGAGTAATAGAAGTGGACCCCCATCAGCGTGCGGTCGAGTGCGCCCCAGTGGTCGCCGCGCATATTCTCCGGGGTGAAGGCGTTCGGGACGAGCACGGCGTCCGGCTCGGTGTGCTGGCGGATCCAGAGCAGCGCCTCGCGCAGGTCGCGCATCTCCGGGTCGGGCCGGAGGTCGCTGGCGGTGCGCGCCCATTCGCCGAGGCCGGGCAGGTTGCGGCGCCACCAGAGGGAGCCCTGCAACCCGACTGTAAGCGCCAGCGCGAGGGTGCCGGTGGCCAGCAGGCCCCGGGTGACCGCGGGGCGTTGCGTCCAGACGGGACCGCGGCCCGCGCGCCAGACCGCGGCGCGGCGCCAGGCCGCCACTAAAAACCCCGCGGTGAGCACCGAGAGCGGCAGCCGCATCATCAGGATGAGGTAGAGTTCGCCGTAGCTGTTTAGCTCCAGCAGCAGGCCCATCGCGAGGCACGCGACAAAGAACGCCCCTAGCCAGCCGACCAGCAGCGGGTCCCGCCGGGCGCGATCGGCCCCGAAGAGGTAGGGCAGCGCGAGCAGGCGCACGCCGCAGGTCCCGGCGAAGATGGCGAGGGCACAGAGGAGTTGCGCGCCCCAACCGGCGGTGCGGCCGGGCAGCCAGGAGGTGAGGGCGGCGGTCAGGGCGGGCAGGTTCTCCTTCCAGAAGCCCGTTAATTGGAACACGTGGAACGGGTGCAGCCGGGCGTCGCCGCTGCGCCACGAGGCCATCGTCTCAAGGTAAACGACGCAGAACGCCGCGAGGAGGACTAGGGCGCAGGCGACCGTGTCCCAAGGAAGGCGGCGGGTGCGGAGCCAGTGCCAGCCGGCCCACAGTCCGAGCGCGGCGAGTACCACCGGCACGAGGGTGCCCTTGGCACCGGTGCCCGCCGCGGCAAGGAGGCCGACCCAGGCGTAACGGCGGAGGTCGCCGGCGGGCGCGCGGTGCCAGCGGTGCACGGCCAGCAGCAGGGCCCCACAGTAGACCATCCCGAGGAAGAACGTGGGGCTGACGAACAGCCAGCGCACGAAGAGGCCGAGGAATAGGGGTTCGCCGTAGGAGGGGCGGAGGGAGACCTCGCTGACGAAGACCAGCAGGAGCGCGGCGAGGACCCCGCCCCAAGGGGTCCGCGCCAGCCGTCGGCCGAGGAGGTAGGCCTGGGCGACGAGGGCGAGCCCGAGCGGGGCGTAGACTAGGCGCAGCAGCAGCGAACCCAGCTCCAGGCCGGTAGTCCACGAGGCGGCGGCGGCGTGGACCATCATCAGATAGTGATACTGAAGCGGGGTGCCGGCGAGGCTGGGGTCGTCGAGGGGCCAGGTGTGCTTGATGACCCCGGCGCGGCTGATGAGGTAGACCCAATCGTGGAAGATCGCGCGAGTGGGCAGACCGTCGGCTAGGGGCGACTCGGCGTACATCTGGCTGGCCGCCATCACGACGGTACCGAGGAAGGCGAGGGCGAGCGCGGCGGCGAGGCCCGCGTGGTGGCCCGCCAGCCGCAGCCGCAGGAGCGGTCGCCCGCCTTGCCGGCGTAGGTACGCGGCGAGCGCCAGCCAGACCAGGGGGCTCCAGAGGTGAAGTTCACGGTGGCCCGCGGCGGCGGCTCCGAGGAAGCCGAGGGCCTCCAGGGCGAATCCGGCCGGCAGGGCGAGGGCCAGCAGCCCACTCCAGCCCACGGGGCGGCGTTCCGCCCAGGCCAGCGCGACCACGCCCGGCAGCAGCACGTAGGCCAGCAGGTAGGCCGCGTAGGTCAGCAGGCCGCCCCAGTCGTAACCGTTGCCCCGGACCAGCGCGAACAGCGCGGCGGCCAGCACCAGCCCCGCCGCGCGCCAGAGGCCCTCAGGGGCGAGGCGGAGGCCCGAAATGGGCACGAGCGAGCGCAGCAGCGGATTCACGGCGGGGGGCTTTTGGGCGGGGTGGCCCGGGGGGATAGGTAGGAAGGCGGGCCGCTCCCGCGCAGGCAATGCCCTTTTCCCGTGAGTTTCCGCTTCTCTTGCCCCCGGGCCCCCGGTAATCGCACCCCGTGCCCAAGCCCGAAGCCGCCCCGACGATCATCTTCTCGATGCTCGGCGTCTCCAAGAAGATCGAGCGCAAGGAGATCCTGCGCGACATCTCCCTGTCCTTTTACCTCGGCGCCAAGATCGGGGTGCTGGGCCTCAACGGCTCCGGCAAGTCCTCCCTCCTGCGCATCCTCGCCGGCCGCGATACCGAAATCGAGGGGCGGCTTCACTTCGAGCCCGGCTACACCCTCGGCCTCCTCGAGCAGGAACCGCAGCTCACCCCCGGCGCCACCGTCCGCGCCTGCGTCGAGGAGGGCGTGCAGCCCCTCGCCGACCTCGTCTCCGCCTACGACGCGACCTGGGACGAGCTGAACGCCGCGACCGACGACGCGGCCAAGGACGCCATCCTCGCCCGCCAGGGTGAACTCCAGGAGAAGATCGACGCGCTCGACGCTTGGGACACCGCCCCGCAGGTCGAGATGGCGATGGAGGCCCTGCGCTGCCCGCCCGGGGACCAGCCCGTCGACGCCCTTTCGGGCGGTGAGCGCCGGCGCGTTGCTCTCGCCCGCCTCCTCCTCCGCAAGCCGTCCATTCTGCTCCTCGACGAGCCCACGAACCATTTGGACGCCGAGAGCGTGCACTGGCTCGAGCAGCACCTAGCGCGTTACCCGGGCACAGTGATCGCGGTGACCCACGATCGGTACTTCCTCGACAACGTCGCGCAGTGGATTCTCGAGCTGGATCGGGGGCACGGCATCCCTTGGCAGGGCAACTATTCTTCGTGGTTGGAGCAGAAGCAGCGGCGGCTCGCCGTGGAGCAGCGCACGGAGGACCGGCGGCGCAAGGCGATGGCCCGCGAACTGGAGTGGATTCGCCAGTCGGCGCGCGCGCGCCAGGCCAAGTCGCAGGCCCGCATCAACGCGTACGAGGCGATGCTGCGCGAGGATGTGGCGACGCAGGAGCGCGAATTCGAGCTGATCATCCCGCCCGGCCCGCGGCTGGGAACGCTGGTGGTGGAGGCGCAGGGTCTCGCCAAGGCCTACGGTGACCGGCTCCTGTTCGCGGATGTCTCCTTTGCGCTGCCGCCGGGCGGGATCGTCGGGGTCATCGGGCCCAACGGCTCCGGCAAGACCACGCTTTTCCGCCTCATCACCGGCGCCGAGCAACCCGATCAGGGCACGTTGCGGCTGGGCGACACCGTGCGGCTGGCGCACGTCGACCAATCGCGCGATGGCCTGCCGGACGGGGCGACGATCTTCGAGGCGATTAGCGGTGGGGAGGAGCTCCTGCGACTGGGCGGGCGCGAGGTGAACGCCCGGGCCTATTGCGCCCAGTTCGGGTTCACCGGTGCGGACCAGCAGAAGAAGGTCGGGATCCTGTCCGGCGGCGAGCGCCACCGCGTGCACCTCGCCCGCTTGCTGCGGGGTGGGGCCAACGTGCTGCTGCTGGACGAGCCGACCAACGACTTGGATGTGAACTCGATCCGCGCGTTGGAGGAGGGCCTCGGGCAGTTTGCCGGCTGCGCGGTCGTTGTTTCCCACGACCGCTGGTTCCTCGACCGGGTGGCGACGCACATCCTCGCGTTCGAGGGCGACAGCGCCGTGTTCTGGCACAACGGGAATTACTCGAGCTACCTCGAGGATTTCCGGCGGCGGCGCGGGCGCGAGGCCGACCAGCCGCGGCGGATTAAGTACCGGCGGCTGGAGCGCTAGGCGCCGGCCGCCGCCGGGCCGTTCAGGGCGTGGGGGGCAGCGGGTGCAGTTCGTCCGGCGACAGCTGGCCGTCCTGGTTCCCATCGAGGGCGCCCAAGCTGCGGGTCGCGTTGGCCAGTTCGGCCGCCGCGAGCACCCCGTCCTCATTCGCGTCGAGCGCCAGCATCACTAGGTCCGCGGGATGGGCCCGCGTGGCGCCCGCAGTCGGGGCTGGCCGCGCGGGACCGTTCCCAGCACTCGCGCCGTCCGGACGACCGGGGCGCGTTTTCCCAGTCGATGGCGGGGTTTGGGCCGGCCGGCGGGGGCCGCCGCGGTGGGGATGGAGCTCGGCGCTGGAGAGGCTGCCGTCGCCGTCGGTGTCGAGACCGCCGAGGGTGATCGGTGCCTGCGTTAGTTCCGTGGCGGAGAGGGCGCCGTCG
>CAIOTK010000510.1 GCA_903861185.1 uncultured Opitutia bacterium | reverse complement strand
GGCCGCCGCCCCATCGCAAAGCACCGTGACGGGGATGCCCCGCTGGACGAGCTCCCACGCGGTGAGGCGGGCGCCTTGCAGCAGCGGGCGGGTCTCGTCGGCGAAGACCTCGAAGCGGCGCCCCTGCTCCCAGGCGGTGGTGATCGCCGCGAGGGCGGTGCCCGCGCCGCCGGTGGCGAGCCCGCCGGTGTTGCAATGCGTGAGGACGCCGCCCGGAGGGAGGGCTGCCGCGCCGTGCCGGCCGATTGCGGCGCAGAGGCGTTCATCTTCCGCGTGGATCGTGCGGGCGGTCTCGAGCAGCGCGGTTGCTAGGGCGTTCGCGGTGGAGCCGGCGGGGAGGGTGTCGAGGGCGCGCAGGCAGCGTTCGACGGCCCAGCGGAGGTTGACTGCGGTGGGCCGGGCCGTCGCGAGTTCCGCGGCGCGGGTGCGCACGTGGGCGAGGGCGGGCGCCGGCGCGAGCTGGAGGCGGGTGGCCTCGGCGGCGGCGAGGACCGTGCCGTAGGCGCCCGCGATGCCGATCGCCGGGGCGCCACGGACGCGTAGGCTGCGGATCGCCTCGATGACCACCGGAACCTCCCGGCAGGCGAGCCACGTGACGCGGCCGGGCAGGAGCGTCTGGTCAAGGAGTTCGAGGGTGCCGGCGGCGTCGCCGGACCAGCGCAGGGCAACGGGAGTCATTGGAGGGAGTTGGAGTCGAGCCGGCGGAGGCCGGGCCCGCAAGCCAAGCGCGGGGCGGCGGGGATGGCCACAAAAGGCGCAAGGGGCGCGGGGCGCGGAGCAGACTGCGAGTGGCGTCGATAGACGCCGCGGGAGCCGTGGGGCGAGCGGATCGGAGGGAGAGCTCCGAACCGCGGCGCGACGAATTGTAGTGGCAGTAGGGCACGCCGGTGGCGGCTGTCTGGCTGGAGCTCTCCTGCCTTGGGGTCCGCGGAAGGCGCGGCTGTGGCGTCTATGGACGCCACGCACGGTTCCGACCGCGGAGGGGACCCTTTGAGCCTTTTGTGGCTATCCCCCGCCAAGGCTTCCGCCTTCGCCAAGGCTACGGCGGACACGACGGAGAGGCCGCTTGCCGTGAAGTTGCGGGCGCGCACCATCGTTGCGTGAACGTTTCCGCCTTCCGGCTCGCGCTGCTGCTGCCCCTTCTTTCCCCGATGCTCCATTCCGCCGTTCCCCCGGATCGACTGCCTCGTCCCGACCAGCCCGGCACCGCGTGGTCGGTGCGGGTCGTGGACCGCCCGCTCGTCTTCACGGCCGCCATCACGGCCCCGGCCGCCGCCGGGGCGGAGGCGGAGGCGCGGGCGGCGCTGGCGGAGCTCGATGCCGTGGTGCGGGCAGCGGGGGGCGATCCCGCGGGCATCCTGCGGCTGAACGCGCTAGTGGGTGCGGACGCGGATGTGCCGGCGGTGGCGGCGGCGGTGGCGCGGCGGTTTGCGGCCGCGCCGGTGGCCTTCACGCTGGTGCGCACGCCGCTGGCGGCGGCGGGGCGGCGGGTGGCGTTCGAGGCGGTGGCGCCCGGCGGAGGCGAACCTACCGCGGTGGTGTACTCGTCGGACCGGGCGGCGGTGTTGCCGGCGGGTGGGAAGGTCTTTGTCTCGGGTCAGGCCGAGAAGGGTGCGGACGTGGCGGAGGCGGTGCGGCTGACGATGGCGGGCCTACACCGGACCTTGGCGCACCTGGGACTGCGGGCGGCGGATGTTGTCCAGATCAAGGCCTTCCTCGCGCCCTTTGCGGACCACGCGGCGGCCGTGCGTGAGGTGGCGGCGAGTTTCGGGGGCGGGCCGGTGCCGCCGCTGGTGCTGGTGGAGTGGGTGAGCAGCCTTCCGGCCGAGATCGAGCTGATCGCGGCCGCACGCGACCTGCCGACGCCGCCGGGGGACAAGGTGGCCTGGCTGTCGCTGCCGTGGCTGAGCGTCTCGCCGCGGTATTGCCGCGTGGCGCACGTGGGGGCGGGCGTGCCCTTGATCTTTCTGGGGGGCATTGACGGCGAGGGGGGCGGGGAGGCGCGGGGGCAGATGAAGCTCGTCTTCGAACGCATCGGCTCGGCGCTGTATGAGGCGGGCTCCAGTTACCGGAATTTGGTCAAGGCGACGTATTATCTGGGCGATGCGCGGGCGCGGGGGGAACTGGGCGAGATCCGGGGCGTGTACTTTGATCCGACGCGGGCGCCGTCGGCGTCGGCGCTGGAGGTGCGGAGCCTCGGGCAGCCGGGCCGCGGGGCGCGGATCGACCTGATCGCGTTTCCGGCGCGGCCCTGAGGATGGCCACAAGAGGCGCAAGGGGCGCGGGGCGCGGAGCGGGCTGTAGGTGGCGTCTATAGACGCCGCGGGAGCTTCAGGGCGAGCGATCTCGGAGGGGGAGCTACGAACCGAGGCACGGCGAAGCGGTACGCTGACGTAATCCCACCCCGAATCTCGCGGTTCGTGGGCTCGATGTAGCCGGGGCGCGCCGCCCCGGTCGGTGCGTACGAACACACTTATGGCGCCGCGATTGGCGGGGGCCCGCTGGCCAGGGAATCGCGGTGCGGAATGGGGGCGTGTGGCGTGGGTCCGGGGCGACGCGCCCCAGCTACACCAAACCGATGGCTCCGCGTGAGGCGGGTCGAAAGGCAGCGGTCTGATGTAGCCGGGGCGCGTCGCCCCGGACGGTGAGGACGAAAGCACTTATCCCTCCGCGCACGGCCGCAGCGTGCGGTTAAGGGGAATGGCGGTGCGGAATGGGGTGCGTGAGGTGCTCACCGGGGCGCCCCGCCTTCGCCAAGGCTTCCGCCTCCGCCAAGGCTTCCACCTCCGCCAAGGCTTCCACCTCCGCCAAGGCTTCCACCTCCGCCAAGGCTACGGCGGACACGACGGCGGACACGACGGCGGACAAGACGGCGGACAAGACGGCGGACAGGACGACGTGCAGGTCGTGCCCCGGCTGCATCGGACCAATGGCGGGCGCGGGCATCTC
>CAIOTK010000509.1 GCA_903861185.1 uncultured Opitutia bacterium | reverse complement strand
GGCGGGTCGGCGCGCGGCACGAACTGGTGCGGGTCGAGGGCGCGGGGCACGGTTTTGACCGGCCCGACGAGCGGCGCCGGAGTCGCGCCTTCCTGGACCAGCACCTTCGCGGCAGCTCCGCGGCGCGCTGACTTTTTCCCGATGTCTTCCTCTTCCGCGGACCGCTGGAACTTGATCGCACCGCTCGCGGCGCTAGCCGTGCTGGGCCTCGCGTACGTGCTGCCAGGCGGCTGGCTGACCGGCCTCGCCTGCGCGGGCGCGCTGATCGCCGCCGTGCTCGCGGCCGTGCACCACGCGGAGGATATCGCCCA
This sequence comes from uncultured Opitutia bacterium, assembly GCA_903861185.1. Classification (GTDB taxonomy): domain Bacteria; phylum Verrucomicrobiota; class Verrucomicrobiia; order Opitutales; family Opitutaceae; genus ER46. The sequence continues at coordinate 3,736 of CAIOTK010000509.1, read as the reverse complement.
CCGCACGGGCGAACCGTTCGGCACCCTCGTGCTCGCACTGGCCGTGACCGTGATCGAGGTGGCGCTGATCGTGGCGATGATGGCGGGGGGCGGCGCGGCGCAGACGGCGCTGGCGCGCGACACCATCTTCTCGACGCTGATGATCGTGGGCAACGGCGTGGTCGGCCTCTGCGTCGTGATCGGGAGCCTGCGCCACGGGGAACCCGCGTTCCGGGCTACGGGAGCGCAGGCCGCGTTCTCGACCCTGATCGCGATGACGACGCTCACGCTGGTGCTGCCTTCGTTTACGATCAGTTCCCCAGGTCCGACCTACACCGGGGCGCAGCTCACGTTCGCGGCGGCAATGTCCCTGCTGCTCTGGGTCGCGTACGTGGCGGTGCAGACCCTGCGGCATCGCGAACACTTCCTGCCGGCGGGCGATCCGGCCCCAACGCAGCCGGCAGCCGTAAGTCCGGGCCGGAGTGCGGCGGCGAGTGCGGCGCTGCTAGTGGCGGCGCTCGTCGCCGTGGTCGGCCTGGCCAAGGTGCTCTCGCCGGGCATTGAGGCGGCGTTGGCGGCCGCGGGCGCCCCCCCGGCGGCGCTTGGCGTGGCGATCGCCCTACTCGTCCTGCTGCCTGAGACGGTCGCGGCCGTCCGAGCCGCAGGGGGCAACCAACTCCAGACCAGCCTCAACCTCGCCTACGGTTCCGCGCTCGCCAGCATCGGCCTCACCATCCCGGCGGTGGCCCTCGCAGCGCTCTGGCTGCGGATACCGCTCGTCCTCGGCATCACGGCCAAGGACCTCGTCCTACTGCTCCTCACGGTGGCCGTCTCGACCCTGACTCTCACCTCGGGCCGGACGCACGTCCTGCAGGGGCTGGTGCACCTCGTGCTGTTCGCCGCGTTTCTGTTCCTCTCCCTCGTGCCCTGAGCCGGGGGCGGGTCCGGCCCACGACTCGGAGCTCACTCCGGGTAGGTCCAGCCGGCGCGGTAGGCGCGGCGCAGGAGGCGGGACGCCTCGGGGTCGCCGGGGAACTCCTCGCGGTCGGGGTCCCACGCGACACTCCGGCCGAGGCGGAGGCTGATCATCCCGAGCAGCGAGCAGACCGAGGCGCGGTGCCCCTCCTCGATGTCGCTCAGGGGCCGGCGGCCGGTGCGGATCGCGTCGAGGAAATCCGCCCAGAGTTCGCGGATGTTCTGGCCGTCGGGCTCGTTGAGGCGCGCGGGCTGCTGCTTGGCCGGTCCGCCATCGGCTGGGTAGAACGTCCAGCCCCCGCGGTAACCCAGGTGGAGCGTGCCCTTGGGCCCGTGGAAGTTGGCCGCTGCCGGGTCGCCCCGCTCGGCCGCGTTGCCGCCGAAGACGCGTGATTCCCACGTCATCGTGAACCCCTCGAAGGCGTACTGCGCCACCTGGTGATCGGGGGCGTCGCTGGTCTGTCGCTCGGCATTGAGCACCGGTGCGCCGCGGATCGGCCGGCCGCCGGTAGAGAACACGCGGCGCGGGCCCTTTTCCCCGAGGATCCAGAGGACTTGGTCGAACCAGTGGACGCCGATGTCGCCGAGGTGGCCGTTTGCGTAATCGAGGTATTGGCGGAAGCCGCGGGGATGGATGCCGCGGTTGCCCGGGCCCTCGTCGGGCCGGAGCGGGTTGCCGCCGTTGAAGGGGCGCAGCGGCGCGGGCCCGCACCAGAGGTCCCAGTCGAGCTCGGGGGGCACCGGCACCGTGGGCAACGGCTCCTCCGGGGCGCCGCCGCCGAGGTTGAGGTGGCAGCGGACCATCCCGACGGGCCCGAGGAGTCCGCCGCGGAGCAGTTCGCGGGCGGCCTGCAGGTGCGGGGAGGCGCGGCGGTGTGTCCCGACTTGGACCACCCGGCCGTGCGCGCGCGCCGCCCGCACCATCGCCCGGCTTTCGCCAATCGTGTGTGCCGTCGGCTTCTCCACATAAACGTGGGCGCCGGCCTGGACGGCGGCGATCGTGGGTAACGCGTGCCAGTGGTCGGGGGTGGTAACGATGACGATCTCCGGCCGTTCGCGCGCGAGCAGCTCACGGTAATCGCGGTAGTCGCGGGGCGCATCGCCGGTGAGGGGCCCGAGCCGGCGGCGGGTGGCGGCGAGCGCGCGGGTGTCGACGTCGCAGAGGCCGACGATCTCGCAGGCGCCGCTGGCGACGGCCTCGGCGAGGACGTTGCCGCCCCACCAGCCGGCGCCGATCAGGGCGGTGCGGAAGCGGCGGCCCACGGGATCACCAGCGCGGAGGGGGCGGACCGTGGTCGCAAGGCCCGCGGCCAGGCCCGAGTGGAGGAAGCGGCGCCGTTGCATCATCCGGCGAGCGTGGCAGATCCGCGGCGGGGTCCAAGCCCGGAGCGGCCGGGCCCGAGGCGGGGCCCCGCAATGACAAAATCGTAAGGCCCGCGTGGGCAAATCCGCCTTGCCCGCCCCGCGGGCCAAATCACCTTGGCCCGACTCCGCGCGCAGCCCCCGAGGCTGCGGGATCCCCCTTAATGACACCCTCCCACGCCACCGGTCCCGCTCCCGCGGGAAGCCTCGCGCCCCGGCGCCGCGGAGCGTGGGCCCGGTTGCCAGCGGCTTGGCGGCAACGCCTCGTGCTACTCGGCCTCATCGGGCTAGCGCTGGTGCCGCTGGCGTACGTCCTCGAGCGCTCCGCGCCGGGACGGCTGAACATCGTCTACTGGGACGAGTTCGACACCGCGCTACGGCTCGCGGTGAAGCTGCACGAGGGCCAGCCGGTCGGGGCCTTTCTTCAGGATCTAGTCGCGATCAACAACGAGCACCGGATGGTGACCAGCCGGCTGCTGTTCGCGGTGCTCTATTGGACTACCGGAACCATCGACTTCGGGGTGGTCGGGAGCATCGGCGTGGGCAGCCTGATCGCGCTGGTGGTGCTGCTGGCGGTGACTGCGGGCACCGCGGCGCGAGGGGTCCGGTTGGCGGTGCTGCTGGCGTTCCTGCTCTTCCAACTCGAGCACTACGAGAACTTCCTCTGGTCGGGCGCCTCGATCGACCATTTCACGGTGGTGCTGCTGCTCGGGGCGGCGGTCGTCGGACTGGCGCGCGGTAGCACCGCGGGGCTGGTCGCGGCGGGCGTCGCGGGCACGGCGGCCACCTACACCCTCGCGCACGGCCTAGTCATTTGGCCGCTGGGGGCGCTCCTGCTTTTCCTCACGTCGGGGCGCCGCGGGCTCTGGCCGTGGCTGGCGCTTTCGGTGATCGTGGTCGGCACCTACTTCACCGGCTTCAAGGTTAACCCCTCCCAGTCGTTCGTCGCCTTCGGTCCGGAGGGGGTCCTGCGCATTCTCCATTACTGGCTCTCGATTCTGGGCGCGGTGCCGGCCCTGGATTCGCAGCGGTGGGCGCCTTGGCTGGGCGCGGGCCTTCTTGGCCTGTTGAGCTACGGCGCGGCGCGCGGCGGTCTGCGGCGGGAGCGGATCGCGGTGTTCCTCGCGCTCGGCCTGATCGGGGCCGCCGGCCTCATCGCCGTGGGGCGGGCGGCGGAGTCCGGCGGCCAAGTGTTTTCCCGGTACTACGTCCTCAGCGGGACCGCTTGGGCGCTGGCTCTCTTCGCGGCCCTCGAGCGCCACACCCACCCGCGCCGCCCGTGGCAGGTCCTAGCGCCGCTCTTGCCGGCGCTGATCGCCTTCAACGCGACCGCCAACCGCGAGTTTGCCGACGAAACCGACTCGTGGATCGAGTGCCGCAATCTGGCCGTGCTCGCGTACAAGCAGCACGGGCGCGACGG
>CAIOTK010000508.1 GCA_903861185.1 uncultured Opitutia bacterium | reverse complement strand
CCGGGCGCGCCACGGAGGACACCCGTCATCAGGTCGGAGCCGAGCAGCGCCTCCGGGAAGAACCGCTCGTAACCCGCCCAGCGGTCCGGCTCCGGGTCCGGCTCGCAACCCGCCGCCGGCGAGGCCTGGTCCGTGGCCGTGAACCCCGCCGCCGCCAACTGCAGCCGCGCGGGGCGGCCGGCGATGCCCTCCGGATCGCGGCTGAACCACGCCCGCGGCGGGACCAGCGTGCGCGGCACGGCCAGCTCGTGGAAGCCGCCGGAGTGACACTGCGTCATCCCGAACACCACGCGGCCGCGGCCCAGCCCCGCGGCCAGCTCCCGCCGTAAATCCGCGACACCGAGCACCTCGGTATGATCAGTGCGCCAGCCTTGGCGACCGCCACGCTTCCATTGCCAGAGGGTGATCGCGCTCTCCTGTGCGGCGTCACGACCGGCAAGTTCCCCGTGGTCGCCCACGAGCAAAAACAAGGTGCCCCCGCCGCGCACCACGGGCAGGATCTCCTCGCGCAGGGCGCGGAAGAGGGACTCGCGCGTCGCGGGCCGATTGTTGGGGAGGAACCCCGGCAGCCACTCGGGCTCGTAACCCCCATCGCGTTCCACCTCGCGGTAGGTGTCGGCCAGCACCGCCGGCGAACCCTCGCGGTTACCCACGCCGAAGAAGCACCAGCGCGGGGCCGTCGGCCGCGTCCGCGCCAGCCACCCGGCCCACGCCCGCGCCTGCAGGTACTGCGAGTAATTATTGGTCAGCGGCGTGCCCCCGCCCGACAAAATCACGAAGACCGCGGGGCCGTCCGCGGGCGCCAACGGACCCGCGCCCGGACCCGCACAACCCGAGGCCAGCCACGGCACCGCCCCGACGCCGGCGAGGCCGAGGCGTAGGAATTCCCGCCGCGTCTGCGCCGGTCGGTTCACCATTACAGACCCAGTAGCCGGCGCACCTGTGGCTCCAGCTTCGCGCCACGGGCGTTCGTGTCGACGATGCGCCCTTCCCGGTCGAGGAGGAACATCGCGGGGATACTGCGGATGTTGAATTGCCGGCCGAACTCGTTGTCCCAGTAGCGACCGTCAAAGTGCTGTGGCCACGGCATCTTCCGGTCACGCGTGAAGTCGGTGAGCTTCTGCCGCGCGGTCACAAGCTTGGCCGCAGCCTGCTCGGGGGTGTCGAGCGGGCGGCCAGCGTTGCGGGGATTGCGGCGAGTCTCCTCGTCGACGACGCCGGAATTCTCGAAGGAGATCCCCACGATCTCGAACCCTTGGGGATGATACTGCTCGTAGACGCGAAGGAGGTTGGGGAGCTCGGCGATGCAGGGGCCGCACCACGTGGCCCAAAAGTCGATCAGGACAACTTTGCCGCGGAGCTTCGCCAAATCCACCTCGCGCCCGTCGACGGCGGTGAATTTCAGGTCGAGCGGCTTCGTCCGCAGGTCGACCATCCGGACCTCGGCCGCCGCCTGCCGCGCGACCTCAGGATCGGGACTGGCGGCAAGGGCGCGCATCCGCGCGAGACCGGCCTCCGGGTCACGCGCGGCGAGAAGCTTCGCCTCGCCCAGGCGTAGGGAGGGCAGGGCGCGGGAGGCGGGAAACTGCTCTTCCAACGCCCGCAGGGATCCGGCGAGCGCGGCGGGGTCCGGCTGCTCGGCGTCGAGTTGCCGACTCAGCGCGGCTGAGGCGATTCCCGAGAGGATGCCCTCGCGGGCCGCCGGCGGGAGGTCCTTGCGCGCGAGGGCCGCCTCGATGCGCTGCGCGTAGGCGGCGCGGTAGCCGGCGCGCGCCGCTTCCGGCAGGCGTTCCGCGAGGGCCTCGAGCGCCGGCAACAGCCCGCGCGTGCGGGAATCCTCCGGGAACCCAAGCAGAAAGGTAAAACCCGCCGCGAGGGCCGGCTCGCCCTCGGGATTGGAAGTCACGATGGCGGTGCGGGCCGCCTCGAACGCCGCGTCGGCGGGGGATTTGTCGGCCGCCGGCAAGGGCGCCAGGCCGAGGGCTGCCAGCAGGAAAAGGAAATGCGGGAAGGACGGGAAGCGCATGGGGGAGGAGGCGGCTGGACCGCGACCGCGGCGCGCCACCGACCGCGAAGCTGGCGACCGGGGCGCGGATCGCAATCCCGCAGGCGCTAACCCGGATTCGACAAGCGCGCAGGAGGGCCCACGCTCGCGCCCGGATTTCCCGATGCCTCCCGCCCGTCCCGCCTCCCCCTCCGGCCGCGCGCCTCGCGTCGTGCTCGTGGCGATCGCCGGTGGGAGCGGCTCGGGCAAGACGTGGCTCGCGCAGGCCCTGCGGCGTCACCTCGGCCGGCGCGCGGCGCTCCTCTCGTTGGACGACTTCTACCGGGATCTTGGTCACGTCGCGCCCGCCCGGCGCGCCCGGCGCAACTTTGACCGCCCCGCCGCCATCGACTGGCCGGCCCTTGCCGCCGTACTGGACGAGATCGCTTCAGGCGGGCGTCCCCCGGTGCCGCGGTACGACTTCGCCCGCCACACCCGGCACGGCCGCCCCCGCCGTTGGGCTCCCCGGCCGGTGGTGCTGGTCGAGGGCCTGTGGCCGTGGGTGCGCGCGGCCTTGCGCGACCGGTTCGACCTCCGGATCTACCGCGACACCGCCACGCCCGTACGGCGGGAACGGCGGCTGGACCGGGACGTCCGCGAGCGCGGCCGCACCGCCACCTCCGTGCGGCGCCAGTGGCGGCAGCAGGTCGAGCCGATGTTCCAACGCCACGTGGCCCCCCAGCGCGAACAGGCCCACGTGGTAGTCGGCGGTGAGCTGGAGGAGGCAGCCCTCGCGGACCTGAGCCGCCGCATCATCGCCCTCTTACCTGACCGGCGGCGCCGTTAGCGGGACGCCCGCGGCCGCACGCTTCGCCCGAATCCGCTCTGGCCAAGCCGGTGCGGCCGCGTACGTTCTTACCCTTCCGCCGGTTCCGGCGGACCCTGCCTTATGAAGACCACCCTGCCCCGCCTCCTCGTGGCGGCCGTCCTGTGCCTGCCCGCCGCCCTTCGCGCCCAAGCCGTGCCCGCGCCGCGCCCGCCCACGGCCGCGGATGACGTTCCCCTCACCCTGAGCCCGTTCGTCGTCGAGGAGGCCCAAGACCGCGGCTACGCGGCCACCTCCACCCTTGCCGGCACCCGCCTGCGCACGGACCTCCGTGATGTCGGCGCTGCCATCTCGGTGGTGACATCCCAGTTCCTCCTGGACACGGGCTCGACCAACGCGCGCGACTTTCTCGTCTACACGACGAACACCGAGGCTGGCGGCTTCGAGGGTAACTTCTCTGGGGTCGACACCGGCAACCGCTTCTCGAGCGCCGAGTCGCTGCTCCAGAGCCCCCAGAACTCCACGCGCGTCCGCGGCCTCGCTGGCGCCGATCTCACGCGGGACTTCTTCCTCACCAACATCCCGCTGGATTCCTACAACACGGAGCGGGTGGACATCTCCCGCGGCGCCAACGCGATCCTCTTCGGCCTCGGCAGCCCCGCGGGCATCATCAACACCCAGCTCACGTCGGCCCAGCTTGGCCGCAACAGCTGGGCCTTCAGCAGCGCGATCGGGCGTTTTGGCAGCCACCGTGAGGTGCTGGACGTAAACCAAGCCGTGGTCGCCGGTCGGCTCGGCGTGCGCTTCATCGCTCTGAATAAGGCCGAGGGCTACCGCCAGAAGCCGGCCTTCGAGGACGATCGCCGTGCGTTTGTCACCGTCAAGTGGGAGCCGCGGCTCGTGCGCGACGGCCTCACCCAGTTCCAAGTCAGCTACGAGGGCGGCTACACGCGCTCGAACCGCCCCCGCCCCACCCCGCCGCAGGACGGCCTCACGGCTTGGTACAGCGTCCTGAACAAGGCCGCCGTCGACCCGACTAACCCCACCGCGGTCACAACCAACCCCCTGCTCTTCGCGCACCTCGGCGCGCCCGGCCGTTGGTTCGGCCAGATCGGCGCGGTCTTCACCGACCCGGCCTCAGCCACGCAAGGCGGCAACGGCGTCCCGCCCTTTATGATCAGCCGCGGCGGTACACCGTTCGTCTCGTGGTACGCCATCGGCGCCTACGCCGCCCAGGGCAACAACCCGAACTTCTTCCTCAACCGCCAGTTCGCGCCCCCGGGGCAAGCCTACACCGGCCTCTGGCGATACCAGGAGATCCGCGACCCCTCGACCTTCAACTTCTACGACGTTCTCCTCGACGGTCCCAACAAGCGCGAAGAGTCCGACTTCCGCGCCCTCAACGCCACCTTCCGCCAGACGTTCCTGCGCGACCTCTTCGGCCTCGAGCTGGCCTACGACCGCCAGACCTTCAACCGGGAGAACTTCGGGGTATTCGGCTTCGACGCGTACACGCTGTTCGTCGATTTCAACACGAAGCTCGTGGACGGCGCCCCCAACCCGAATTTCGGCCGGCCCTACGTCGCCTCCGACTCGATCGGCAACAACTTCTCCGAGGTCACCCGCGAGGCCAAGCGCGCGACCGCCTACGCCACGCTCGACCTGCGCCGCCGCCCGGGCTGGCAGCGCCACCTCGGCCGCCACGTCTTCACCGGCAACTGGACCGACCAGCGTAACGCCACCTTCAACCGCAGCATT
>CAIOTK010000507.1 GCA_903861185.1 uncultured Opitutia bacterium | reverse complement strand
TCGGTGCGGCCGGTGAGTAGCAGGTGTGGGATGCTCTCCGCCGCGAGGCGCTCCCGCAGGAGCTCGAGCATCTCGACAAATTGGCTGAACACGAGGACGGGGTGGCCCTCCTCGCGGAGCTCCGCCAGCTGCTCGACGAGCGCCTCTAGCTTGGCCGAGGGCGCGCCGCGCAGGGAGGGGTCGGCCAGCCCGGGGTGGCAGCAGATCTGGCGCAGGCGGGTGAGGCTCGCGAGGACGTTAAAGCGCACGCGGTCGAGGGCGGCCGGCGTTTGGGCCCCGAGGAGCTGGGCCCTCGCCCGTTTGAGCTCGGCCTGGTAGAGGCGCAGCTGCTCGCCCTCGAGTTCGACAACGAGGTCCTTTTCGGTCCGCGGGGGCAGGTCCGCCGCGACTTGGGCCTTGGTGCGGCGTAGGAGGAAGGGGCGCACGCGGGCGCGCAGGCGGGCGGGAGCCTCGGGATCGCCGGGCGGGTGGTGCCGGCGAAAAGCGGCTTGGCTACCGAGCACCCCGGGCAGGGCGAAGGCGCAGAGGCTCCAGAGGTCGAGGAGCCGGTTCTCCACCGGCGTGCCGGTGAGGATCAGGCGGTGGTCGGCGTCGAGCGCCCGGGCCGCCTGCGCCACCCGCGCGGCGGGGTTCTTGATGAACTGCGCCTCGTCGAGGATCACGGCGTGCCAGCGCCGCGCCGCGAAGGCCGCCGCGCCGAGCCGCAGCTGGGTGTAGTTCGCCAGCAAGATCCCCGGTCCGGGAGGCGGCTCCGCGTCGCCGCCGGCCACGTGCCGGAGGGTCGCTAGCGACGGCGCGAAGCGGGCCGTCTCCGCTTCCCAGTTGCCCACCACAGACTTGGGGCAGACCACGAGCGCGCGCAGCGGTTCGCCCGCGGGCTGGCGCTCGGCCAGCCACAGCAGCCACGCGAGGGCCTGCAGGGTCTTGCCGAGGCCCATATCGTCCGCGAGCAGGGCGCCGAGTCGGTTGGCCGCGAGGAAAGCGAGGAAGTGGAAGCCCTCCAACTGGTAGGGCCGCAGGGCGGCGCGCAGGCCCGCGGGGCAGGGCGGCGGGGGTGGCGCCGTCAGCGCTTCGGCCCGCGCTCGCAACCGCGCCGCGAGCTCCGCGGGGAGACGTTCCGCGAGCGCGCCGCGGCCGAGCTGGAGCGCATGGAGCCGGACCTTTTCGCCCTCCAGCGCCGCCGCGCCCGCCCCAGCCGCGGGCAGGCCCGCCTCCGCTAGGGCCGCTTGCGCCCCCGCATCGACGGTGACCTCCAGCCTTCGCCAACCCTTGCCCGGCAGGCGCACAAGTTTCCCGCCTGCCCGCAGCAGCAGGGCCAGCTCCGCCCGCGTTAGACTCGCGTCCTCGGGCTTCAGCACCAGGGCCAGATCGAACCAGTCGCGCCCTTCGTCCGCGGCCTCTAGGTCGAATTCCACCCGTGCCCGCACGGGTCCGTCCAGAATGCCCTTCACCTCCGGGTCCGACCACACCTGCACCTCCCGGGGCAGCCGTTCCCGCCAGAGCGCGAGGCGTTCGGGCAGGTCAGGTCCGAGTCGGCAGGCCCAAGCTTGCTCGATGGGATCAAAGAACAGGCCCAGCGCCACGGTCTGCCGGACCACGAGCTCGGGCAGCGACGCGTCCAGCGCGAACAACCGGTCGCCCGCGGCCGATACGGCACCGAGTGCACGCCAGCCCTGCGGGGTCCAGTCCGTCCGCACCGGCGGCCGCTCGGCCTCCGCCCAGATGCGCAAGAGCAGGCGTTCGCCGCCGGCGAGGGCGGCCCCGAGGCTACATTCGACCCGGGCGCCGAGGGGAACCGACTCGACCCGCGCGCCCAGCGCCGGCGGCAGGGCCACCCCCGCCTCTCGGAACGCGAGGAGCATCCCAGGATCCTCCGCCACGGCGGGCGGGATCAGCGCGGCCGCGGCCGAGCTGCCGTCGAGCGCTGGCGGACCCTCGTGCACGACGGAATCCAGGAGGTAATACGCGGGGTTACCCGGCAGGTGCAGGGCGCCGGGCGGCACGGGGCGGCCGGCGGCGTCCT
>CAIOTK010000506.1 GCA_903861185.1 uncultured Opitutia bacterium | reverse complement strand
TCACCCCGCCGAAGCCGCGGACGTTTTCGAAGTCCCCCCGCTCGTACTCGAGGCGGATGAGGGTTTGCGGCAGCGGCTGCCAGGTGGTGGTGAGAGTTTCCCCCTCCAGTTGGTAGGTCGAGGCATCCTGGAAGGTCCGCTCTTGGCGGCGCACGGCGTTCAGCCGGAGAGCGAGCCCGTCGCGCAGCTTCCGGTTGTAATCGAGCTGGAAGCGGTAGGCGCCGTCGCTGTTGTAGGCGGCGAAGAGCGTGCCGAACGTCTTCATAATGGCCCGCTTGGTGAAGACCGAGGCTTGGCCACCCGGCTCGACATCGCCGAAGATGAGCGAATTGGAGCCCTTGCCGAAGTCGATCCGCTCGACGTTGTAGGTATCGCTGGGTACGTACCAGCGGAAGTAGTTGCGCGTGGCGGTGGAGCCCGAGAGGCCGCGGAAGGCGATCGCGCCGCTCTGGTTATCGTTCTCCAGCGTCGGCGGGGCGTAGGCGTTGGCCACGAAGTTCGCCACTTCGTCCGCCGTGTACAGACCTAGGTCCTCAATGAAATCGGCCGTGATCGCGTCGATGTTCACTGGCACATCCTTGAGCGCCTGCTTGGTGCGGGTAGCAGAGAGCGTCTCGTTGGCGGACCAGCCGGTCTCCCGCTCCGTCGCGATGATGAAAGGGGAGAGGGTGACGGTTTCCTCCCGCGCGGGCGGGGTCGCCGGAGCGGCGGGTCGGGTCTGCGCGAGGACGGCGGCAGATTGCAGGATGAGGCCCGCGCACAGGAGCGCAGGCAGCGGACGGAGAGCGGCTAGGGGCATAGGGAGGGCGCAGGGTGGCGGGGTGTCAGGTGTGGGAAGGATGAAGAACCTGTAATCCGGATTTGCAAAGCGTCATTCGCAGGTTGGACGGGCAGCGGGTACGGGATTGAATCGGCCCCCGGCCTCGGGCAGGGCATCGGGGGATGAACAATCTGATGGCGGAGGCGATGCGGTGGTTTGGGCCGGGCGATTCGGTTTCCCTAGGCGAGATCCGCCAGACCGGCGCCACGGTGGTCTATTCTGCCTTGCACGATGTTCCCGCCGGCGAAGCGTGGCCGGCGGCCGCGATCCGGGCCCGACAGGACACCGTCGCCGCGGCCGGGCTGAGCTGGGACGTGGTGGAGTCGGTGCCGGTCTCGGAGGCGATCAAGACGGGCACGGGGGAGTGCGCGCGGCACCTAGAGAACTACCGCACGACGCTCGCGCGCCTCGGTGCCGCCGGGATCCGCGTCGTCGTTTACAATTTCATGCCGGTGCTCGATTGGGTGCGCACGGATCTGGCTTATTTGCTCCCGGATGGCCGCGAGGCCCTCCGCTACGAGCCCTGGCGGTTCGCCGCCTTCGATGTCCACGCCTTGCGTCGCACGGGGGCGGAGCGGGACTGGAGCCCGCAAGTGCTTGAGCAAGCGGCCTGCGGTTGGCGCGAGCTGGGCGCCGTGGGCCAGGAGGCCCTGACCCGCCAGACCTTGGACCTTTTCCCGGGCGTCCGGCTCGGGCTTTCCTTGGATGACCTGCGCGCGATGCTGGCGCGCCACGCCGAGGTGGGGCCGGAAGGTCTGCGGCGGCATTTGGCGGCCTTTCTGGAGGCCGTCTTGCCGGCGGCGGAGGCTGCTGGGGTAAGGCTGGCGATTCATCCGGACGACCCGCCCTTTCCGATCCTCGGGCTGCCACGCATCGTTTCCACGGCCGCGGACCTCGAATCGATCGTCGGCCTTGCGGCCTCCCCGGCCAACGGCGTCTGCTTTTGCACGGGCTCTTTGGGGGTGCGGCCCGAAACGGATCTACCGGGCCTCGTGCGCCAGCTCGGCCCGCGGATCCACGCCGCCCACCTGCGGAGCGTCACCCGGGAGCTGGGGGGCGCGTTTCACGAGTCCGGACACCTGGAGGGAGATGTGGACTTGGCCCCGGTTGTTGCCGCCCTACTAAAGGAACAGGCGCGGCGGCGCACGGAGGGCCGGCCCGACTGGAGGATCTCGTTCCGGCCGGACCACGGGCACCGGATGCTCGATGATTTCCGTCGGCCGGCGCCGGCCTGCCCCGGTTATCCGTTGATCGGCCGGCTCCGGGGGCTCGCGGAACTGCGGGGCTTACAAAGGGGACTGGCCCACGCGGCGGCCGGCTGATTTCCGTCGTGCAAAATACGCCAATCCCGTCCGTGCTGCCGCCGTTGCTTATGAAGACCCTCCTGCTCCTTACCCTCTGCTTTCCGGTCGTTGCCCTAGCGGCCGCCGCCGACAACAAGCCCCACCCGGTGGGCTACGATGACACGCCCCTGATTCCAGGCACCAACTGGAAAGTCCACGATATCGCGCGTCCGGCTCCCCCGGTCGTCACTCCGGGCGTTCGGCCTGGGAGCGCGCCCTCCGACGCCATCGTCCTGTTCGACGGCACCAGTACCGCCCAATTCTATGCGAAGAAGAAGGACGTCCCGGGCAAGCACCCGTCCCCGTGGAAGATCGAGAATGGCGAACTGCTGGTGGACGGCGGCGATTGCTGGACGCACCTAGAGTTTGCCAGCTGCCAGCTGCACCTAGAATGGAAGAGTGAGCCGCACACCAAGGGCAATTCCCAGAAGAAGGGTAATGGCGGCGTCTTCTTTATGGATCGCTACGAGAGCCAGATTCTCGACTGCGACAATAACCCGACCTATGCCGACGGGATGGCTGGGTCAGTCTATGGCCAGACCCCGCCGCTGGTGAACGCGGTGCGCAAGGCCGGCGAGTGGCAGACCTACGACATTGTCTTCACGGCCCCGAAGCTGAAGGACGGCAAGGTGATCGAGCCGGCGCGCATCACGACGTTCGTCAATGGAATCTTGGTGCAGAACAACACCACCATTATGGGCCCGACGCTCCACAAGAAGGCGACGTCGTGGACGGGGATGTTCCCCGAGAAGGCCTCCCTGCGGTTCCAGGACCACAAGAACGAACCGCCCGTGCGCTTGCGTAATATCTGGGTGCGCCCGCTGCCCTAATCGGGCGGAGGGAGCCTGAAAGGAGAATGCCGCGGCCCCGATGCGGGACCGCGGCATTGGAATGGGATCAGTTCCGCCCAGGCTTGCCCGGCTTCGCGGCGCGGCTCTCCACGAATTCGCGGATCACGGCCATCCGCTCCCGCTGCCGGTGCTCCTGCTCGATTTCGTCGACGGTACGGATGGACTCGTGCCGGGCCATCGCACGGCGCATCTTGTTGAGGGCGAGGTATTCGAGCTGCCGGATGCGCTCACGGGTGACTTTGAAGCGCCGGCCGACCTCCTCGAGGGTGAGCTCGTCGCGGCCCTCTAGGCCGAAGCGGAGCCGGATGATCTCCGCCTCGCGGGGATCGAGGGAGTTGATCATCGCGTGCAGGTCCTGGGTGAGGTTCTTCTCGCGCAGTCCCTCGTGCGGATCGAGGGCGTTCTCGTCGCCGACAATCTCTCCGAAGGTTGCCGAATCGCTCTCCTCGCCCACGGGGGCATCGAGCGAGGCGGGGCGGACGCTGACGGACTTCAGGTGGGCCACCTTGGCCGTGGGCACCTGGAGCTCGATCGCCAACTCCTCGTCGGTCGGCTCGCGGCCCAGTTGTTCGGTGAGCTGCATCGCGGTCCGCCGCATCTTGGAGATCTTGTCCACGAGATGGACGGGGAGGCGGATCGTCTTCCCTTGGTTGGCCAACGCGCGCTTGATCGACTGCTTAATCCACCAGGCGGCGTACGTGGAAAGTTTGCCGCCCTTGCGGGGGTCAAAGCGTTCGACGGCCTTCACGAGGCCGATGTTGCCCTCGCTGATCAGGTCCAGCAAGGGCAGGCCGAAGTCCTTGTAGTCCATCGCGATCTTCACGACGAGGCGAAGGTTCGCGGAAATCATATGGTCGCGGGCCGCCTTGTCGCCCCGGCGGATCCGGCGAGCGAGCGAGACCTCTTCTTCGATCGTCAGCAGAGGGGTCTTGGCGATTTCCTGCAGGTAGAGCTGGAGGTTGCTGCGTTCGCCGTGCGGGATCGGGGCGGCCGGGGCGCTTTCGTTGCGTTCGAGAAAGGAGGGCGGAGCATCCTGCGCGGGGGCAGTCAGCGTGGTCGTGGAGGTTGAGGACTCAGTGCCGGCCGAATCATCCGTGGCACCGAGGGAACGGGACGTCTTGTGCTTCGTGGGCATAGCGGGAATGGAGGTTGAGAGACCGAAAGAGCGGGAAGCGGTGGATTTTACCGTGCCCAGCAGGCTGCGTTCCAGAGTGGTACGGGCGGATTCGTGGGTAGGATGCGCCCGGCGCTCGAAATTTCGGGACAGTTTGGCGCGTGTGCGGTGCCGGAGATGGAACCAGCGCGGGCGATTTGTCCCACTTGACACGTCGTTGAGCAGCGTCTTCCGAAAGGCACGCGGAGGCTTGGCGAGTGGATGTCACGCGCTTGTAACCTATTAGTTGTCAATCAGCTCGACGGTATCAGCGCGCTGTTGAAGCGTACCCGTGATGCAGGATTGGATTACAGCCTTTGCGGGGATGGGGCTCTTGTTTACCGGCTTGCGGATGGTGGGAGGTGAGGTGCAGCAACTCGCGAGCGGGCGCGTCCGCGCGTGGATTGCCGCGACCTTGGATCGTCCGGTAATGCCCCAGATGGTGGGGATGCTCTCGGGTGCCTTCACGCAGTCGGCGGGTGCGGTGACGTTTGCGGCGGCTGGGCTGGTGTCCGCCGGGGCGGCGACGCTGGGGCAGGCCATGCCGCTGCTGCCGTGGTCGAGCGTGGGTACCTCCCTGCTGGTCTTGGCGGCGGCGATCGATCTGCGGTTGATGGCATTCCTTCTCTTCGGCCTAGTGGGGTGCGCGCTGCTGTTGCAGGCGGATCGGCGCGCTGGTTTGCGGCCGGCGCTTTATGCATTGCTGGGGCTGGCATTAATCCTTTTCGGGGTGGGGTTGCTCAAGACCGCCGTGGGTGGCTTGAAGGCGGATCCGCGGGTGGCCGCGGCGCTGGTGATGGCGGGAGGCAGCTTTGCGTTGGCCTTTGGGTTGGGCGTGATCTCCGGCGGGCTGCTTCAATCAGCGCAGGTGGCCACCGTGCTGTTGCTACCGTTGGTCCAGGCGGGGTTGCTCGGCTTGGCGCCGGTGGCAGCCGTGATTTACGGTGCGAGCCTAGGCACGGGTTTGGGTCGGCTCGCGGTCGCGGGCTCGATGGATCTGTCCACTCGGCGGCTAGTTGTGGCGGGCGCGGGGGTCCGGGCGATTGGCACCGCGCTCCTCGTTGCTCTGCATCTGATCGAGGTGCAGACCGAGTGGCCACTGCTGTTGACGGTGCTGCCCGCGCTGGCGGACAATCTGAGCCTGCAAGCGGGTTTGGTTTATCTCGTCTCGCAGGTGGTAATCGCCCTCGTAGGTGAGGTGGCCGGTCAGGGCCTAGCGGCGCGGGCGAGCCGATGGTTACCGGACCCATCCGGCGAGGAGCCGGCGGCGTTGCGTCCCGCCCACGTGCCGAACGGCGAGGTGCGGGATGCGGCCGGCGCGCTGATGCTGTGCCAGCTGGAGTCCGCCCGGCTCGCCGGATTCCTCCCGCACTATCTCGACGAAGTTTTGGCTCCGGAGGAACGCTCGCCGGAGCCCTTCGGTCTGGCCCGTCGGCACGCCGGCAGCACGGTGATCCTCGGGGCCCTGGAGCGTTGCCTAGCTGCGGCGCTGCGCGCGGAGCCCTCGGCTGGGGACCTAGAGACGCTGGTACGGCTCCGCACCCGGCTCGCTTTGCTGCGCGCGCTGCACACGTCCCTGCACAGCTTCGCGCAGGATGTGGCCGCGCTACCCGCGGCGGAACGGCCGGCGCGGATCGAAAGGCTAGTGCAGGGATTGCACGCGGTGCTCGGGGTGGCCGCGGAGGCTCTCGGCCCGCGTTCGACCGAGGAAGATCGGCGCACGCTCCGAAAGATCTCTGGGGAGCGCGGGGCTCTGATGGAGCAGGTTCGCCAGTCGCTTCTCGAACGGGGTGGTCAGGCCGCTAACACCGAGCATCTCGTCGATGCGACGCTCCACTTCGAGAAGTGTCTTTGGCTGCTTCGCCGGCTGGCCGAGGACGGGGCGGCGGGGGCGGAATGAGCGGCCGTTAAGGTACGACGAATGGGGCGAAGAATGCGGCCTGCGCCGGCGGATAGCGGCCAATAAGGCGTACGCCGTCATCCAGCTGTTCCTCGCTCTGCACGTGGCCCACCGCGTGGAGGCGGGCGATGACGTCGTAGCGGGAATGGGGGATCAGCAGTTCGGTGACGGCGTGCGCCTCGGCGATGCGTTCGAGGCAGCGTTCCTCCAACGTCTCGAGCCCCTCCCGGGAGCGGGCGCTCACCCGCAGCGCGCCGGGCTCCAGCTGTCGGGCGCGGGCCAGCATCGCCGGGGTGGCGGCATCGACCTTATTGAACACGGTGATGATCGGCCGGCTGGCGGCCCCGAGCTCCGCGAGGACCCCAAGGGTGGTCGCGTGGTGGTGCTCGAAGTGGGGGCTAGTCACGTCCAGCACGTGGATCAGGAAGTCGGCGATGACGACCTCCTCGAGGGTCGCCTTGAAGGCCTCGATCAGCCCGTGGGGCAAACGGCGGATGAAGCCGACCGTGTCGGTGACGAGCAGCTTCTGGTTGCCGCGGAGCGCTAGCTGGCGGGTGGTGGGATCGAGAGTCGCGAAGAGCTTGTCGGCCGCGAGGACGTGGGCTCCAGTCAAGGTGTTGAGGAGGGTTGATTTCCCGGCGTTGGTGTAGCCGACAATCGCGCAGGTCGGCACGGGCACGCGCTGCCGCCGGCGGCGCTGGACATCGCGCTGGCGCACGACGGCGGCGAGTTCCGCCTTCAGGTGGGTGATCCGATCGCGCACGATGCGGCGATCCTGCTCTAGCTGGGTCTCGCCCTCGCCGCCCATCGCGCCCTTGCCGCGTTGCCGGGAGAGGTGGGTCCAGGCGCGGGTTAGACGAGGCAGGGAATACTCCATCCGCGCGAGTGCCACTTGCAGGATGGCCTCGCGGGTGTGTGCGCGGTCGGCAAAGATCTCGAGAATGACTTCCTGGCGGTCAATGACCGCGAGGCCGGAGAGTTCCTCCCAGTTGCGCTGTTGGGCGGGGGAGAGTTCCTCATCGAAGACGATCACGTCCGCCCCCTCCGCCTTGGCTAGGGCGACGAGTTCCTCGGCCTTGCCGGAACCGAGCAGCAGGGCAGGGGTGGCGCGGCGCAGGTTCACCAGCTCGGCGCGGGCGACCTGGATGCGGAGGTTCTCCACCAATTCGCGCAGCTCCGCGAGCAGCTCGGCTGCCTCGCCCGCGGCCATTTCCGGGGTTTGTACGCCCACGAGGAAGGCGCGTTCCAGTTTCGCGGGTTTGTCGGTGAGGAAGTCGGCCATCGGGCGGGTCGGGCAACGTGGGCCGGCTTGCCCGGCGCGTCAACCGGCCAGCCGTCCGCCCGCTTGACGGCCGCGACGGCGGCCGTTTGGGTCGGAGCGTGTACCCCCGTTCCCTCCTCCTGCTCGCCGTGGCGCTGCCCGCGGCCGTCCACGCTCACATCGACCTCGCGCTGCCGCTCGGGCAGGTGAGCGCCACCCCGCTGCCTTCCGCCCCGCTCGGCTCCGGCAACTGGCGTTTCCAGGTCGCCGGCGGCTGGGCCCAGGTTCCTGCCGGGGTCTCCCTTGGGCCGACGCACGGCGGCATCGTGGTGGATGCGGCCGGACGCATCTACGTCTCCACCGATGCGGACAAGACGGGCATTCTGGTCTTTGAAGCCTCGGGTCGCTACCTGCGTTCGATCGCGCCCGAGTTCAGCGGCATCCACGGGATGATGATCCGCCGCGAGGGTGGGCGGGAGTTTATCTACGCTGCGCACGTCAAGGGCCCCCAGATCGTGAAGCTCGATTTGGATGGAAAGGCGGAGTGGACCCTGGGGATGCCGAAGGAGAGCGGGTTCTACAATCAGCCGGCTGATCCGAAGGGCAAGGCCACCGCCTTCCGTCCCACGGCGGTCACCGTCGGACCGGACGGACGCATCTACGTGGCGGACGGCTACGGCGCCAGCGTGGTCCACGTTTACAGCCCGGACCGCCGTTACCTGAAGACGATCGGCACGCGTGGGGAAGGGGAGAACCAGTTCAAGACCTGCCACGGCATCGCGCTCGACACCCGGTTTGGTGCGCCTCGGCTGCTGATCTCTGACCGGGAGAACCGCCGGCTCGTGCACACCGACTTGGAAGGCAAATGGCTAGGGGTCGTCACCACTGGCCTGCGCCGGCCCTGCGCCGCCTCCATCCACGGGGATTTTGTCGCGGTGGCCGAGCTTGAGGGTCGGGTCGCGATCGTGGACAAGTCCGGTGCGGTCGTCGCCACCCTGGGCGACAACCCCGACCAAAAGCAATGGGCCCAGTTCAAGCTCGCACCCGAGCACTGGCGCGACGGCATCTTCATCGCTCCGCACGGGGTCTCGTTTGACGCCGCGGGCAACCTGTTCGTGCAGGACTGGAACTTTGCCGGCCGGGTGACGAAGCTCGCGCGGGTGGCGGGCCGCTAATACCCGGTACTGGTTTGGCCTCCCCCGCGCCGAGTCGCGGTGGGGGGGCCGCTTGGCTGGATAAGCTTCCGCAGTTTCCGGCCAATTTGGCTTGGCGCGCGACGGAGCGGGCGCTGCATTGGGGTCCCCGATGGCTTTCCCCCTCCGTCTCCTGGCGGCCGTGGCCGCGTTTGTTCCCCTGAGCGCTGGGGCCGCCTCTGCGCCGCCGGTCAGCTACAACGACCAGATCCAGCCGATTCTGGCCGAGAACTGCTTCCTCTGCCACGGCCCCGACTCTTCGACCCGCAAGGCCAAGCTGCGCCTCGATCGGGCGGAGTTCGCCACCAAGCCACGCGGGGACGGTGATTTGGAGCCCGCGATTGTGCCGGGCGACCCGGCGCGGAGTCCGCTGATCGAGCGTCTCAAGTCGAAGGATCCGGAGGAGGTCATGCCGCCGCCGGAGTCCCACAAGACGGTGCGTCCGGAGGAGATCGCGCTGTTGGAACGCTGGATCGCGGAGGGCGCGCGCTACGAGGAACACTGGGCCTTCCTGCCGGTCCGGTCGGCGGGTGCGGCCGCTTCGGCTAATTCCAGTGGAGGTCGGAATCCGGTCGATGCCTTCATCGCCCAGCGGCTGGAGCGGGAGGGGCTACGTCCTTCGGCGGAGGAGACCCCGGCCCGGCTCCTGCGCCGCGCCGCGCTCGATCTGACCGGCCTACCGCCCACGCCGGCTGAACTGGCTGCCTTCCTCGCGGACCGAGCTCCGGGAGCGTATGAGCGCGCGGTGGACCGGATGCTCGGCTCCGGGGCGTCCGCGGAGCATTTTGCCCGGCAGTGGCTCGACGCAGTGCGGTACGCGGACACCCACGGCATCCATATCGATAATTACCGCTCCATTTGGCCGTACCGGGACTGGGTGATCCGCGCTTTCCGCGACAACCTGCCCTTTGACCGGTTCACAATAGAGCAGGTGGCGGGGGATCTGCTCCCGGGTGCCACGTTAGCGCAGCAGGTGGCCTCCGGCTTCAACCGGTGTCTTCCGACCACGAGCGAGGGCGGGGCGATCGCTGAGGAGTACGAAGCGATCTACGCGAAGGATCGGGTGGAGACGGTCGCTACGGTCTGGTTGGGCCTGACCCTCGGCTGCGCCGCCTGCCACGACCACAAGTTTGACCCCGTTTCGGCCAAGGACTTCTACGCCTTCGCTGCCTTCTTCCGGAACAATACCATGCCAGCGATGGATGGTAATCGCCACGACACGCCGCCGACCCTATTCGTGCCGGCCGCCGGCGACGAGGCCCGCTGGTCGGAACTGCAGGCGCTGCTAAAGGGAATGCGCGAGGAGGAGAAGAGCCGGGCGACGGCCGCCGAAGCGGACTTCAAGGCTTGGCTCGATCAATCCCCGCGTCTCGCCGTCCCGCCCGCCGATCACGCGGTGCGGCGGCACGAGCCGCTGGTCGCCGCTGAGGGCACCCCGGACGCCGTGGCGGGGCCCTACGGCCTCGCGCCGGAGATTGGACGGGCGGATCGGCTGGCCGGCCCGCCGGTGCCGTGGCTGCGGGGCGAGTCCAGCAGCACCGGGGCTTTCGTGCGCGTTGAGGGGAAGCCCTCCGGTCCTTTGTTCTCCAGTCGGTCCGCCGGGGAGAAGGGTCCGGGCTGGGAGGTGTTCCTAGAGGACGGTAAGGTTGGCCTATTCATCGCCGATGGTACTGGCCGCGTGCAGGTCCGCAACGTTGGTGGCGCGCTTGCCCCCGGGGCGTGGCGTCACGTGCTGGTGAGCTTCGACACCACGGCGCTGCGCAGCCGGACGGTAGAGGTGTTCGTCGACGGCAAGATGGTGGTGAACTCCAGTGTCTCGGCGTTCCTGCCCACGGATATCCGCCCCGGCGAAGGGCTTCGCCTTGGCGCGCGGGCGGGCGTTGGAACTTGGGAGGGCATCACTGGCGGCCGCGTCTGGGCACAGGATCTTCGGGTCTCCCGGCGGGGTTATCTCGCGGCGGACCTGAAGGAATTTACGGACGAACTGGAGGCCTTCGCGGCCCTGGAGGTGGTGCCGGCGGAGCGCACCCCCGCGCATCGCCGCTCCCTGCGGCGTCATTATCTCGCTGCGGTCGATGGTCCGACCTTGGCCATCGCCGCGCGGCTCCGGCCCTTGCTGGCCGAGGCGGATGGGCTGCGCGCCCGCGGCGGCCTCACTTTGGTGATGGAGGAGAAGAAGGACTCCGAGCCCTTCGCGCATATCCTGAACCGGGGAGAGTACAGCCAGCCCGGTGAAAAGGTCGGCGCCAATACCCCGGCCGTACTCCCGCCCCTACCAGAGGGTGCGCCGCGCAACCGGCTCGGTCTCGCCCGCTGGTTGGTGGATCCGGCGAACCCGCTGCCGGCCCGTGTGACCATGAACCGGCTCTGGCAACACCTCTTTGGCACGGGTCTCGTCGAGTCAGCCGGCGACTTCGGCGTCACCGGAGCCCGTCCGTCGCACCCCGAACTGCTCGACTGGCTGGCGCGGCGCTTCATTGACTCCGGCTGGGATCATCGGGCGATGACGCGACTGCTCGTCACCAGCGCCACCTACCGCCAGTCCGCTGCGGTCACGCCTGCGCTGTTGGAACGTGATCCGGGTAACCGCCTGCTGGCGCGCGGCCCACGTTTCCGGCTCGATGCGGAGCAGATCCGCGATCAGGCCCTCGCGGCGTCCGGGCTGCTGGTCAGCCGGCTGGGTGGCCCGCCTGTGCGACCGTACCAGCCGGAGGGAATCTGGGAGGAGGTGGCGATGAAGGAGTCGACCACTCGCTATTATCAGGCGGACACGGGCGACGGCCTATATCGGCGGTCGTTGTACACGCTGTGGAAACGCACCGCGCCGCCGCCGGCGATGGACATCCTCAACGCGCCCAGTCGCGAGGTGGCCTGCGTCCGCCGCGACCGCACCAATACGCCGCTGCAGGCGCTGGTCACGCTTAATGACCCGCTCTTTATTGAGGCCTCGCGGCAACTGGCGGCCCGGGCGCTGGCGGGGGCCAACGCTTTCGACGGACGCCTCGACGCGGTCACGTTGCCGCTGCTGGCGCGACGCTTGGCGCCGGAGGAACGGGGTATCGTCCGCCGCACCTTCGAGGCGGCGCTAGCGCGCTACACCCGCGAGCCCGCGGCCGCGGCGGCTCTGCTGGCGGTCGGTTCTTCGGCGGCGCCGGCCGGGGCCTCCGCACCGGAGTTGGCGGCGTGGACCCTGGTCGCCAGTCAGGTATTCAATCTCGACGAATCCCTCTGCAAGTGACCCCCGCGCCATGACCCTCCTCCCTTCCGCCTGGCACGACACCTTTTCCGCTTACAATGCGGCGGTCACGCGCCGTCAGTTTTTCCGCCGTTCGGGCACCGGGCTCGGCGTGGCGGCCTTGTCCTCGCTCCTCGGCTCAAGGTTGGGCGCTGCCCCTTCTCTGGCTGAGCCTTGGCGGATCGCGCCCCGGGCCAAGCGAGCCATCTACATCTCGCTCATCGGCGCGCCGTCCCAGCTCGACCTTTTCGACTATAAGCCCGGGCTTGAGGCGCGCTTCAAGGAGGACCTCAAGGACTGGCTTGGGACCCAGGGTGAGCGTCTCACGGGGATGACCGCCCGACAGGCTGCCTTTCCGCTGGCCCCCTCGCGGTTTAAGTTCGCGCAGCACGGACAAGGGGGCGCGTGGATCAGCGAACTGCTGCCCTATACTGCGCGGATGACGGACGACCTTTGCATCATTCGCTCGATGCAGACCGACGCCATTAACCACGAGCCGGCCAATCAGTTGGTCTACACCGGCTCGATGCAGAACGGGAAGGCGTCACTGGGTTCTTGGCTCTCGTACGGTCTCGGCTCGCTCAATCAGGATCTGCCCTCGTTTGTCGTGCTGCACGCGAAGCACACCAGCCCCTTTTCCAATGTGCAGGCGATCTCCGCCCGCCTTTGGGGCTCCGGCTTCCTGCCTGGCCGCCACGCGGGGGTGTCCTTCCGTTCGGCGGGGGACCCCGTGTTGTACCTTAACGACGCGCCGGGCATCCCGCGGGAATTGCGCCGCGAGATGCTCGACGGCCTCGAGCAGCTCAATCGCCGGAGCTACGAGGCGATCGGTGATCCGGAGATCCAGACCCGCACCCAGCAGTACGAAATGGCGTTCCGGATGCAGGCCAGCATCCCGGAGCTGGCAGACCTCACGCGCGAGCCGGACGCAACCTATGCGCTCTATGGCGAGGAGGCGCGGGTCCGCGGCAGCTTCGCGTCTTCCGCCCTCATGGCCCGCCGCCTCGTCGAGCGGGGCGTGCGATTCGTGCAGATCTTCCACCGCGGCTGGGACCAGCATGCCAGCCTGCCCCGCGACCTCGCCGCGCAGTGTAAGGATGTTGATCAGGCCTGCTGGGGTCTGGTGCAGGACCTGAAGCAGCGCGGGATGCTGGAGGACACCCTGGTCATCTTTGGCGGGGAATTCGGCCGTACGGTTTACTGTCAGGGTACGCTGACGGAAACTAATTACGGTCGCGATCACCACCCGCGTTGCTTCTCCCTCTGGCTGGCTGGGGGCGGCATCAAGGGCGGCACGGTCCACGGCGAGACGGACGAGATGTCCTACAACGTGGTCCGCGATCCGGTGCACATCCGCGACTTGCACGCGACTATCCTCCACCTGATGGGGATCGACCACGAGCGCTTCGGCTTCCGGTTCCAGGGACTGGACCAGCGCCTCACGGGCGTGGTGCCGGCGAAGGTGGTCCGCGGTATTTTAGCCTGACCGCGGTGGGCGGTACCGACCGCCTTCCTCGCGCGGCTTACGCCGGTGGCCGACTTGATCGAGGAGGTGGAACTCGCTCGCACCCCAGTCACCGATGCGGGCCTCGCCTCTATCGGGCGCTCGACCGCCCTGCGTTCGCTCGACCTTAGTTGCACGAAGGTCACCGGTCAGGGGGTGGCGGCTTTGGCCGGTCTGCCGCGCCTCGAGGCACTCAACCTTACCAATTCCGCGGTGGACGCTGGCTGGATCGCGCGCGCCTTCAAGTTAACGAATCCGTTTTACCGCACGAACTAGCTCCGGCCCTCACCAGGGCCCGCCTCACATCCCCTTCTTCACGAAGGCGATGTCACTGGCGTTGTCCTTGATGCGGATCTTCTTCTGGCCCTGCGTGTCCTTGCCGACAAAATCGATGCTAGCGGCCACGAGGATGGGCAGGTGCTTACGGATGTCCTTACTCTCGCCCTCGCTGGTAATGTCGAGGGTCCAGACCTCGACCGGGGGCTGCCCCTCGACTGGTTCCTTGTTCTCGCGGGCGGTGAGCCGGAGGTACTTCTCGTACACCACCACGGTCACCATATACTCGCGGAACCCCGCGAATTCCGTCGTGGGCGGATCCTGCACCGTGATGGTCTGGTAGACGGGGCGGCCCTGCGAGTCCGTGCCCACCTGCACGCGCTCGGTGCGGATCTGGCCCGGCAGCGTGATGTAGACCGGCTCGGACACCGTCTCGCGGCGCACCTGCGGCGGGCCTACGCCGTAGTCGAGGTCGATCACCATATCGGCCTTCACGTTCCCCGGTGCCTCATAGAGCCCGCGGCCGGAGAGGCCGGTCTTAACCAGATTCGCCGCTTCCTTGTAGCGCAGCGAATCATCGGCCACCAAAGGGTTCTTGTTGCGGATCTCGTACGAGATCGCGTTTTCCGACTTGGGCTTGGCGATTGCGTCGACCTTCAGCTCGTGGGTCGTGGCGCAACCCGCCGCGAAGAGCGCGAACAGCAGCACGAGACCCTTGGCCGGACCGTGGCCCGTCCAGCGGAGGGCAGGGAACTGCGGGGCGGCTTTCATCGGTACGCGCGGATCGTAGCGGGGTCCGTCCCGCGCGCAACTCGAACCGTCCCAGCTTAGGGGCCTCAGCGGCCGCGCTTGGCCGCGCGCTGGGCGCGGAGAACAACGCGGAACATCTGGATGCAGAGCCAGAACGTTCCGGTCATACAGGCGGCCGTCAGGGCAGACCAGAGCACGATCATCCCCTTGTCATTCGAGGGCACGTGCGGCGAGACCACGTTGTACAGGAAGGCAAAGAAGCCGAGCGACAGTACGGCGTCGACGACGAGGCTGCCGGGAGTGGTGAACTTTTGTTCCTGCGGATCCTGCTGGGCCATTCCGGGACGGTGAAGGGGCGCGCGGCGGGTTGTCCACGGAAAATTCAGCCCCGCCGGGGAAAGGGAAAGGGTCGGGCCACGCCGGGGGATGCCGGCGCCGGGGAATTTCCCGGGCCGCCCGGCGGCTTCGTTGGCCCGACCCTTCGCCACCACCTTGGGTCCCCCGCGTGGTCGGCGCGACCTCGGCTTAGCCCCAGAATTCGGGCCTACTGGGCAAGCCGGGGTTGCGTTCGCCCGCCGCTTGGGTACCGCTCCTCGCTCGCCCAGTATGCAGCTCTCCCGCATCGTCATCACCGGCGTCGGTCTGACCGCCCCGAACGGCAATTCGCTGCCTGAATTCCGTCGGCATCTGTTGACCGGCGTTGCCGGGATCGAGCGGATCGACGTCCGCTATATGGGCAGCCAGCTAGCCGGGGTCTGTCACTACGACGCCCTGCGGTACCAGAAGAAGAAGGAGCTGCGGGTGGGAACCCGGGCCGGCAGCATCTCGATCTACTGTGCCCGGGAGGCACTTGCCGATGCCGGCGTCAGCCTAGACGCTTTGCGGAAGGATCGCGTAGGGATCTACATCGGCTGCACCGAGCACGGTAACGTCGAGACGGAGAACGAGGTCTACAACATCTCCAAGTTCAACTACGACACCAAGTTTTGGTCCCACTACCATAACCCCCGGACGGTCGCGAACAACCCCGCCGGGGAGACCTCGCTGAACCTTGGCACCACCGGCCCCGCCTACACGATTGGCGCTGCCTGCGCTGCGGGGAATATGGGACTGATCCACGCCACCCAGATGCTCCGCTTGGGGGAAGTGGACTTCGCGCTCTGCGGCGGGGTGAGCGAGAGCATCCATACCTTCGGTATCTTCGCGGGCTTTAAGTCGCAGAACGCCCTCGCCACCCACGCTGAGCCTGCGCGCGCCTCGCGGCCCTTCGACAAGGCCCGTAATGGTATCGTGATTTCCGAGGGGGGCTGCCTCTATACCTTGGAGCGCCTCGAGGATGCCCGCGCCCGCGGCGCCCGAATCTACGGGGAAATCGCCGGCTATCACGTGAATAGCGACGCCAGCGATTACGTGCTGCCGAACCCCCAGCGTCAGGCCGAGTGCGTCCGTGCCGCCCTGACGCGCGCCGGCCTCGCTCCCGCCGGCATCCACCTCGTCAACACCCACGCCACCGCCACCCCGTTGGGTGACATCCAGGAGTGCGAGGCGATCCGCGCCGTCTTTGGCGAAGGTTGCCCCGACACCCACATCAACAACACCAAGAGCTTCATTGGGCACACGATGGGGGCCGCCGGCGCGCTCGAACTGGCTGGCAACCTACCCAGCTTCGACGACCTCACGGTCCACCCCACCATCAACGTGGACGACTTGGATCCCCAATGCGCGATCCCCGGCCTGGTGCTCAACCAGCCCCGGAAGGTGGCGCACGTCGATACGATCCTAAACAACTCGTTCGGTATGCTGGGGATAAATTCCACATTGATTGTTCGCCGCTTTGTCCCCTAATCCGCTGCCCCTGCGCCCATGACCAAAGACGACTGCAAGAAGGTGGTGCTCGACATCATCGCCGACATCGCCCCCGACGAGGACTTGACCAACGTCAAGTCCGAGGTCCGGCTTCGCGACCAGCTCCAGCTCGATAGCATGGACTTCCTCGATATCGTTATGGAGTTGCGCAAGCGCCATGGGATTGAGGTCCCGGAGGCGGACTACCTGCAGCTGGCCTCGCTCGACAGTTGCGCGGAGTACCTCACGCCCAAGTTCAACGCGTTGCCCGCCAAGGGTTGAGTCTTCGCCTTCGTCGCTTCTCCCGGCCGGGCCGTGGGCCCGGCTTTTTGCTGCCCATCCATTGATGAACTCCCGCTCCCACTACGACGTGGTCATCATCGGAGCGGGGATGGCGGGCCTCGCCGCCGGGATTCGCCTAGCCCACTTCGGCCGTCAGGTCTGTATCTTTGAGCGGCATAACGCCGTCGGTGGGCTCAACGGTTTCTATAGCCGAGAGGGGCGACGCTACGACGTCGGGCTCCACGCGCTCACCAACTACGTGCCGCCAGGCGTCAAGGGGACGCCGCTTACCAAGCTCCTCCGCCAGCTCCGCATCGACCGCGAAGAGTTCGCGCTGCGGGGGCAGCTCGGCTCGCGTATTGCGTTCGGCCCAGGGGCGGCGGACCTGCGCTTCACCAATGATTTCCAGGTGCTCGAGGCCGAGGTCGCCCGTGCCTTCCCGGCGCAGATCGATGGCTTCCGCGCCCTTGTCGCCGCGGTCCGAGCCCACGACGAAGTTTCCCTCGACGCGGCCCCCACCTCCGCCCGGGAGGTGGTTCGTCGCCACCTGACGGATCCGCTGCTGGAGGATATGCTGTTCTGCCCGGTGATGTTCTACGGCAGTCCGACCGAGCGGGATATGGACTTCAGCCAGTTCGTGATCCTCTTCAAAGCCCTCTTCCTCGAGGGTTTCGCCCGCCCTGCCGAAGGCGTGCGTCGCATTCTGCGGGTGCTGCTGGCGAAGTACCGGGAGGCCGGCGGTGAACGCCGGATGAAGTGTGGCGTACGCCGCATCGTGCTCCGGGAGGGGCGTGCTGCCGGGGTCGAGCTCGACGACGGGGCGGTGATTACCGCGGACCACGTCCTGTCCTCAATCGGTGCCCCGGAAACCGAGTCCCTGCTGTCCGCTGGAGGGCTGCCGACGCCCCGGCCGACGGAGCCTGGGCGGCTCTCGTTTGTTGAGACGATCTGCGTCCTTGACCGCCCCCCCGCTGCGCTGGGCTGGTCCGGGGACACCATCGTGTTTTTCAACGAAGGCCGGAGCTTCGATTACGCCTGCCCGTCGGCGCCGGTGGACGTCCGCAGCGGTGTGATCTGCCTTCCGAACAACTTTGCTTACGAACCGGGCGAGGCGCTGGCCGAGGGCTGGTTCCGCGTGACCTCTCTGGCGCGGCCCGAGGATTGGATGGCGTGGCCGGAGTCGGAGTACCGTGCCCGGAAGCAGGAGTGGTTTGGCGTGGTGCAGGCGAGCGCGCGGCGGTTCCTGCCCCCGGTGTCGGATGCGGAGCTCGCGGCGGTGACCGTGGCGACCGATATGTTCACCCCGCGGACCATCACGCGCTTCACCGGGCACCAGCGGGGCGCGGTCTACGGTTCGGGGATGAAGCATCGCCGGGGCCTTACCGCCGCCCCCAACGTGTACCTCTGCGGTACGGATCAGGGCTTTCTCGGAATTGTCGGCGCGATGCTGAGCGGCATCTCGATGGCCAACC
Source organism: uncultured Opitutia bacterium (assembly GCA_903861185.1). Taxonomy (GTDB): domain Bacteria; phylum Verrucomicrobiota; class Verrucomicrobiia; order Opitutales; family Opitutaceae; genus ER46. The sequence goes on along the minus strand of CAIOTK010000506.1, from coordinate 23,936 downwards.
ACCATATCCTGCAGCGCGGCTGACCTGCGCGAATTCCCCAGCGCGGGATTGGCAACCCGTCGCGGACCACCCACGCTCTCCCCCATCCATGGCTTACGATTGGCTCAAGGGGGTGGCGGACGAATACGACGTGATCGTGATCGGCAGCGGCTTGGGCGGCCTCACCGGGGCGAACGTCCTTGCGAAGGCCGGCCACCGCGTGCTGCTGCTGGAGCACCACTACCAGTTCGGCGGCTTAGCTACTTGGTTCACTCGCCGCGGCGGTCACATTTTCGACATCTCCCTGCACGGTTTCCCCAGCGGGATGATTAAGAGTTGCCGTAAATATTGGTCCCGGGAGATCGCTGAGGCGATCGTGCCCTTGCGGGACATCCGCTTCGTTAATCCCCAGATGGACGTCCGCACGACTTTCACGCGCGACGATTATACGCGCGTGCTGGTCGAGTCTTTCGGGGTCCCGCGGGCGCAGGTTGAGGCCTTCTACGAGCACCTGCGGGGGATGAACTTCTACGACGATCATCGCGAGACCACCGGGGAGATGTTTAACCGCTTCTTCCCCGGGCGGGATGATGTGCAGCGGCTGCTGATGGAGCCCATTGCCTACGCCAATGGCTCGACTACCGAGGACCCTGCGATCACCTACGGGATCGTCTTCTCGAACTTCATGGGCTCCGGAGTCTATACTTTCCGGGGTGGTTCCGACCAGCTGATCGCGAAGATGGTGGACGAGCTCCGCCGCAACGGGGTCGAGCTGCGCAAGAAGGTGCTCGTGGAACGCATCTTGGTCGAGGAGCGCGACGGGAGGAAAGTCGCGGCCGGCATCGTCGCCCGAGGCGGACGGGTGATCCGCGCGAAGGCCATCCTTTCCAACGCCAACCTCAAGACGACCCTGTTCCGCCTCGCCGGCGAGGAGCACCTCGCCCCCGACTACCTTGCGGCCGCCCGCGCGGTGCGGGTCAACTCCAGCTCATGCCAGGTTTACCTCGGCATCCGCCGCGGAGAATCCATTCCACACATCGGCGACCTCGTGTTCACCTCGGCCGCGCCCCGCTTCAGCAGCGGCGAGCTGACCGCTTTCGATACCACCAGTCGCACTTTCTCGGTCTACTACCCGGACACCCGCCCCGGGGCCGACCGCTACGCGATTGTGGTTTCCCTCAACGCCCGCCACGAGGACTGGCAGGGTCTCCCCGATCCGGAGTATGCCCGCGCCAAGGAGCGCCTTATTGAGGAGTCGATCACTGCGCTCGAGCGCTACATCCCCGACGTCCGGGCGAAGATCGACTGGCGTGAGGCGGCCACGCCGCGGACCATCGAACGCTATACGACCCACTGGGCGGGCACCTCGTTCGGCACCAAATTTGAGGGGCTGAAGGTCTCGATGGACCTGCCAGACCAGCTGCCGGGCCTCTTCCACGCCGGTTCCGTCGGAATTATTATGTCCGGCTGGCTCGGCACGATCAACTACGGGGTCATTGTGGCGAACAGGATCGACAAGGCTCTCCACGCGGAAAAGCGTGCCGCCGCGTTATGACCGCCGTCACCGACCTGATCCCGCACCGGCCCCCGTTCCTGTTTGTCGACGAGATCGTCAGCCGGGGGCCCGGCACCCTAGTGGCTCGCCGGACGTGGCGGGCGGAGGAGGATTTCTACAAGGGGCACTATCCGGGCGCGCCCATCACCCCCGGGGTGCTGCTGTGCGAGGCCGTGTTCCAGGCGGCCGCCTGCTATATGGCCCTTAAGGCGCGAGAGGCCGGCGCGGCCCCCGGCGAGGGGCTGCCGCTCATCGCGAAGATTTCCGAGGTGCGATTTCGCCATCCGGTATACCCGGGGGACCGGGTTCTGCTGGAGGTAAAGGAGAAGGATGCCCTCGGCGGTTTCACGATGCTCGCGGGATCGATCCGGCGTGAAGACGGCGTGCGCATCCTTTCGCTCGAATTCGCCGTCGCCTGGAAGGCCCCAGCGAGCGCCCCCGCCTCATGAGCGATTTTCTGCAGCTGGCCGGCCGCACGGTGCTGGTCACCGGCATCGCCAACCGGCGCAGCGTCGCGTGGCATATCGCGCGCACCCTCGAGGAGCAGGGAGCGCGGGTCGTGTATAGCGTACGCTCCGCCGCGCGCCGGCAGTCGCTGGCAGCGCTCCTCGGTGACCGGACGGCTTTCGTTTGCGACGTGGAGGAGGACGGCGCGGCCGCCCGTCTCGCGGTGGAGTTGCAAGCTGCCGGCGTCGGCCCGCTGCACGGCGTGGTCCACTCGATCGCCTTCGCCAACTACCGCGAGGGATTTAAGCCGTTCCATGAGACGAGCCGGGCCGACTTCCTGCAGGCGACCACCATCTCCGCGTTCTCGCTGGTCGAGCTGTCGCGTGCGCTCAAGCCGCTCCTCGCGTCCGACGCCTCGGTGGTCACGATCGGCATTTCGTCGCTGCAGGTCACGCCTGCCAACTACGGTTATATGGGCCCGATCAAGGCCGCGCTGGAGTCCTGCGCGCGTTTCCTTGCTAAGTCCTTCAGTGCCGACTCCGCGGTTCGTTTCAATGTCGTCGGGGCGGGCCCCCTCCGCACAAGCTCCTCCGCGGGAATCCCCGGCTACCTGGAAAGCTACCTTTACGCGGAAAAACTGACGTTCCGGAAACGGAGCGTCGCGACGCAGGAGGTGGCCGACGTGGCCGCGTTCCTGCTCAGCCCCCGCAGCAGCGGGCTTAACGGCACGACCGTGGTCGTCGACGCCGGCTTAGCGTGCAATACGTTCGATCAGGACGTGGTCCGTTTGGCGATGCGCCCGTGAGTCCCGGAATGAATTTCACGGATGTCTGTCTGGAGTCGCTGGCGACTGCGCTGCCGGATGAGGAGCTGACCTCTGCGGAGATCGAGCGGCGGCTGGAGCCACTTTACACCCGACTGCGCCTCCCCGCCGGCCGATTGGAACTGATGACGGGCATCCGCTCGCGTCGGATGTGGCCCCCTGGCACCCGCGCTTCCGCCGCCAGCGCCGCTGCGGGCCGCGCGGCCCTCGCGCGCTCGGGTCTCGTCCCGGCCCAGGTCGAACTTTTTATCCACGCTGCCGTCAGCCGGGATATGCTGGAGCCTGCCACGGCTGCCTTCGCCCATCGCCTCATCGGTTTGCCCGACTCGGCGCAGATCTTCGACCTGTCAAACGCTTGCCTCGGCTTTCTCAACGCGTTGACCGTCGCGGCCGCGATGATCCAGTCGGGCCAGATTCGTTGCGCGCTGGTCGCCGCGGGTGAGAATGGCCGGCCGCTGGTGGAGGAAACGCTGCGGACGCTCAACGCCCCCGGGCTCTCGCGCCAGGAGATCAAGCCGTACTTCGCCAACCTCACGATCGGGTCGGCCGCCGTGGCTGCCGTCGTTTGCCACCGTTCTCTCGTCACCGGCCGGCCGCACCGCCTGCTTGGCGGCGTGGCCCGGGCCGCCACGCATCACAACGCGCTCTGCCAGGGTGATCACCACGGTCGCGAGGCGCTGGCGATGCAGACCGACTCCGAGGAATTGCTGGTGGCCGGCGTCGAACTGGCCCGCGAGACGTGGCGCGAGTTTTCGGCCGCCCAGGGGGGCGCGTTCGATCGCATCATCTGCCATCAGGTCGGCTCGGTCCATCGCCGCCGCCTCTACGAGGCCCTCGGCCTCGACCTCGCCCGCGACTTCTCCACGTTCGAGACCCTAGGTAACACCGGCTCTGCCGCACTGCCCGCCACGCTCGCGGCGGCGGTCGAAGCCGGCGCCGTGCGCGACGGGGATCGCGTTGCCCTCCTCGGCATCGGGAGCGGCCTCAACTGCCTGATGCTCGCGCTCGAATGGTGAGCCCGGCCGCGCTTCCCGACTGGCTGCGGGCCGAATACCCGTTCACCCCGCGCCGCCACCGCACGGCCGACGGCCACGCGCTGAGTTACCTCGATGAAGGCCCGCGCGGGGACGAGGCGGTGCTGATGGTCCACGGCAACCCGACGTGGTCCTATTACTACCGGCACCTCGTGCGGGCTCTGGCGCCCGGACTGCGCTGCATTGTGCCCGACCACCTGGGGATGGGCCTTTCGGATCTCACCCCGGGCGGTCCGCGGCCGCTGGCGCGGCGGATCGAGGACTTAGCGGGTCTCGTGGACGCGCTGGGCCTGCGTCGGGTGCATCTGGTCGTGCACGACTGGGGTGGGGCGATCGGGATGGGTTGGGCCGGACGGAATCCGGCAAGGGTGGGGCGAATAGTGGTACTCAACACCGCCGCGTTCCGTTCGCGACGGATACCCGCGCGGATCGCCCTGTGCCGCGTGCCGGGGTTGGGTGCGCTGCTGGTTCGCGGAGCCAATGGGTTCGCGTGGCCGGCTACATGGATGGCGGTGCATCGTCGGCCGTTGTCGCGAGAGGTGGGCCGCGGCTATCTGTGGCCCTACCAGACTTGGGCCGATCGCGCCGCGGTGCACGGGTTTGTCCGCGATATCCCGCTGGCTCCTTCGCACCCGAGCTGGGCGGCGCTGGTCGCGGTGGAGGCGGGCCTCGCACGGCTGCGCGATCATCCGATGGAGATTAACTGGGGTGGGAAGGATTTCTGCTTCGACGACACCTTCTTGGCGCGTTGGCGGGAGCTCTTCCCGCGGGCCGCCGTGAACCGGCTCGCGGACGCCGGCCATTACGTGCTGGAAGACGCGCGCGAGGAGCTCGTCCCGCGGATCCAAGCGTTCCTGCAGGGCGGACACTGAGCCCGGCTGAATACGCCCGTGGCGGTCAGTCCACTGGGAGCGAGAAGGGCGGGGTCGGCAGACCTGAGGCGTTTAGCAACCAGCCGGCGGGGAGTGCCTGCCACGCGTGGCGGACGTGCGCGGGTCGATCGACTCCCGGAGCGGATAATCGCAGTCGGTTTTCGGCGATCATCACGATCTCCGTGGCGGCCGCGAACCGACCCTCTGGCCCCGCCAGTTCGAAGGCGCGGTCGGGCGCGCCCCCCATCCGTAACCCGCCCGCTGCGTGGACGAACTCTATCTCCACGAAAGCGCCGCTCCTTTGAACCCACTTCGGGCTGGGCCCTTCGTCTAGGATGGATTCCCCGTACACGCGGCGCCGCGCCAAGCGGGCCAATCGCTCGCCGACCTCGCGCTTCCGTAGCGGATGAATGTCTGCCGGATCCCCCACGTCGATCGTCACTGCCTGGCCGGTCGCGGGCAGGGCCAAAGTGGCAGTCTGCGCGGCGCGTAGTGCCACCCAGTCATCGGGCGTGGTCGTGGGCGGCATCCGACCAAGGCCGGGAAGTTGGACCCAAAAGAAGGGCGCATCCGCGGCCTGGAAGTCGTGCCGCCACTGCCCGATTAAGGCGGAAAAAAGGCGCTCGTACTCGCCCGCGCGGCGCGCGTTGCCCTCTCCTTGGTACCAGAGGAACCCGCGTAACGCGTAGGGCAAAACCGGCGCGATCATCCCGTTGAAGAGCGCCGCGGGCTCTTGGTGATGACCAGGACCAATAGGGGCCGCGGGACGGTTCGGCGGGCTCGCGCCGCGGGCGCGCGCGGCCGCCGCCTCCTTGTCCCAACGCTGCAGCGCTGCCTCGTGGCGTTCACGCGCGGCGGGGTAACGCGCCAGTACCTCGTTCCAACGGTCCGCCACCCCTCGGAAGGCGGGATCCGCCGCGAGTGCCTCGCGGCTCATCCAACCCTCGACCGCGCTGTTGCCGTGCGAGCAGTTGATCAACCCTATGGGAACACGCAGCGCCAGCCACAGCTCCCGGGCGAAGTGAAAGCCGACGGCCGAGAAGTCCCCGGCGGTCGAGGGGGAACAGACGCTCCACGCGGCGGCCGCCTCGGTCTGCCGCTCGCTCCGGGGGTTGCGGGCCACCTTGAGCTGTCGGATGGCGGGGAAGTCAGCGGCCGCTTGGTCGGCCTCGCCGGCGGTGGCGGATTTCAGGCGCCATTCCATGTTGGATTGCCCCGCGGCCAGCCAGACCTCGCCGACCAGCACGTCCCGGGCGAAGGCGCGGGTGCTGCCTTCCGCCGAGAGGGTGCGCGGGGCGAGGCTGGCGGGCAGCGCCGGGAGCGTGACGTCCCAGCGCCCAGTGGGATCCGCGTTGGTCATGCTGGGTGGCAGTTCCCCCAAGGTGACGCGCACGCGTTCTCCGGGGTGGGCCCAGCCCCAAATCCGCACCGGCCGTTCGCGCTGGAGCACAGCGTGATCTTGGAAGGGCGTGCCGAGCCGCACTTCGGCGCGGATCAGGGGGGGTGTCGCCAACGCTAGGAGCAGCAAATAGCGGGCGAGGCAGGGCACGGGCGGTAGGGTTCTAGCGGGAGAGAACCGAGAAGTCCGCGAAGGAGAGATACAGCAGGGCCACGAAAGCGACGAGTCCGTAGCCGACAGGTTTGGCCCAGCGCCAAGGGGTGAGATCGACGTCGCCGGATGCGCGGTGTTCCCACGGCTCCGTCCGTGGCGCAACGACCCCGGCGAGGAACTGAAATAGCATCAGAGCGAGGAAAACCAGGCCGATGAAGTGGAATCCGTTCAGTTGCGCAGCCCAACCGGAGAAAGGCGGGACGAAATAGCCGAGGAGCAGGATGCCGCAGCCAGCGACGAGCGCGGTGCTCGCGGCCCACGCGGGTGCCCGGCGGAAGAGGAATCCGGCGAGCACCACGGCAAAGATCGGGATGAAGTACAGTGCGTTCATTCGTTGCAGGTACCCGAAAATGCTGTCCTGCCCGGCCAATAGCGGGGCCGCGATCATCGCGAAGACCGCCACCACAGTGCCGACCACCTTGCCGCGACGGATCACCCGCGCGTCCTCGGCCGCCGCACCGCCCGCTCCCACTCGGTGGAAACCGAGGCAGAAGAGGGTCGCGGTGGAATTAAGCACCGAATTGAAAGAGCTCAGGATGGCCCCTGCGATCACCGCGGCGAAGAAACCGGTCAGCCAGGGCGGCAGGACGCGGCTCACCAGTGTGCCGTAGGCGTCGTCGGGCTTTAGTCCCTGCTTGGCATATAGGTGGAACGCAATGATCCCCGGCAGGACGAGCACGAGTGGGGCCAGCACCTTGAAAAAGCCTGCCAGCAACACGCCGCGCTGACCCTCGCGCAGGCTCCGCGCGGCGAGCGCGCGTTGGATGATCTGCTGATTGGTCGTCCAATAGAACAGATTCAGCAGCAGTACCCCACTAAGGAGCGTGTGCCAGGGTACGGAGGAAGTCGCGCCGCCAAGGGAATTGAACTTCTCCGGGTGTGCGGCGCGCAGGTCCCGCAGTGCCGCTAAGGCCCCCTCGCCGTTCACGGCCTGCAGGCCGAACCAAGTGATGAGCACGCCGCCCACGAGCAGACCGAATCCGTTTAGGGTATCCGAGACCGCTACCGAGCGAAGGCCGCCGAAGATCGCATAGAGCGAGCCAACAATGCCGATGAACCACACCGTGACCCAGCGCAGAGTGGTCACGTCTTGAATCCCTGTGATCGCGTGCAGGTCGAGAATGCCCATCAGGCCGGTGGCGCCGGTGTAAAGAATGATGGGCAGCAGGATTACTGCATAGGCTACGATGAAGATGACCGTGGTGATGGCGCGGGTGTGCCCGGCGAACCTTGTCTCGAGGAACTCGGGCACGGTGGTGATGCCGCTGCGGAGGAATCGCGGTAGGAAATACAGTGCCATCACGACCAGCGCCGTGGCCGCGATCACCTCCCACGCCATCACGGCGAGACCGTCGGTGAACGCAGCGCCGTTGAGGCCCACGAGCTGCTCGGTGGAGATGTTCGTCAACAGCAGCGAACCCGCGATGTACCCGCCGGTCAGCGTTCGGCCCGCGAGAAAGTAACCGGTCGTGGTCCGGTGGTCGTCGCCCCGCGTCAGGAGCCAGGTTAGGAACCCGACGAGGCCGGTGAAAAAGAGGAACGTGAGGAGGGTCATGGGGCGGGGTAGTCCGGGGGCATGATCTCCGCCGCGCCCGCGGGGCGGGTGACGAAGACCGAGGGGATGTGGCCGAAGCGGCCGGCAAAGTCGACTTCCAGATGCCGCGCGAGCTCCGCCTCCCGCCCGCGGCGGACCAGGGTGACGGTCGCGCCGCCGAAACCGCCGCCGGTCATCCGCGCCCCGATCACGCCGAGCTCCGAGCCGGCCCGCCATGCCGCCTCCGCTAGGGCGTCCAACTCGGGGCAGCTCACGTCGAAGTCGTCGCGCAGTGAGAGGTGGCTGGCGCGCAGCAAAGTGCCGGCCGCGGTCGCATCGCCGGCGGCGGCCGCCGCCACAAACGCTGGAACCCGCGCGATCTCGGTCACGGCGTGCCGGGCGCGGCGCGCGAGGCGTTCATCGAGCCGGAAGGCGTTTGCGGCCAGCAGCTCTAGGCTCACGTCGCGCAGCGTGGGAACTCCCAGCGCGCGCGCCGCCGCCTCGCAATCCTCGCGCCGGCGGCGATATTCCCCGTCGGCGAGGGTGTGCTTCACGCGGGTATCCGCCACGATGATCGACCAGTCCGGAGGCAGCGGCACCGGGGTCACCCGGAGGTCGCGGCAATCGATGAGCAGAGCGTGTCCCGCGCGGCCGGCGCCCACGGCCAGTTGGTCCATCAGGCCGCAGGGGACGCCCGCGTGCCGGTGTTCCGCCTGCTGGCAGAGGCGGGCCCGTTCGATTGGATCCAAGCCTCGCCCAGTGAGGCCCTCGAGGAGCAGGGCGGTGGCGGTCTCGAGCGCCGCGCTACTGCTGAGGCCAGCACCGAGGGGCAAATCGCCGGAAAAAAGGGCGTCGAAACCGGGCACCGTCCAACCGAGTTCCCGGTACTGCGCGAGGACTCCGAGTACGTAGTTGAGCCAGCCATCGGATCCGGTGCGCGGCCCTAGATCGACCAGCGGTACCTCCACGGGCGCGATCCCCGCCGCCTCGGAGACGAGGCGCAGCACGTTGCGGCCGTTGGTCGAGGCCGCAGCGCAAATCGCTCGGTCAATGGCCACGGGTAGTACTAGGCCCCCGACGTAGTCGACGTGTTCACCGATCAGATTCACGCGGCCCGGTGCCCGTACGCGGAGAGCGGGCGCGGCACCAAATCGGACGGCAAATCGGTCGGAGAGGGAGGGCAGGGCAGGGGAGGACATCGGTGGCCTGCAGGCCGCGGCAGCATCCGGTTCGTCGCTTCCCGGCCACAAGGGAAATCGCGCCGGACTTGCCGCCGCGGACCGACGCGGCGCAGGCTAGGTCGATGCGCCCGCTTCTGCTCTTCGTCTTCATTTTGGGGTGGGTTGCGCATGCGGTGGAGCCCCGCCCGCCGGTCGCCCACGCCCATAACGATTATGAACATCCGCGCCCGCTGCTCGACGCCCTCGACCGGGGCTTCGGCAGCGTCGAGGCGGACGTGTGGCTGGTGGACGGCGAGTTACTGGTCGCCCACGACCGACGGGACGTCCGGCCCGGCCGCGACCTGCGGACCTTGTACCTCGAGCCCCTGCAGGCGCGGGTCCGGGCGGGGGGTGGCACGGTGCACCCCGGCCAAGCCAATTTCGTCCTGCTCGTCGATGTGAAGTCTGCGGCGGCACCGACGTACGCAGCGGTGGCGGCCGCGCTGGCGGACTACGCCGCGATGCTCACCGAGTTTGAGGAGGGACGGGAAACCCGCCGGGCGGTCACGGTGATCCTGTCCGGTAACCGAGACGAGGCGGCGTTGCGTGTCGCGCCGCGGCGGCTGGTCGCGATGGATGGGCGCCGAGCCCATCTTGATTCCCCATTGCCTGCGACGCTCATCCCTTGGATCAGCGAAAACTGGCGCACCTTCTCGCCTTGGAGCTGGACTGGCCCGATGCCGGAGGAGGTGCGGCGCAACCTCCGCGATTGGGTGGCCCGGGCACACGCGCGGGGCCGGCGCCTGCGATTCTGGAACGTGCCGGACACTCCCGCAGCGTGGAGCGAACTTCGCGCCGCCGGTGTAGACGTGATCGGTGCCGACGACCTCGCGGGACTGCAGACCTTCCTCGCTCAGCCCTGAGGACTGGTCGGCGGTTTGACAGCCGGGAGGGGCCGGCCAACGTCCCGCGGTGCCGTCGTCCTGCCGCTTTCATCGTAAACCCATCTTGCTGTTGAGGCCGGGATACATCGGATCCGGGGAGGCGCGGCCCGCCTAATGCATTTCCTGGTCGAGATCCTCATCCTATTCCTGCTGCTGCTGCTGAACGGCGTCTTCGCGATGGCGGAGATCGCAGTCGTCTCTGCACGCAAGGCGCGACTGAAGAAGCTGGCGGACGAGGGATCGGTGCGAGCGCGGGCCGCACTGGCGCTAGCCCAATCGCCGGAGCGCTTTCTTTCGACGGTGCAGATCGGCATTACGCTGGTGGGAATTTTGGCCGGCGCCCTCGGTGGCGTCACCCTTTCGGGCAAACTTGCGCCCTTCGTGGGGCGGGTCCCCGTGCTCGCGCCCTACGCGGAGCCCGTCGCCATCCTGCTTGTGGTCGGGGCCATCACGTACTTCTCCCTCGTCATCGGCGAGCTGGTCCCGAAGCGGGTCGCCCTGAGCAACCCCGAGGGTCGGGCGATGCTGGTGGCGCGGCCGATGACTGGTTTGGCACGGGTGGCCGCGCCGTTTGTCTGGCTGCTGACGGTCTCCACGAACCTCGTGCTGAAGGCGTTCGGGCTGGGGCGCGAGGTGGACGCCCCGCCTTCTGCGGAGGAGGTCACGCATATGATCGAGCAGGGCGCCAGCGCTGGGGTCTTCCACCGGGCGGAGCGGGCGATGGTCGAAGGGGTGCTGCGACTCGATGAAAGACCGGTTACGGAGATCATGACGCGCCGCACGCGCATTGTGTGGCTCGACGTCGACGACACCGACGAGGTGAACTGGCGCAAGATCGTCGCCAGCGGACACTCGCTTTTTCCGGTCTACGAGGGCACGCGGGATAACGTGCTCGGGATGGTGAGCGTGAAGGCGCTCTGGGCCAACGCGGCGGCGGGTTTGCCGAACAGCATCCGGCACCACCTCCAGGCGCCCCTGTTCGTGCCGATCTCGATCAACGCGATCCAGCTCCTAGAGGCCTTCAAGAAGACGGGAAAGCACCAGGCTCTGGTCACGGACGAGTTCGGCAGCGTACAGGGTCTCGTCACGCTCATCGATGTGATGGAGGCGATCGTCGGTGACCTGCCGGAGCCGGGGGACCGGCGGGCGCCCGAGGCGACGCAGCGCGAGGACGGCTCGTGGCTGGTGGACGGCAGTATGACCGTGAGGGATTTCCGCGCCCGGCTCGCGCTGCCGGAGCTCCCGGGCGAAGCGGCCGAGAGCTTTGAGACGGTGGGCGGTTTCGTGCTGGACCGGCTCGGCCGCATTCCGCGGACGGGTGAAACTTTTGAGTGGGGCGGGTGGCGCTGCGAGGTAGTGGATATGGACCGCCATCGGGTGGACAAGGTGCTCGTCAGCCGCGCGGTGCCGGTTCCGCCGGCCGCCACTCCCGCGCGGCCGGCCTGATTACCGTGCGCCGGTCAGAGGCGCGTCGTGACACTGAAGGACCAAGTGGTCGGTTCCGCGTAGCGGTAGATGTAGTTCGGGCGGTTTTGGGTCGTGCTAAATGAGGTGGCGCCCGTCACGCGGTAGCGCCCGTCCCCGACCATCACGTCGTAAACGTTGTTCAGCCCCAGACGGAATGTAGTCTGGTAACGCTGCAGGATCCGCCGGTCGTACATCAGGTACGCGTTGAGGGGGAAGGAGGCCCCGGCTTGGTAGGGCTGGCCCTCACGGATGTAGACATTGTAGTCCGGGGTGAAGACGCCGTTGAGCCCCACGCGGAAGCCGCGGACGCGGGGAACTTGATAGTCGAGGACAAAGCTACCGGTGTAGGGCACGCTGCGGCGGCCGGCGACCTCGTCCGTCAGCGTGTTCGAGGTGAGCACATTGCGGGCATTCGCGAGCACGGCTGGCTGCTCGGCGAGGGTGCGGTCTCCGCCGGGCGCGTTGGCGGCGGTGGTGCGCTCCTCCGCTGCGGTGAGGTAGGCGCGGAACCGGGAGAAGTCCGCTTGCGCCCGGACGCGGTTCGCGGAGAACGAGATCCGCGACTGCAGACCCAGCCAGCGCTGGCTCTGCAGCGTGAACTCCACGCCGCGCGATTGCTCGTTCGAGTTCACCGTCCGGCGTTCGTTGTTAAGGCCGTTGACTACCTCGAGGTAGCGCGGGTCGCTCGGCGGGATATTGTTCGGGTTAATCAGGTCCTCGAGCTGGGTGAGGCTGAGCACGTCGGGATTCCACGCATAGGCGGCGTTCACCCGTTTGGTGTCGTAGAACGAGACCGTCGCCGTGAGGCGCCGGGGCAGTTCAAGCCGGAGACCGACCTCCTTGGTCTTGCCGCGCACGGGCCCGATATCCGGGCCGTAGAACACTTGGCGGGATTGCCAGTTGAAGGATTCGGAATGCGAGGCAATCGCGACCACGCGTGCAGCCTCGCCGCGCCACGCCTCCACCGTCAGCCCCGCCATCTTGCTCTGCGCGGAGAGGTTGAAGCGCGGGTCATACTCGTAGGCTGAGGGGTTCTCGTGGGGCATCCCCGGGTGCACGAAGATGCCGCGGGCGTCGGTCGCGTAGGCCGACTCCTTCGGGATCTTGCGGGTGAGGGCGTTCCAGCTGACGCCGACCAGCGTGTTGACGCGCCCCTTGAAGTACTCGCCGGAGAGCGAGGCCGTCTGGGTGCGCGCATAGCGGATGTCGACGAAGGGGCCCGTGACTGTCGTGCTGTGGTAAAAGGCTGGTTTGAAGTCCGCGGTGACTGGCAGGTTGGGCACGAGGAACTGATCGAAGAACTTTTCCGAGCCGAAGGCGGGGTCGTCGAGGTAGGCGCGGAGCCGGAGGCCATTGTTGACCGCGAGCCCGGGCGCAGCCGAGTTGTAGAGACCGAAGCGCTCGGAGAGCTTCAGGTCCTTCTGCTGCAGCGCAGTGACGACCAAGAGTTGCTTGCCGAGGCGACCGAAGTCGAAGGGGTACACGGCCGCGAGCCGGCCGGCCTTGACCACGTTACCGAAGACCTTGAAGGCGGCGCCGCCGAAGGCCGCGTCGATGTAGGGCCGCCCGGCGCCGTCCACGCTGAGCACGGGCGGCGTCTGGCTGGTGCCGAAGGAGTTGTCGTTCCGATCTTCGTGCTGGAACTGCTGGTTGTAGGCGAACTCGAGGGAAAGTTTCCCGATGCGCTGCTCGATCGTGAAGTTGGCGACGTTGAAGATGCGATTGTTGTAGTCCACTGCCCCCAGCATGTTGGAATATTGGTCGAAGCCACTGAAGGTGCGGAAGGTGCCGTTGGGGAGGCGCACGGCCTGGGTCTGACCCTGCAGCAGGGACACTTGGTTGCCCGTCGGGCCGCTGCGGTCGATCGCGAGCGGCGGGTTCGTCAGGGTCCGCTGGATGATCTCCCCGTCGGAGGTTACGTACCACTGGTTGTTCGTGCTGAACCCGCGTCCGGCAGCCGCCACGTCGTTGATGGCTAAGGCGCTGTCGGCGCGCATCCGGTAGGTGGCGCCGCGCTCTGCTTCCACCCGGAGGGTGGTGGTCTTGAAGGGCTCGTAGGTCAGCGCGAGGTGGCCGGCCCGGAAGACGTCATTGGTGCCGCGGACGTAAGTTCGGTTCCGCCGATTGGCGAGGTTCACGCGCAGGAAGACCTTGTCGTGCAGCCGGCGGTTCGCATCGAGCTGGAAGCGGAAGGTCTCGTAGGAACCGTAGCTGGCGAACAGCTCAGTAGCGTTCCGCGCGCGCGCCTTCTTGGTGTAGACGGTGGCCTGTCCGCCGGGCGAGGAGTCGCCGAACATCAGCGAGTTCGAGCCCTTAGCGAAGTCGTAGCGCTCGACGTTGTAGGCGTCCGAGGGGACGTACCAAGTGAAGAAGTTGCGGGAGATGCCGCCCGTGCTGAGGCCCCGGTAGTTCACGCGCTCGTCATTGCGCGACTCGAGCCGCGGGGTGACATCGACGCCCGCGACGAAGCGCGCCGCGTCATCGAGGCTGAATGCGCCGAGGTCGCGCATGAACTCTGAGGTGATCACATCGACGTTTACCGGCACCTTCAGCAATTCTTGGTTGGTCCGGCTGCCGATCAGGGTCGTCGTAGCCTGCCAGGACTTGTCGTCGGTGTCCGCCACCGTGAATGGCGAGAGCGTCACCACCTCGGAGGGCGATGGGACCGGTGTGGGCTCCGCCGAACGCAGGAGGGGGGCGGCGGCGAGGAGGCCGGCTAGGATGCGGTGGGCGCGGTGCGGGGTAGGCATGGTGGGATCGGTAAGAAGGCGCGTCGGCGTGGCAAGGCCGTCGTCGCGTGACCAGACGCGGCTGCGGTAAAAGTGTTGCGCGGGTCCAACCAGCGTCGACCTGCGCGGTCGTAGCCACGAGGAGCGGGCGCGCCCAGACCCGGCTACCTCGGGTCACGTACAAGGGCGTCGACGGCCTCGTCGGCGTTGACCTCAGGTGGGGCCGGCGCCTCCCTTGGTAAACCCCTGACTTCCGGAGCCCCCGATGTCCTCCTGCCGCCGCCTGCGTACCCCCGCCTTGATCCTGAGTGTGGTGGTTTTCGCGCCTACGCTCTTGGCGCAGCGCGGCGATGCGCCGAACGCTCGGATGCGTCCCGGAGCGGAGCAACAAGGCCTGTTTCACCTCCCGCCCGGCTTCGCGATCCAGCTCGTCGCGGCGGAGCCGGAGCTCGGTAAGCCCCTCAATCTTGCCTTCGACGCCGCCGGTCGCCTGTGGGTGACCACCACCTCGCATTACCCTTGGCCGGCGCGGACGGACGCCCGCGGCCAGCCGATTGCGGACTTTGCGCGCGACTGGGACGATAACCAGCTGGCGTTTCGTGGCTTGGTCCGGCCTCCCGAGCCCGCAACCCAGGCGCGCGACCAACTGCTTGTACTCTCCGACTTTGATCCGAATACCGGGCGCGCGCGACGTACGGAGGTATTCGCCGACGGCCTAAACATCCCAGTGGGCGTGACACCCCTACCGCGGTCGCCCGGGGCGCGCGGAGCCGCGGTCATTGCGCACTCGATTCCTGGCATTTGGCGATTCGAGGACACCGATGGTGACGGTCGGGCCGATCGCCGAGAGCTGCTCTACGACGGCTTTGGCTTCAAAGACACCCACGGGATGGCGTCCAGCTTCACTCCCTGGCCCGACGGCTGGATCTATGCCACGCACGGCTTCGCGAACCGCAGCGAGATCCGGGACCGCTCCGGCCGCGTGACCAAGCTCGAGAGCGGCAACACGTTCCGCTTCCGGGCGGATGGGTCGCGCCTCGAGCCGTGGGCCCACGGCCAGACCAACCCGTTCGGCCTCGCCTTCGACGCTCGCGGCGACGTCTACACCGCGGACTCCCACTCCAAGCCGGTTTACCTACTCCTCCGCGGAGGGTTTTACGAGGGGATCAACCGCCAGCACGATGGCCTCGGCTTCGCCCCGCCCATCACGCTCGACAGCCACGGCTCGAGCGCGATCGCGGGGATCGCCGTGTACGCCGCCGCGCAGTTTCCGGAGGAGTACCGGGGCAACGTGTTTAACGGGAATCCCGTCACGCGCCGCCTGAATCGCGCCCGCTTGGATTGGACGGGGTCGACGCCTAAGGCGGTCCGGCAGGCGGACTTCCTCTCCTGCGACGATCCCGCCTTCCGGCCGGTACAAGTCGTGTTGGGCCCGGACGGAGCGCTCTGGATCGCGGACTTCTATAATCCGATCATCGGCCACTACGAGGTGCCGCTTACGCATCCCGCGCGGAATCGAACCCACGGACGGATCTGGCGCGTGTACTGGCGGGGCGAGGACGCCACGGTTCCGCCGCCGGCGTTGCCCGACCTTGCGCAGGCCGCTGCGTCCGCGCTGGTCGCGGCGCTTCGGGATCCGAATCTCGCCGTGCGGACACTGGCGGCGGGTGAGTTGGCGGGTCGCGTGGCGCCGGGAGAGGCGCAGGCCGCCCTCGCGGCGCTCACCGTTCCCCTGCCGCCGGGGGCTGCGCTGCCCGTGGCATTTCTCCGGGAGCGGTTGGGGACGGTCGACGAGGCGGGGCTTTTGGCTGCGCTTGAGGCGTCGCGCGCGGCGGATGACGAGGCCGCGCTCGCGAGCCTCCGCGCGATGCTGCTCCGCGGGCCCCCGGGGCCGGCGGCAGTCGAACCGTTCCGCACCCTTCTCGCCCGGGTGAATGCCGGGCACGTGTGGCGAGCGGCGGCTGAGGTGTTCGCGCGACACCCCCAGCCGTGGCAGGCGCCGCTGCTCCTCTCGATGCTCGCGCGTGCGCCAGAGACGGATGCGCTGCTGGTTTACGCGCTCCGGTTGGCGCTTAAGGAGCACGTGGCCGTTGCTACCCGGGAGCAGCTGCAGGAGTTGGCGGCTCGCCCGGAGGATGCCGTCCGGTTGGCCGACGTGGCGGTCGCGGTCGCGACTCCGGCAGCGGCGGAATTCCTCATCGCCCATCTTGAACGATTTGGCGTGACCGGGCCGCGGGCGGGGGAGTTCGCGCGGCACGCGGTGCGGCAGCTGGGGCCGGGCAACGCCACCGCGGTGGAGGCCCTCATCCGCAGGCTTGACGGCACGCCGCTGGAACAGCGTTTGGCGCTGGCCGAGGGATTGGCGGCTGCGGCCGGCCAGGAACTCGCCAGTTGGCCGGCCGCGGTTTCAGGCTGGCTCGAGCGCACGTTGCTCGGCGCCCTGGCCGCGGAGGATCCGGCCGTTTCCAGGCGGGCGGCGCAAACCCTCAAGCCCCTGCCTTTGCCCGCCAAGAACGCTCCGCTGCGGGCGCGCGCGTTGGATTCCAAGTCGCCGGCCGCGCTGCGTCAGGCGGCGCTGGAGGCCTTTGATCTGGATGCGGAGGGGGAGGCGGCGCTCGCGCGGATCCTGACCACGGGCGCCGGACTCCCGGTACGACGGGCGGCAGCAGAGCGGTTGGCGAAGATCCCGGCGGGGGCCACTGCCCGGAGCGCCCTAGCCGCGTCACTGTCGGCCGCTGGCACTGATCTCGCGATCATCTTGGCCGGAGGGTTAGCGCAGTCCGAGGAAGGCGCTGCCGCGCTGGTGGCCTTGGTGGGAGACGGCAGGGCGCCCGCGAGTTTGCTGCGCCACAGCCGGTTGGCGCCCTCCCTCGAGCGTCGTTCCGCGGGCGTCCGGGCGCGGGTCGCGGAGCTGACCCGGGACCTGCCGGGCGAAGATGCGCGGCTCGATGCCGTGATCGCCGCCCTGGTCGGGGCCCACGGCGAGGCCAAGCGGGACCCGCGGCGCGGCGCAGAGGTCTTCGCGGCCCACTGCGCGGCCTGCCACCGGCGCGGCGATGCCGGCGGGAGCGTCGGACCCAGCCTAGACGGGCTGACAGCGCGCGGGCTGGGGCGGGTGGTGGAGGACATCCTGGACCCCGGCCGGAACGTGGATCCGCTGTTCCGGATGGCCTCCGTGACGCTGCGCGACGGGGAGGTCCGTTCTGGCTTCAATCCTCGGCGGGACGCAGGGGGCGTGACCTTGGCGGACCCGGTGACGGGGCGGGATTTCCGGATCGCGAGCGGGGAGATCGCGCGGCTCGAGCCGTCGGCGGCTTCGGCGATGCCGGCGGTCTTCGAGACCGCGCTCGCGGACCGCGATTTCCACGACCTGCTGGCGTTCCTGCTCGGACCGTGAGTTGGCTGCCGGAGACTCGCAGGCACGCCGAAAAAGCAAAACGCCGACCCCTAGAGGGTTCGGCGTTTCAAAATTGGCGGGATGGACGGGACTCGAACCCGCGACCTTCTGCGTGACAGGCAGACGCTCTAACCAGCTGAGCTACCACCCCGTTGACCGGGAAAGAGCGCGGACGGTAGGTTTCGCCCGGGGTGAGTCAAGCGTGGTTTTCCCCTTGTCCGCGAAATCCCATCACCGTACCACTTCCGCGGCTTCCGCGGTGATAGCTCAGCCGGATAGAGCAACGGTTTTCTAAACCGTCGGTCCCGGGTTCGAGTCCCGGTCACCGCGCCAAGCCCATTCCCTTGAGGGAACCTTAGCGCGCGGGCAGGAGCGCCGTGATTCGCGCGGCGACTGCTTCGGCGAGGCGCGCGCTCCCGGCGTCGGTGAAGTGCACGTTTGCCGGCCGCTGCAACGCGGCGAGATCCGCGGCGGCCACCGCGTGGAGGTCGTTGAGGGCAACCCCGAGCTCGCGCATCACCCGGAGGGCAACGGCGTTGTAGCGCGCGGCGTCATCCGCCACGCGGCCTTGGCTGCCCGCTGGAACGGGCGTAGTTGTCGCGAACACGAGGCGCGCCCCGGTCCGCTGCAGCCGTGCCACGATTGCCCGCAGGTTTGCCTCGTACTGAGCAGGCGAGTGCACTTGGCGCCCCTGCGCGGGGGCGGCGAGCTGACCCTTGGCGTCGAGGTATTTCAGATCGTGGAGGCCGAAGTTGAAGTGGATCACGTCCCAGCGGCCGGCGCCGAGCCATTGGTCCAGAGAGGCCACGCCGCGCGCGGTGTCGCCGCAGTTCACGGGCGGCCGGTGCACGTTCGCCTTGCCGTCCAGCCGCGTACGCACGGGGAGCGTGTAGCCCATAGAGATCGAATCACCGATCAGCAGCACACGGGGCAGGCCAGGTGCGTCCGCGATGGGCGCGAGCACCGGGTTCGGTGCCTTCGTCTTGGCTGCGGGTGGGTTCGCGGCGGCGAGGGCGGCGGCGGTCAGCAGGAAACTGCCGGCAAGAAGGTGGAGGAGGGCGGGGAGTAGGCGCATTTTAAGGGAGGCTGGGATCAGTTGAATCGGAGAGGTGCCCGCTGGGAAATATTTTCCGCACCTTCCCGCCGGGCGCGCGACCTTGGGATTGCGGCGCCGCAAGAGTTTGCTGAGGTTTCCGGGATGGTCGAGATCACTGGGCGTTACCAAGGCAACCTTCACTGCAGCGTGCGGCACGGACCCTCCGGATCCGTGCTCCACACCGACGCCCCGCGCGACAACCAAGGGCAGGGTGAGGCCTTTTCTCCGACGGACCTCGTCGCGACCGCGCTTGGCACCTGCATCGCGACCACGATGGCGATCGCGGCGCGCAAGCACGGTGTCGAGTTGCGGGGGCTAAGCTTTACCGTGCGCAAGGAGATGGCGCCCGACCTGCCGAGGCGGATCGGACGGCTGGTGACCGAGGTAAAGGTGCCGTTGCCTGCAGATCATCCCGCCGCGCAACCGCTGATGGGCGCGGCCCGGGCCTGTCCCGTGCACCGCAGCCTGCACCCGGACATCGACGCGCCGATCACTTTTCAGTGGGCGTGACGCGGGTGGGCGCCGCCGCGGGGAAGCGGTAGGTCGTGTTGAAGATGAGCTCGATCCGGGGTGAGACGCGCACTCGGACCTTAAGGCGGCCGTGATGGGCGTCCACCGGGGTGGCGCGGCCCGATACGGTGCGATCCTCGCCGTGCTCGTTGCGGGCGGAGCCCTGGAAGTCCACGGGTTCGCCCGCCTGGAGGCGGATTAGGTCCGCATCGGGCACCACAATCGCGATTGCGCCCGCTTCATTGGCGGGGAAGTAGGGGATTACGCGCGCGGTATAGGTGGCCCTGAAGGCACCCTCCGTGCCCCGGACGAACTCGGTTGTACGGAGCGTCACGGCCCCAACGTAGATTGACGTCCAAGCCGGCTCGATCTCAGCGCGTAAGGGGAGCCCGGCGGCGGCTCCGGCGGGCGCACCGAGCAGCAGCAGGACGAGGACTGGGAGAGCGGGGCGCAGC
The DNA here is from genome assembly GCA_903861185.1 of uncultured Opitutia bacterium. GTDB lineage: Bacteria > Verrucomicrobiota > Verrucomicrobiia > Opitutales > Opitutaceae > ER46. The sequence goes on along the minus strand of CAIOTK010000506.1, from coordinate 4,322 downwards.
CGGAGGCGCATCCCGCGACGGTGGTCGCGCAGACGGGGGCGGAGCAAGGGCGGAGCGGCCCGGTTTCGCGTTGCAGGGCGCCGCGGCGGCGCGCATCACCTGTCCCTCATGGCCAAGCCATCCCACGCCACTTGGGGCGGGCGGTTCACCGCCGGTCCCGCCGAGCTGATGCTGCGTTTTAGCGAGTCCGTCTCGTTCGACCGCCGCCTCGCGCCCTTCGACATCCAGGGTAGCCAGGCCCACGCGGCGATGCTGGCGCACGTTGGGTTGATCACGCAACGGGAACGAGCCGCGATTCACCGCGGTCTCGACGCGATTGGGCGGGAGATCGCGGCTGGCCATTTCACTTGGGACACCCGACTGGAGGATGTCCATATGAACATCGAGCAGGCCCTGACCAAGCGGGTGCCGGCCGCGGCCAAGCTGCATACCGCGCGGAGCCGCAACGACCAAGTGGCGACGGACATGCGGCTATTTTTCAAGCACGCCTGCAGCGAGTTGCGGGCCAGAATCCGTGGGGCGCAGCGGGCGCTGCTCGGCTTGGCGGAGGCGAATCGAGAGGTGCTGATCCCCGGCTACACTCACTTGCAGCGGGCGCAGCCGGTGCTGTTCGCCCACCACCTGCTGGCGTGGATGGAGATGCTGGATCGGGACCACGGGCGGCTCGGCGACGTGGCGGAGCGGGCCAACTGGTGCCCGCTGGGGGCCGGGGCTATCGCGGGTACTACGCTGCCGATCGACCGCGAATTCACCGCGCGGGCGCTCGGGTTCGTCGACGCCAAGGGGAAGCCGCGCGTGACGCGCAACTCAATGGACACCGTGGCCGACCGCGACCTGTTCCTTGATTTCGCGGCGGCGGGTGCCGTCTTCGGGGTGCACCTCTCACGCATCGCCGAGGACCTAATCTTGTGGGCGAGCGCGGAGTTTAGATTCGTCGACCTGCCGGACGCTTTCTGCACCGGCTCGTCGTTGATGCCCCAGAAGAAGAATCCGGATTCCTGCGAGCTGCTGCGGGGCAAGGCAGCGCGGCTCCAAGGCAACCTGCAGACCCTGCTCACGCTCGCGAAGGGGCTGCCGCTGACCTACAACCGCGACCTGCAGGAGGATAAGCCACCGGTATTCGACACCTTCGACCAGGCCGCTCTCTGCGCGGAAGTGCTGGCCGGGACCTTGGCTGGTCTGCGCGTCCGGGCGGACCAGTGCGCCGCGGCGGTGGCGGACCCGGCGCTGCTGGCGACCGACCTCGCGGACTACTTGGTGGAGCGCGGCGTGCCGTTTCGCGAGGCGCACCACGCGGTCGGTGCGGTCGTCCGGCTGGCGGAGAAGGCCGGCGTGGCTCTCGACCGGCTGCCCACCTCGGACGTGCGCGCGGTGCACGCCGGTTTTGGCGCCGATTGGGCGACCGTGTTCGACCTGCGGCGGGCGATGGCCAAGCGCCGGGGCACCGGAATGCCGGGACCGGCCCAAGTGGCCCGCCAGCTGGCGCACTGGCGCCGGGAGCTCCGTTAAGTGCGCGGGGCGTGCAGGCGACCGCGCCGTAAAGGGGCGGTGAGGCGGCGAGGTGAACCGGCCGCGGCCGGCGCGTGATGCGCGCGCTGTTTCCCACTGTACGGTCCGATCCGGAACTGGCGCCGTTCCGGCCCGGACTCGTCTTTGCATTTTTCAACGCCATCGCGTGGCAGATCGGCATTGGCACGCCGATGGTTCTCTTCGCGGAGGAACTGGGGGCGACGCCGTTCCAAGTCGGGCTGGCCTATTCCTTCGTCTTCGTCCTTACGCCGGTACAGATCCTCTCGACCGCGTTGTTGCCGCGGTACGGCTTCAAGGCGGTAATGCTCGGCGGGTGGCGGACGCGGGCCGTGTTCCTCGCAGTCCCCGCGGTACTCGCGGCGCTGGCGCTTCGCGGGCCGCAGCCGTGGATGGTGGACGCGCTGGTGTGGAGTGTTTTTCTTTTCTGCCTATTCCGCTCGATCGGAGCAGCGTCGGGCATCTCCTGGTTTTACGCGATCCTGCCGGAGCGGGTCCGCGGGCGCTATTTCGGGAGCGACCAGTTCGCCTCTGCGGTGGCGAGCGTGGGAACGCTCCTCGCCTGCGCCGGCCTCTTCGCGTTGCTGCCCGTTTACTGGGCGCTGCTGATCCAGTACCTCATCGCGCTGACCGGGGCCTTCGTCAGCTATTTTTCCCTGCGCCAATTGCCGGATGCGCCGCGGCCGGCGCCCGTGAGCTTGCGCGAGGTCCTGCGGGATACGCCGCGACACCTGTTCGCTCCGTCGGTATTCCGGAAGTACGTGTGGCTGGCGGGGGCGGGGGCCGCGATCGTTACGCCCCTGCCGCCATTCGCGGCGTATTACCTGAAGGTCGGACCGGGATTGTCCACGGCGCAGATTATGGTCTTCGAGGTGGCGCGGTATGCTGGGGTGATGGCGGCGGCCTGGGTCCTGCGGCGGCGGATCGATGAACTGGGAGCGAGACCCTTCTTCCTGCTCGCGCTTGGGCTCTACGCGGTCGTCGCGGGTTACTGGTGGGTCTTCCTGGAGTGGGGCACCGGCGGGATCCCCGCGCTGCTCATCTCTTACTTCCTGCTCGGCCTCGCGGCGGCGGTTTGGGTGATGGCAAACCTCCAATACCTCCCCAAAACCACCGGGGAGCGAGATCGTACCCTAGCGGTCTCCATCCACGGAGCGTTCACCGCGGTTCTCGGCGGCCTCTCGCCGATCTTGTGGGGGCTTGTGCTGAAGGCGGAGGGCGGCCGGGGCATCGATCCCGCCGTCTTTCAGCTCTTTTTCCTGACTGTGGTGGGGGGCTCGCTGGTGCTCTCGCAACTCATCGCGCGACTGCCGGAGGACCGTGGCCACCCGGTGGAACCGCTGCTCATCGGCAACGCCATCCTGCGTCCCTTCCGCGCGATGACCTACTTGGCGAGCCTCGTCGACCACCGCGGGCCGCCGTCGCGGCCGGACGCGCCGCCGGCCGAAGGGCCTCCGCGGGGTTGACGCCGGGGCGGAGAACGCCGAGCAAGGGCGCTGATGGCCAAAGTCCGCATCCTTCCCGACCGCGTGGCGAACCAGATCGCCGCGGGCGAGGTCATCGAACGCCCGGCGGCCGTGGTCAAGGAGTTGGTCGAAAACGCCCTCGACGCCGGGGCCACGCGGATTGCGGTCGAATTTCGGCAGGGCGGGCGCGCGCTGATGCGGGTGGAGGACAACGGCCACGGGATGAGTCGGGACGACGCCCTGCTGGCCCTCGAGCGTCACGCCACGAGCAAGATTGCCGCGGCGGATGACCTCGACCGGCTCGCGAGCTACGGCTTCCGCGGGGAGGCCCTGCCTTCGATCGCCAGCGTCTCTCGTTTCACCCTCCAGACCCGGACCGCGGACGACCCCGCGGGTACCGAGGTGCTCGTCAACGGGGGGCGTCTCCTGCACGTGCGTGACTGCGGGCGGGCTCCGGGCACTTCGATTGAGGTCGCCCACCTCTTTAACTCGGTGCCCGCGCGGCGGAAGTTCCTCAAGACGGACGCAACGGAGGCGGCGCACATCATCCATTGCGTCCGGCTCTACGCGCTGGCGTGCCCAGCCACGGCCTTTACGCTGGTCGAGGATGGCCGGGTCGTCTTCCGTTCGCCCGAGTGCCGCACCTTGGCGGATCGGGTCGGGGAAATCTTTGGTCGACAACTGGCGGCGCTAGCCGTGCCGATCGCGGTGGAGGAACCGGGCCTCCGCCTCGAAGGTTTGGTCGGGCGTCCCGGGGTGGGGCGGCCGACCCGGCACGAGATGCTCGTGTTCGTGAACGGGCGTCCCGTCGACAGCCGGACCCTGAATTACGCGCTGATCGAGAGTTATCACGAATCTGTGCCGCGCGGCCGTTACCCGCTCGCGTTTGTGTTCCTCCGCTGCGATCCCGCGGCGGTGGACGTCAACGTGCACCCGGCGAAGCGTGAGGTGCGCTTCCGCAGCGAACCGCAGGTGCGGAGCTTCGTGATCCGCTCGATCCTCGCGCGACTGCGGGAGCTTACCGATCCGTCCGCGCCCGTCGGTGGCCCCGCCCCGAGGGAACTACCGGCCGCGGCTCCCCAGTCTGACTCTGCCGCTGGTGGTTCGTGGCCTCTGGTGCGGAGCACCCCGGTCGCTTTCGCGCGCCCGCTGGTGCCGGAGCCCCCGTCGTCTCGGCCTGCCTTGGAAGGCGCGCCACTCTCCGCGCCGGCACCTGCCGCGCCCGTCCCCGTTGCGGTGCCTGAGGCCGGACCACGGGTAGCGCCGTCGTGGCGTTACGTCGGGGTGGCCCACGGCAGTTACGTGCTTTTCGAGACCCCGGCCGGGTTG
>CAIOTK010000505.1 GCA_903861185.1 uncultured Opitutia bacterium | reverse complement strand
GGGCCGGCGGCGGCCTCCGTCGCGCGCGAGGTGCTCGGCCGCGAACCGGAGCTGCGGCGGGCCCGCCATGCCCCTTACCGCGACCGCGCCGGCATCGAGATCGATGATGTGGTGGCCACGTTCTTTGCCGGACCCAAGTCCTACACCGGCGAGGACGTCTGGGAACTGACGTGTCACGGCAACCCGTACATTGCGCAAAGGATCCTCGAGGATCTCGTGGCGCGGGGCTGTCGCTTGGCGGAACCCGGTGAGTTCACTCGCCGGGCGTTTCTCAACGGTCGAATGGACCTGAGTCAGGCGGAGGCGGTGATGGAGGTCATCCACGCGCGGGGTGAACGGGCTTTGGCGGCGGCGCGGCACCACCTGCAGGGTGGTTTGGGGCAGCGGCTGGGGGAGATCGTGGATCGCGTGCTGGGTGTGCTGGCGCGGCTGGAGGCCTATATCGATTTTCCGGAGGAGGATCTCCCGCCGGAGGATCGTACGCTGGTGGCGCGCGAGCTCGAAGCCATTGAGCTGATGATCAATCGGTTAGCCTCGACCTCGCGCTACGGTGAATTGTTGCGGGAGGGCGTTCGGACGGTCCTGTTGGGGGCGCCGAATGCGGGTAAGAGCAGCCTCTTGAATCGCCTCCTGGGGGAAGAGCGGGCGCTGGTGAGCCCGGAGCCGGGGACTACGCGCGATTATCTGGAGGAGCGCTGGATCGTCGGGCCGCACTGCCTGCGCCTCGTCGATACCGCGGGGCTCAACCTTGCGCCGGCGCCGGTGGAGCGTTTGGGCATCGCGAAGACCGTGGAGCGGGCGCTAGGGGCGGATTTGTGGATCCTGGTGCTCGATGCGACCCAGTCGACGGCCCCGGAATTGCCGGCGGAACTGCAGGCGAAGGGCCGGGAGTTGCCGGTGATTGTGGTGCAGAACAAGGTGGACCTTGCTTCGGCGGGTACGGCTCCCCTGCCCTGGCCGGGTGCGAGTGTGGTGCGGACCTCGGCGTTGACTGGCGAGGGGCTGGAGGCGCTGCGGAGCGAGATTATCCGGCGGGTGGATGCCCTCGGCTACGATCCGGGTGAGCTCGTGGCGGTGAATGCGCGGCACGCCGTGGCCTTGGCTGAGGCGGCGACGGGGGTGGCGGCGGCGCGGGCCCAGTGGCGGGAGCACGGCCCGGTGGAATTGGTGGCCAGCGAAATCCGCGGCATCCTCGACGCCTGCGGCCGCATCACCGGGCGGATTGACCACGAGCGAATGCTCGACGCTTTGTTCGCGACCTTTTGCATCGGTAAGTAATTTCAATAGAGTGACCTAAGATTTAGCGAGGTAGATTTAGACGGCGCCTTAATGTACAAGTAGACGGGCTTTGGATGTACAACTGGACGGATTGACAATGTACATTTGGACGGCACTCTAATGTACAAATGGACGCCGCAGTCCCCCTCTACCCTCGCCCGGTCCAGCGGGTGCTGCTCGCGGCTTTGGCGGATACCCCGGCGGTTGCGATCATCGGGCCCCGGCAATGCGGCAAAAGCACCCTCGCGCGGAGCTGCGCGCCGGAGCGGAGTTATGTCACCCTCGACGACGAGGCGATCCTGCGGACGGCGCGCGAGGATCCCACGGGGTTCGTCGCCGGCCTGCGGGATCCGGTGACGCTGGATGAGGTGCAGCGGGCGCCGGAGCTGTTCCGGGCGATCAAGGCGGCCGTCGATCGGGACCGGCGACCGGGTCGATTCCTGCTCACCGGTTCGGCGGATCTGCTGTTGCTGCCGCAGTTGGGCGAGTCCCTGGCTGGCCGCATCGAGTTCGTGCCGCTCCATCCGTTGACCGAGGCGGAAAAGGCCCGTGCTCCGGGAGCGTTTTTGGCGGCCTTCCTGGCCGGTGAGCTGAGGAGTGAAATCACGGGCGAGCTGAATGAGCCCGGGAACGCGTTGGCCGAGCAACTCGTGGCCGGCGGGTATCCCGAGCCCCTG
>CAIOTK010000504.1 GCA_903861185.1 uncultured Opitutia bacterium | reverse complement strand
CGCGCGGGCCTACCATGCGCGCGGGCAGGTCTGGGAATGTGCCCTGGTGTCCGGGCGCGTGCTGCTGCGCTGGCCCGAGTCCCCGGAGGCGGAGGAGGCGGCGGCGTGGCGCGTGCGCGCGCTGGCGGAGTCGCGACGTCCGGCGGCGGCGATCGCCGACGCGGAGTCCTTCGCCGCGCGGCACGCCCGCAGTTCCCTGCTCGCCCCGACCCTCGGGATCGCGGCGGGAGCGGCGGCCGCGCTGGGAGACGGTCCGCGTCAGGTGCGGCTCCTCGCTGCGGCGCTGGCGGCGGATCCGGTGGCCGACCTCCGCGACGCGCTGCGCCTGCGGCAGGCGCAGGCGTGGATCGGCGTGGGGGCGTTCGACGAGGCTTGGAAGGCGGCGGGTGGCCTGCGGGCGGATTCGCCGGACGGCCCGTGGCGCGAGGAAGCGCGTTACCTCGAGGCGATGGCCAGCCTGGCCGGAGGGGAGGCGCGGCGCGCGCTGGTGGAGCTGGCGGCGTATGCCGACGAGTATCCGGAGGGCCGCTTCCGCGCCGACGCCGCGTACCGTGGAGCCGCGGCGCGTTTTGGCGTGGGCGACCTGGCCGAGGCGGAGCGGGCGACGGCGGCGTGGCTGGAACGCTACCCGGCGGACCACCTCCAGCGCGGCGAGGTCCTGTCGCTCCGTGGCGACATCCTGACCGCCGCCGGCCAGCGCGAGGCGGCGGTGGAGGCGTATCGCGGGGCTCTGGATCATCGCTTGGAAGCGGAGGGCCGCGCGCACGCGCTCGACGAACTCACGCGCCTTGAAGTCGCGCTCGGCGAAGGAGCGCGGGCGGTGAGCCGCTGGCGCGGGCTCGCGGCGGCGAATCCCGATGACCCGCTGACGCTCAGTGCGGCCTACTGGATCGGCCGGATCCTCTCGCAGGAGGGCGACGCCACGGCGGCGGCCGAGGCCATGGCTGAGCTCGTGCGCCCGCACCTTGCCGACCCCGCGCGGGAGCACGTGGAACGCGTGCTGGCGGAAATCGCGCAGACCGTCGGCCGTGCCAACCGCGAGCCCGTAGCCCCGGCGGAGACGTGGCTGCTCGAAGCCGCGCAGCGGACGCAGCCGACCGCCCGGGCGCGGGCCCGCTTCGTGGACGCTGACGTGCTGGCGCGGCGCGGGGACGTGGACGCCGCAGAAGCGCTGCTGGATCAACTTGAGGCCGAGTGTCCCCTCGACGCGCTGCCTCCGGCTCTTCTGGCGCGGCAGGGCGACCGCCGACGGCTGCGCGGCGAGCGCGACGGTGCCCGCCGCTGTTACGAGGCCCTGCTCGCGCGCGTGCCCGCCTCGCGGCTGCAGGACGTGGCATGCGTCGGCTTGGGGGAACTCGCCCTGACGAACGCTGACGGCACTGCGGCGCTGGCGTGGTTCGAGCGTGCCCTGCGAGCGGGGGCGCCGACCCGGCTGGCCGAGGCGTCGCTCGGGAGGGCGGCGGCGTGGCGGATGCTGGGGCGCCGCGACGAAGCCCGGGCCACTCTGGAGGAAGGCGTGGCGGATCGTGCGTGGAGCGGTGAGACGAAGGCGCGCGCCTGGGTTCTGTTGGGTGAACTCCACGCCGAAGGCACGGATGCGGCATCGTTGGCGCGGGCGCGGGCGTGCTTTGACCGCGTGAGAGTGGCCCACCGAAGGGCGACCGGCTGGCACCTGCAGGCCGTCCTCGGCGGCGGGCAAGTCCTCGAGCGGCTGGGCGAACGGACGGCGGCGGCGGACATGTACCGGGAGTCTCTGGCGGACCCGCGCCTGGCCGCGTTGCCGGAGTCCGCGCAGCTGCGCACAAGGCTGGCGCGGCTGGTGGACCGCGCCGGAGGTGGACGATGAACGCCGTCGCGGAGTCCCTCAGCAGGCGGCCTCGGTGCACCCGGATTCCCGGTCGCGCGGTGACTCTCGCCCGGGTGCTGGCGCTGGCCCTGGTGGCGTCCGCAGATGGCTGGGGTGTGCCGGCGAGGACGGCGGACGTGCGCTCGTCTGAGGAGGAATTGCCCACCGCGGACGCGGCGCGGCTCCCGGACGCTCTCCCGCGTTGGGAGGGGGCGAGGATTCGTCTCACCGATGGGCGGATGATCCCGTGGGAGGCGGCGGCGATCCGTGGTGGGCGGGTGGTGGTGTCGCTGCCCGGTGCGGCGGCGGCGGAGTGGTCGGTCCCGCTGGAGCTGATCGCGGCGCTGGAAGGGCCGGAACCGCCCGCGTTGGCGGAGGCGCGGGACGCGCTCGCACGTGGTCAAGCGCTGGCGGCGCTTACGGCGGCGGGAACGGTGGTGCGGCAGTTCGCGGCGTGGCGCACGCGGCCCGGTGCGTGGTGGCTGGCGGGCCGTACGATGGAGGTGCGGGCGCGCGCGCGCCTCGGACAGTGGGCTGACGTGGCGTGGGATGCGGCTGAGCTGGAATTCCTGCCGCCGGGGAGCGAGCCGCGGCAGTGGGGCGCGATCGCGCGGGTGCGGCTCGCGCTCGCGGCGTCCGCGAGCGGTGACCGCGGCGCGGAACCCGCAGCGGAGTCCCCCCGTGAACCCGAAGGTGTGCGCGGCGTTGGGGAGTCCGCGGCCGGATTGATAGACGATGAGGCAGAGGTATCCTATATCATGGATACTGCCGCGACCCCGGAGGTGGAAGCCGAGGCGGCGCTGGCCGCCGGGGAGCGCGCGTTGCAGCGCCGTGACTGGACTGCGGCGCTGGACGCGCTGCTGCGGATCCCCGTTTTCCATCCGGAACGGACCGACTGCCACGCCCCGGTGCTGCTGCGCTGTGCGCGCGCGTATGCCGGGCTGGAGGACCGCGGGCGGGAGGAGCGGGCGCTCCTTGCGCTGGCGGATGGTTACCCTGACGCCCCCGAGACGGCGACCGCGCGCCGGGAATTCGCGGAGCGATTTCCATGAAGACGACGTGGTGCAAGATGACCCTGGGCCGCGATCGCGGCTTGGGCTTACCCCGAGTGCGGCTGGCTTTCCGCGGGCTCGCGATGGTTTTTCCCGGCCCCGCATTCGCCGCGACGACCGGCGCGCCCGAGCCGACGGCGGTCGGCCGTACCCTGCTGCAGGAACTGAATCTCCCGGCGATCTGGTTCCTCGTCGCCTGTTCCGTCCTGATCGTGTGGCTGGTGGTGGACCTGTATCTGCGCAGTGCGCGGCGGGAACTCCTGCCCGGCGCGGTGGTCGCGGCGGTGCGGGCGGCTTTCCGGCGCGGTGACTTTCAAACGGGCTACGATGCCTGCGCGCAGCGGACTGGCCTCTTCGCGACCGCCGTAGCCGCGGCCCTGCGGCATGCGTCGGAGGGAAGAACGGCCAGCGAGGACGCCGCGGCGGTGGCCCTCGAGGCCGGACAGGCGCGGTTGCAGTCGCGGATCGCCTACCTGTCGGTGATCGGCGTGATTGCCCCGATGGTCGGACTCACCGGCACGGTGCTCGGGATGATTGATGCCTTTGCGGCGATGGGGCAGCCCGGGGCGGCGGATCCGGCCCGCCTTTCCGGGGCGATCGGGCACGTGCTCCACGCGACCGCGGGTGGGCTGATCGTCGCGATCCCCGCCTTCGTACTGCACTACGTGCTCCGCAGCCGCGTCGCGCTGGCCGTGCGCGCGGTCGCTGAGGAAGTGCATGAACTCTTCCGCGGATTTCCTTACGCAAGCCGGGAGGGTGTGGACTTCCGCGGCGCGGAGCGGTGCGTCCCGGTGGGCGGTGATGGTCGAGCGGCGGGGCTGGCGGAATCGAACCCCTGAGGACGCACGATGGCTGGCGCAGTCGGCGAGGGGGACGACCCCGGATTCCAGATCGCACCGATGATCGACGTGCTGCTGGTGCTCCTGATTTTCTTCATGAGCATCGCGTCGACGGCGCTGACTCGCTATGATCCCGCGATCGAGTTGCCCGTCGCGCCGGCAGCGGCGCCGCGCGAGGAGGAACGTGCGCGTTGGGTGGTGAACGTGGCGTGGGACTCGGCGCGGGCGCGTGCGAGTGTCCGCTTCGAGGAACAGGAGATCGCGCTGCCGCAGCTCACGGCGGTGCTCGCGGAGCGGCGGCGCCGCGGCGTGGATGCGCGTCTGCTCCTGCGGGGCGACGGTGCGGTGCCGGTGCGCCACATCCAGGCGATCGTGGCCGCGGCCGCCGCGGCGGGCATTGCGGAAATCACGTTTGCGGCCCTCCGTTCATGATGCGGCGCCGACGCCATCGACGGGCGCGGTCCGGCGCCCCCGGCGACGGGGATCCGGGATTCCAGATCGCGCCCATGATCGACGTGGTCTTCGTCGTGCTGGTGTTCTTCATGGCGCTGGCGGCGCAGATCCGGGTGGAGCGGGACCTGTCCCTCCGGTTGCCAGGACTCGCGCAGCCGGGCGGGAAGGCACTGCCGGACGAGGAACACGTCGTGAGTGTCGGCTCGGCGGGCGAGATCCGCTTCAACGACGAACCGTGCGATGGCCCGGAGTCCCCGGACCTGCCCGGCCTCCGGGCGTTGCTGGCGCGACTGCGCGGCGTGTTGGCTCCGCTCGATCCCGCGCCCGGTACCGACGGCGGCGCGGGGCTGGCGGTGGTGATCGCGAGTGATCCGGAGTCGCGCTATGAACGCACGATTGCCGTGCTGGATGCGCTGGCGGCGGCGGGAATCCAGCGCGTTTCGCTGGCGGGGGAGGAGGGACCGGAATGAACCCCGCGTCGACGGCATCCCTGCGCCAGCGGGTTCGTTGGCGGGTCGGCCTTCCCGTGCTCGTCAGCGTGGCGGTGCATGCGCTGGTGCTGGGGCTGGCGGGCGTGTACGTGGTCCGCGAAGTCACCGCGGCCCGCCGTCCGGCGTTTGCGGCGGCGGCG
>CAIOTK010000503.1 GCA_903861185.1 uncultured Opitutia bacterium | reverse complement strand
TGTAGCCGGGGCGCGCCGCCCCGGTAAAGACAGACTAAATCCAAGCCGCCAGAGCGATCCGATCCGCCGTAGGCCGCCGTTCATTCTAAGGGGTCAGGCCGTTAATTGTTACACGCGCGCGATCGGCCGACTCTCGCGGCGCCCTAGAACTAGCGATTCACGGCCTGACCCCGTCCGGCGGGGGCTCCACCGCGCTAGCGAGAGCCGCCTTTCCAGCTCACTTCTGTTCCCGGTACACCACCCGGCCGTCCGTATCGTGCAAGCGCAGCTCCAGACTAGCGCCACTAGCCGTAGGGGTGACGACGCCGGAAAGGAAGCCGCCGTGACCGGTGCGCAGGAAGCGGTGCTCAGGACGCGGGGTCTTTTCGTCCCAGCCACCGGCGTGTGCAGCGGTGGCCGGACCGACGCTCCATTCGTTCACCGAGGTCGCGGGGTCCACCGAGACATACTGCCAGTGCCGATCCCCGGTGATGACGGTCAGGTTGCGATGGCGGGCCAGCAGGGCGCGGACCTCGTTCCCTTCGACCGCGAAGCCCGCGTTGGCGTAATTGTCGTCCTTGTTGCTCCGGTCCGGGCCCACGACGGGCACCGTGGTGAGGATCACGCGGAAAGTAGCGGTCGACGCGGCCAGCGTCTCGCCGAGCCACTTGATTTGCGCGGGGCCCCAGAGGGTCGGCGCAGCCCCCCGGCTAGCCTCCCGATCGGGCGTGCGATAATCCCGCCCCTCCATCAGCCAAACCTGCAAGTCCCGCCCCCACCGGAACGTCCGGTTGGCGACCTCCGGGAGTCCGGTCTGCTCACGGAAGATCCGGACGCCCTCGGCGTAGGTCAGCTCTCCGCTCCGCGACGCGGGCCCACAGTCGTTCGCCAGCGTGTCGTGGTCATCCTTCATAAAGAAGCTGCTGTGATTTCGGTGGAAATCCCGCAGCGTCGGGAGCGCGAACATCCGCGCCCAATGGAAGCGCGCGAGCGCCGGCGTCAGGGCAATGACCGGACCGTGATCGAAATAGACCACATCCCCCGTGTTCACGAAAAAGTCGGGCCGCAGCGCGCCCATCGCCGGGTAAATGGCTAGGCCGTCAGGACGGTCCTGCCGCTCGTACTTCTGGCAGGTCATCACACAGAAGACCACGCGCTCCGACTGCGTGGGCAGCGGCGCCGTCTTGAACTCGCCCGTCTGCTCATCCGGCCCGCCGTCGCTGGCATTCCGGCGCGCCTGCACCACGAGCTCGTACCGCGCGGCCGGGAGCAGCCCCGGCAGGGCGTGCAGGACAGTGCCATCCCGCTCCAATCCGGCGTCCCGCCAAGGGGTCTCCGACCATTGGGCGGCCCCCTGGACGCGAAAACGCACGCGCGTCTGCCCGGCAGCGGCGGGCGCCGCCCCACCTGCCGCCCCGAGATCCAGCCCCGGGGGCATCTGCACCGCGATCCGGGCATCCGGGAACATCCGGTTTTCCCGCAACGCCACGGGCTGTCCGGTCTTCGCCTCGAAGATCTCGACCCGCGGCAACGGGGCATCCGCCGGATTGGCCGCCGCGCGCAAGGTGACCCGGGTCCAGACCTCGGCCGAGGTGGAGGTCACATTGACGACCTTGAACCCGGTCGCCTGATGGACCTCGGCGGCCACGGCCGAACTGAGGAGGCCCAGCAGCAGGGCGGGAAGCGGAAAGAGCGAACGGGTTCCGGTTTTCATCGGGAGCGGAGGTTTAGTGCGACCAGTTGACGCCAAAGGTCCAGAGCGCGCCGTACTTGGTGGTCTGGAAGAACCGGGCGTTGCGCGGGGTGCTGGGGCCGTAGATTTCGGTGGTCGCCCCCTGGTCGGTGACGTTGCGCAGGTTGGCGTAGACCGAGAGGTTCCGGCGGACGTTGTACTCGCCGATCACGTCGACGAAAGTGGACGGCGGCTGCCAGTTGTACGTGCCCGGCTCGATGCTGGCCCCGGGGGCCACGGCATTGAGCCGAGTGCGCCCGCGATGATTCACGTTCACCCGCAGGTTGTAGCTTTCGCGGGTGAAGCTGATCCCGGCACTGCCGCTGCGCGGGATGTAGCCGGCGAAGTTCCCGCCCGTGTCGCCCACCGAGCGCTGCGCCGTGCCGTTGGCAAAGACCTCGAAGCCGCGGGCCCAAGCAGGGAGGAAGGTAAGGCTCTGCCGATAGTTGAAGCTCAAGCCCTCGAAACGCACCGTGCCCGGCAGATTGAACTGGGTCGCCACGCCATAGCGGCCGTAGGCGTTGGCATCGAGGCCGTAGGCGGCGAGGAATTCGGGGGTGGCCGGCCGGACGGTGCTGCCGAAGAAATTCTCCACCTCGCGGCGAAACGCGGCCACCGAGACCACGCCGACGCCCTCGAAGTAATGCTCCAGCCGGAGGACCAGCGACCGAGCGGACCACGGGTTGATATCGACGTTGTTCACGACGATCCGGTTCGTAGCGCTGTCCCCCGCGCTGGTATCCGGCAAGGTCAGGCCCCCGGCATATTGGTTGTAGTCCGGCCGACCGATCGACTCGTAGGCGGCCACGCGGCCGATCCAGTTTTCCCGGAGGGCGTAGCTGACGTTCAGGCTGGGGAACAGTTGGTCGTAGGTCTTGGTGGTCGTGGCGCCGCGTTCGATCCCGATCGGGCTGCGCCGCGGATCCGTCAACGGTCCTTGGGCCTCGACCTCGGTCCGTTCCGCCCGCACGCCGGCGACGACCTTCAGGCGTTGATCCAGGAAATCGAAGTCCGAGCGCAGGTAGGGGGCGAGCACCCGTTCCCGGGCAAACTTGGAAGTCGCCACGCGGTTGCGCGCGATCGTGGTGGCATTGGTGGTGAAGGAGTTCGGCTGCGCCGTGTAGTGCTCCCAGACCTTGCGGTTGCTGGGGGCCTCGGAGGCTGAAAACCCGTACGGCATCACCCGCTGCGAGAACACCGGATCGAGGAAGGGCGCGAGCTGGTCATCGCCCGTGACCGGCGAGGTGCTGGCGACCCGGTCCGCCCCGACGTAGGTATAGGTCGCGGATCCGTCCGTGATGTCACGCACCCCTTCCTGGAGGTTGAAGCCGACCTTCACGGTCACCGGGATGCGCGCCGGGAGCTTCCGGCTGACACTGCCGTAGGCGGTCTTCTGGGTATCGCGCGTGGCGTTCTGCTGGCTCGCCGCCGAGGTGAGGGCGTAATTGGTGATGAGGTAAGGGTTCACGTCGCTGCCGGCCGCATTCCGCACCGTGATCACGCCGGGACGGAGGTAGGTGACGTCGTCGAACGACACAGTCAGGCCGCTGCGAATCGCGTTCACCGCCCGGAAATAGCCCTGGTTGATGTCGTGGTTATCATCCGTGGCCGACGAATAGGCCACGCCGAGATCGGCCTTCCAATCGGGCCCTTGGTGCTTCCACACGAGGCTCGGCATATAGGTGCGGTTGAAGCGATTGCGCTCGTTGTGGATCATCGAGACGTTGCCCGCGCCGGCGTTCCCGCGGACAGACGTCGAAGAGAAGCCGCCCGCTTGCACGGCGCCGGGGTTAAACGTCAGCGAATGCAGCACGAACTGCACATCGAAGGAGGAATACAGGAAGCCGAGGGAAACGCGGTCGTTGTCCGACAGCTTGAAGTCGATCGAGCTGGCGAAGGACTTGCGCGCGGTGATCTTGGGCTGGTCCTCAACGCGATAGGCCGACAGGTAGGGCTGGGTGAACGAGGTCGCCGGGAAGGCCGTGCCGGCCGTGGCGACGCCCGTGCCGCGCCAGGTGGACTGGGAGCGATCCTGGGCGGAGTAGCTCGTCGAGTCGCCGGCCGAGATCGAGAAGCCAAACTTCCGGTTCACCGGTGCCGAGTAGGAGAAATCAAAGCCCGGGTAGACGTTGCGGGTGGGGCTCGGCCGGGCTCCCGGGGCCTTGCTGAAGCTCTTCGCGTTGTCGCGCAGGCTGAAGTAGACGTTGGATTGGAACAGGGGCTTGGCGCGCTCGAAGGAACTGCGCGTCACCATATTCACGGAGCCTGCGAGGGCGGAGGCCGGCGACTCCGGCGTGGGGGTGTTGAGCACCTCGATGCGGGAGAGATTATTGATCGAAACCATATCCGCCATCACCGTGCGGTTGGTGCGGCCGCCATCGGCGGAAGCTAGGTTGAAGCTGTCGATCGTGACCGGCACGTAGTCCGAGGGCACGCCGTCGATCGAAATCCCGCGGGCGTTGCCCCCGGTGTAACTAATCGTGATGCCCGGCAGGAATTTCAGGAACTCGGCGGTGTTGCCCTCGGCCACGTTGCCGAACTGCTCCGTCGAAACCACCTGCTTGATGCTGGGCGCGAACCGCTGCTCGTTGATCGCCAGCGCCGAGGCGTCCATCTCGCGCGAGGTGGAGACCTTGAACTGGGCCAACTGCACGACGTCCCCGCCCTTGGGCGGCGCCCCCAGCGCGAGCGTGAGCTCCGTGATCTTTCCGGCCGTGACTTGGATGGAGCGCACATCGCGCGGCAGGCCGGTGTAGAAGGTCTGCACCTTTACCGCGCCGGCCGGCACCTGCGTCAGGCGGAAATAACCCTCGGTGTCCGTGAGCGTCACCAGTCCGGTGCCCTCGATCGAGACGCGGGCGCCCTCGAGGTACTGGGCGGTGCGCTCGTTGAGCACGCGGCCCTGCAGGGTACCGGTGTTGTCGCCCGCGGCGGACCCCTGCGCCTGCGCTGGGGATCCCGCGAGCGCGAGCCAAGCGGCAAGGAAACTAAGGAGGAGGGTTTTATTCATCGAGGTTTGGGTAAGGGGATTCCCGTCGGGAGGCCGGGGGAGAAGGTGGGGGGTGATTTCGGCGCAACTCGGGTGCTGCGCGTTGGGGCAGACTCCGGGGACCGGAACCAAAGCGCTGGGCGCCGGAGTCAGGGGGTGAAAGGAGAATGCTCCGGGGCGTCCGGGGCTGATGGCAAGCCGGATGCGCTCGGAGGGGAAGGCGGTCGCGCCAACGCTCAAATCCGGGCGGCTTGGCTCCCGGCGTGACTCCGACTGCGAAACCGACACCCTCCCGACCGCGCCTCGGCGCGCTCCCCCGCCCTCTTTTTCCTCCACCCGCAGCTCCCTGCCCTCACCGCGATGCTTCCGCCTTCCGCTCACCTCCTCCGGCACGCCTTAACCGTCGCCCTCGCGCTCCTCGCGCCGGCCCTGCTGCCGGCGGCGGAGGTGTTCCGGCCCAAGGTCGTCGTGGTGACGATGTTCGAAATCGGGGAACCCACGGGGGATCGGCCCGGCGAGCTGCAGTACTGGGTCGAACGCGAAGGGTTGACGCGCACCCTCTCCGTGCCAGCCGCGCCGCATCCGCTGCACGCCAATGCCGAGGTGTCGGTCGTCGCGCTCCTCACCGGGGTGGGTAACACCAACGCCGCCGCGGCCGTGATGGCGCTCGGGCTCGACCCACGTTTTGACCTGCGCCGGACCTACTGGCTCGTGGCGGGGATCGCCGGGGTTGATCCCGCCGACGCCTCCTTGGGATCCGCCGCGTGGGCACGC
This sequence comes from uncultured Opitutia bacterium, assembly GCA_903861185.1. GTDB lineage: Bacteria > Verrucomicrobiota > Verrucomicrobiia > Opitutales > Opitutaceae > ER46. Next base: position 3,119 of record CAIOTK010000503.1, on the reverse strand, counting down.
CACGTGGTCGAGGGCGACCTCGCGCACGAGTTCGACGCGCGGGAAATCCCGGAGGACTGGCCTACGGGCTTCGTGCCGCTGGGTAAACGTAGGCCCTACGAGCTCCCCCGCGCCGCCCCGCGCCCCGGGCAGGTCTTCTCGCTCGACGAAGGTCTCGTGCAATGGGCGTATGCCCTGACGAAGGAGGTGGCACTGCCCGATCCGGAGGGGCTGCGGCAGCTGCGGGTGCGCTATGCCGGCCTTCCGGCCGCCACGCGGCCGCCGTTCGTGCTGCTGGGCGACGCGATGGCCTCGAGCACGTTTTGGCACGGCCGGCGAATGAACGCGTGGGCGAACGAGTGGCTGCGCTATTACACCGATGGCCGGGCCAATTACGTGATGACCGCGATGGAGGACACCGGCACCCTGCGCGCGCTGGAGTTACTGGGCCAGGCCGGACGCTGCGACCCACGGCGCGCCCTCGTGCTGCGCACGGCCAGCAATTACGACTCCCCTTGGCCCGGCGCCACCGCGGTGGAGAGCCTCAACAGCGAGGCCCCGGGCACCTTCTCTGGGCTCCTGCCGTCGTTGGATGCCGCCCACCGGGTCGGATCGCGCGTGGTGCGCGAACTCGTCTCCGGCTGGGAACGCTACGAGACTCAGGTGCCGGTCGCGCGTTGATCCGCGCCTCCGCCGCCCTCGCACCCTGCCGACGCCAAGGCCTCGGCCAACGCCCGCGCGACCGAAGCGCACACCCCAAGGGTCGCCGAAACCCATCTAAACCTCTGCGGGGCAATGCATAAACCCTACAACCACCTCGGCCTCATCCCCCAATTCTCCTTCGATCATCCTTCGGTTATCCTTCGGTTATCGTTCGGTTTTCTAGAGGTAAAACCTATGAATTCCCTAGGTAGGACCGAAGGATAACCGAAGGATGACCGAAGGATCGGGCCTTGACGAAGGGAGCAGGAAGCCCCTGAGTCCGTCGGTGGCAGAAGTCGTCATTCCGGCGGCTCCGCCCCCTCTTTTTATGGCCCAAGCCTCCCTCAATCCCGCCCTGAAGGAACTGCGCGGCTCGCTCGACGGACTCACTTTCCGGCGGCGGGCCGACGGCGAGGCGTCCGTCTTCGTCCAGAGTCCCGCCTCCACCCCACCCTCCGATGCGCAACTCGCTCGGCGGCGGGCCTTTGGCGCGGCTCAGCGGTACGCCCGCCAAGTCCTCGCCGATCCGCTCCAGCGCGGCGTCTACCAGGCATTGGCGAAGACCCTCGGGCGGCCCACCAACACGTTGCTGGTCGGCAACTTCCTGAATCCGCCGGTGATCGAGACCGTCGTTCTCGCGGGCTACACGGGGGCGGCCGGGGAGGAGATCGCCGTGCTCGCGTCGGATGCCATCGCGGTAGAGAGCGTGGCCATCGAGGTCCGCGGTACCTGGGACGCGATTCTTGAGGCTGGACCGGCGCGGTGCCTTCACGGCGTCTGGCGTTATCGCACCACGGCGGATGTGCCCACCGGGACGCCGTGGCGGGTGGTCATCACGGTGCAGAACCGTGCCGGGCACGCCGCGATCCTGTCCCTGCCGGATCCTCGCGATCCCGCCGCGGCGCCCACGCAAGCCAGCACGCGCCCGCCGGCGGAGTGAGGCGAGCGTGGGCTTCCCGCCCTCAGCCGGCTAGGGCGTCGATGCGCTGGGCCAGCGCCACGTCGAGGTCCGACAAGGCGCCGAGGTCGTGGGTCGAGAGCGTGATGGTCACGCGGTTCCAGACGTTGCTCCAGTCCGGGTGATGCCCGAGTTGCTCCGCGGCTAGGGCCACCCGCGTCATAAAGCCAAACGCGGCCGAGAAATCGGCGAACTGGAATTCCCGGCGCAGCTTACCCTCGTGTAGAGTCCAGGTGGGTAAGGTGGCGGGCAGGGCCGCCAGCGCGGCGGGCGTGAGGCGTTGGGCGGGCATCGGAGCCAGTGAGGCCTCCGGCACCACGAATGTCAGGCAAAAGCCGGTCCCGGGCCCGCTGGCGGCCCGTGGGCCCGCGGAAGGGGCGCCGGAAAACGAAGGGGCAATCCCAGCCGGTGGACGATTGCCAAGGCCGTACTTCCTTCTTTGCTTCCGTCACCCCCGGACCGCCCCGGTCCTTCCCCGTTTCCCACCCACGATGTATCCCCGCCTGCTCCCCGTCCTCCTTGCCTTGCAGACCGCGGCGTTCGCCGCCCCTCACGACTGGCCCCAATGGCGCGGGCCAGACCGTTCCGACGTCTCCCGCGAAACTGGCCTGCTCCCAAAGTGGCCGGCGGGCGGGCCGAAGAAACTCTGGACCTTCGAGAACGCCGGCAACGGCTACTCCGGTCCCGCGATCGTCAATGGACGTCTCTTCACGCTCGGTACCCGCGACGGCAAGGAGGTCGTCCTCGCGCTCGATGCAGCCACCGGCAAGGAGATCTGGGCGGCGCCGATGGACGGCATTCTAGCCAATGACTGGGGCGGCGGCCCTCGGGGCACCCCGACGGTCGACGGCGACCGGGTTTACGCCCTGAGCGGCACGGGCGGGCTCCACTGCTTGGCGCTGGGCGACGGCAAGGTGATCTGGAAAGCCAGCCTCAAGGCGCTGGGCGGCTCGGTACCGAAATGGGGTTACACCGAGTCAGTGTTCGTGGACGGCAACCTCGTGCTCGCCACGCCGGGCGGCGGCAAGGGGACAGTTGCGGCGCTGGACAAGGCCACGGGCAAGCTCGTGTGGCAGAGCAAGGAACTCACCGACGCGGCCCATTACTCGTCGATCGTCCCCGCGGTGATCCACGGGAAGAAGCAGTACGTGCAGCGGACCGAGCGGCAGGTCTTTGGGCTCAACCCGGAGACGGGCGGCGTACTGTGGCAGACTGACTTTCAGGGGCGGACCGCGGTGATCCCGACGCCCGTGGTGAAGGACAACTTCGTCTACGTCACGGCCGGGTACGGCTCTGGGTGCAAGCAGGTCGAGATTTCCCCCACGAACACCGTGCGGGTGGTCTATGAGAACAAGGTGATGCGGAACCATCACGGCGGCGTGGTCCTGGTGGGGGAGCACGTGTTCGGCCACGACGACCCGAGTGGCTGGGCCTGCCAGAACTTCAAGACCGGCGAGGAGATCTGGAAGGTGAAGAACCT
>CAIOTK010000502.1 GCA_903861185.1 uncultured Opitutia bacterium | reverse complement strand
CGTGCGGGTGCTCCCCGCGAGGCCGAACGCGTGCCGGAGCTGGAGGGTGTAGGGGCGATGGCGCAGGATCATCCGATGGGGCAGTGCAGCCGCGGGTGAGCCACGCGCCAAGCCCGGATCGCGGCCACTGCGGACTGGCCCCCCTCGCGCCCGACTGCCTTGCTCACCCGCGCTTGCCGCCCCCTACCCCCTCCGCTTCCCCCGCCTCCTGGCGCGCCGCACTGGGCCCTGGCTTCGTCGTGGCCGCCACGGGCGTAGGCGCCGGGGACCTGATCGCCGCGAGCGTCGCTGGCCGCCGCTTCGGCCTCGCAGTACTCTGGGTGGTGGTGCTCGGGGCCCTCTGCAAGGGCGTACTCAACGACGGGATTGCACGGTGGCAACTGGCGACCGGCACGAGCCTAATCGCCGGCTGGACGCGCCACCTGCCGCGCGCGGTAGCCTGGTACTTCCTCGGGTTCCTCGTGCTCTGGGGTGCCCTGGTCGCCGCGGCGCTCACCGCGGCCTGCGGGGTGGCCGGGCACGCGCTCTGGCCCGGGCTACCAGTGCCGGCGTGGGCGGCGCTCCACGCCGTCGCCGGCTACGCGCTAGTGCGCTGGGGGCGGTATGAGCGGTTCGAGCGCCTGATGTCCTGGCTGACGGCCGCGATGTTCGTGCCGGTGATCGGCTGCGCCTTTCCGCTGGTCGCCGATCCGGGCGGCTTCCTCCGCGGACTGCTGCTGCCCACCGTGCCCCCGGGCTCCGCTGGCTTCCTCCTCGGGCTGATGGGCGGGGTCGGCGGCAGCGTCACCCTGCTCTGCTACGGCTACTGGATCCGCGAGAAGGGCTGGCAAGGCCCAGCGGCCCACGGCCGTTGCCAAACGGATCTCACGGTCGCCTATACGCTCAGCGGAGTCTTCGGACTCGCGATGATCGTGATCGCCGCAGGCGCCTCCCCCGGGGACGCCTCCGGCAACGCTCTCGTGGCTGCCCTCGCGGCGCGGCTCGGCGAGATCTTGGGGCCCTTCGGTCGCGCCTGCTTCCTACTCGGTTTCTGGTCCGCCGTCTTCACCTCACTCCTCGGGGTCTGGCAGGGCGTGCCGTACCTGTTCGCGGACGCCTGGCGTCAGCTCCGCGCCAGACCCGACACCGCGCCGATCTCCTCCGCCGACCCCGCCTACCAGACCTTCCTCGCCGGCCTCGCCTTTCCGCCGCTGCTGCTCCTGTTGTACAAAAGTCCCTTAGCTCTGGTCGTGCTCTATGCGATCACCGGATCCTTTTTTCTGCCCTTTCTCGCCGTGGTGCTGCTGCTGTTGAACAACCGCGCCGAACTGCTCGGGCCGCTGCGCAATGGCCGCCTCGTCAATGGGCTGCTCGTGCTCTGCCTCACGCTGTTTTCCGTGCTCTTCGTGCTGGAGGCCCGCGACGCCCTCGCCGCGCGCTGAGGCGTGCGGCCAGCAGCGCGCGCCGCACTGAGAGCCTCGCCTTGCCCTGCTTCTCCGCCCGTTTCGCCTGCTTCGCCGTCACGCGTTCCTAGCGCAGGTTCGCCGGCCGGGCGACCGCCACGGCGGTCAGTGCCAGCAGGGCGCAGGAAAGTTTCAGGAGGCACATCAGGCTTGCCCAATCTCAACGCGTCGATGCCAGCCCGGAAAGCGGGAAATCCCCGCGCCAAAAACTAAGGCGCCGCTCCCCTGCCAGGGAGCGGCGCCCACCCGGGTCACACCGGGCTCACCTCACTAACCAAAGGGGACTTATTTGCGCCGGCGCCAACGGGAGGCGGCACCAGCCAGGGCGAAGAGCGCGGAGCCCACCATCACCAGCGAGGCACCGCCATCCGGCACCGAGGACGCGCCCGCCGAGGAAGCGCCGCCGCTCGACGGGGCGGGAGCGGTGGTGGGGCCAGCCAGCACGACGCTCGCCACGCCCACCCAAACGTCCGAACCCGACCGGGACTCGATGGAGAAACTGTCGAAGGTCAGCGTGGAGACGATCCCCAGGAACACCCCGGGCGTGACGGTTCCGTAGCCGGCAATCGTATGGTCGATCAGGAAAGTGCTCTGGGCGATGCGATCATCATTCTGGTAGAGACGCAGGCGGAGCTCGCCTCCGATGGGCTCGTAATCGATGTCCGTCAGCGAAAAGCGGCCGCCCACCGCGAACACCGGCTGCAGGTCCGGGAAGTTGAAGTCGGAAAGGTTCATCGGATACCCGCTGAACCCAACCAGGGAGCTGGTACCGTTGTTGGCGCTCATCAATCCGATCGGGATGATCGCCAACAGGCCACCATCCGTCTGCGCCGTGATGGAGTTACCGCCCTGCGTGAAGGTCGCGGGTTGGGCGCTCGACGCCGCAGGGTAGGTCGGATACTCGATCCCGGCAAAGCTGATCGTGCCACGGACATAGCCGGCCTGATTGGTCGCGGCGATGAAAGCCTCCTCGGAAGTGTAGGCCGTGAAGGTGTTCACCGTAGTCGCACGGACCTGAGCGACGCCGGCAATGAGGCCGCCAACGGCACAGGCCAGAATCAGGAGGCCGCGGCGCAGCGGGCGGGGGAAACGGGAGGGGAAGGGAGCGATCGAGGTCATGGCAGGTATTGGTTGGAGATACCGCCCCTTAATGCAGCGATTATGCCATAGCTAATGCCAAAGGATTGAAATAAGCTTAAAGCCATTTCCTCCAGGTATTTGGGAGCTTACTTACGCCCTTTTACGTGGTCTCCGTAAGTGTAAAATGACCCCATTT
>CAIOTK010000501.1 GCA_903861185.1 uncultured Opitutia bacterium | reverse complement strand
GCATCGCGATGCAGTTCTTGTCCACGCCGCTGACCGCTCCCGTGCATTTGCCCGTATGTTTCTTTGTGGGCGAACTCGTGCTGGGGCGCACCCCGGCGCAGGCTTGGGCCCGCGCGGCTGATTTTCGCCAGCACCTAGGCTCACTCGATGAAGTGCTGTCCGTCTATGTGGGCCCCCTCTACTTGGGCGGCGTGGTCGTCGGGCTGCTGGGTGGGGTGATCGGCTACGCCATCCTCCTGCGCGCCTGGCGCGATGCCCCGCGGCCCCGGCGCGCCCGCCCGCACTGAGGTCCGGGCTCGCCCTCCCCGCGGCGCCCGTGCCAGCTTCCTGTTCCTCATCCCCACCCAATGAAAAAAATCCTGATCGCCGCCCTGTTGTCGGCCGCCGTCTGCGGCCACGCCGCCGAAATGAACACGTTGACCGCCGCGGAAAAGGCGGCCGGCTGGCAGCTCCTCTTTAACGGCAAGAATCTCGACGGCTGGAAGTCCAGCGAGAATCCCGGGGTGTTCTCCGTCCAGGACGGCCACCTCGTGGTCTTCGGCAAGCGCTCGCACTTATTCTACACCGGCGCGGTCAATGGAGCGAACTTCAAGAACTTCGAGCTCTCCCTCGACATCCAGACCTTCACCAAGGCCAACTCCGGGGTCTACTTCCACACCGCCTACCAAGAGACCGGCTGGCCGGAGAAGGGCTACGAGGTCCAAGTGAACAATACCCACAAGGACGTGAAGAAGGGTGCCGGCCTCTATGGCATTAAGGACAACGCCGACGCCCCCGCCAAGGACGGCGAGTGGTACACGATGGTCGTCCGCGTGGAGGGCAAGCGCATCCGCACCACCGTCAATGGGAAGACGATCGTCGACTTCACCGAGCCCACCCCCGCCGCGCCGCCGGCCAATATGAAGGGCCGGATGGTCTCGCAGGGTACCTTCGCGATCCAGGGTCACGACCCGGAGAGCAAGGTGATGTACAAGAATATCAAGGTCCGCGCGCTGCCCTGAGGCGCGCGTCCCGCAGGGGGGGGAGGCGCCGCGACGCGGCGGCCCCCCCTTTTTTTGTCCTTAGACGGTCTCGAGGAGCTTGTTCAGGCGGGCGACCATCGCGCTGGGATCGTCCAGCAGCCCGGCCCCGATCAGCGCGTTGTCCAGCAGCTGTTCCGCGACGAGCTGGGCCCGTTCCGGATTGGCGCTGTGCATTTCGTGTAGGCGCCGGATGACGGCGTGCCGCGGGTTCAGTTCGAGGTTCACCCGCAGCGGTGCGTCGGCTCCCGGACGGTTCATCGCCTTCATTACCCGCCGCAGGTGCGGCGAGGTGAAACGGTCCGCATTCACCGCCAGCACCGGGGAGTCCACCAGCCGGTCGCTGGCCTTCACCTCGGCCACGCGCTCGCCCAAGGTCGTCTTGAGCCAGCCGGTAAGTTCCGCGACCGCCGCCTCGCCGAGCGCTCCCTCGGGCCGCGGCAGATCGGACAGCTTCACATCGGCGTGGTCGGCTGCGATCAACTTGCGGCCGTCGAACTCGCGGACGTTGTTCATCACGTAGTCATCGACCGCCTCGTAGCAGAAAAGTACCTCGAGGTTGCGGGCCTTGCAGCCCTCCAAGTAGGGGCCGCTCTCGATCGCGGCGCGGCTCGGGCCCGTCAGGTAATAGATCTCTTTCTGTTCCCCGCCCATCCGCGTCACGTACTCGGCCAAGGAGGTGGTCTTGCCTGCCGCGGTGAGGGAGGACTCGAAGCGGAGGAGCTTCATCAGCTGCTCCTTGTGGGTGAAGTCGAGGGCCGCGCCCTCCTTCAGGAAGGCGCCAAACTCGCGGCTGAACGTCTCGAAGTCCTCCGGCCGGTTGCGCGCCTCTTCCTCGAGGAACTTGAGGAAGCGCTTGGTGATGACCCGGTTCAGCTTCTCGACGAGCGCCTTGTCCTGCATCGTCTCGCGCGAGATGTGCAGCGGCAGGTCCTCGCTGTCGACCACGCCCTTGAGGAAGCGCATCCACTCCGGGAGTAAATCCTTCGGCTTGGCGTCGATCAGGACCTTGCGGCAATACAGGGACACCGACGGCTCCAGCCGCGCGAAGCCCAGCTTCTCCGTGTTCTCCTGCGGGACGAACAGCAGGGCGTTAATGGAGAGGGGCGCGTCCGCGCTGAAGTGCAGCCGCAGGCGGGGCGCGTCGGACGCGTGAGCCTGGAACTTGTAGAACTCGGTGTATTCCTCGTCCTTAATCTCCGCCTTATTCCGCAGCCACAGGGCCTGCACGGTGTTCAGGCGCGTGCCGTTCAGGTTGATCGGGAAGGCCACGAACGTGCTGTAGCGCTCCAGAATCTCCTTCAGGCGCCACTCCTCCGCGAACTCCGCGCATTCGTCCTTCAGGTCGAGGACGATCTTAGCCCCGCGCTGCTCGCCCGCGCTCTCCTCGATCGCGTAGCTGCCCGAGCCGTCGCTCGTCCAGACGTGCCCCGCCTCGCCCGGCTGCCAGGAATGGGAGTGCACGCGGACCGACTTCGCCGCCATAAAGGCGGAATAGAAGCCCACGCCGAACTGGCCGATCAGGTTCGAGTTCTTCGCCCCGCCCTCACCGAGCGCCTTCAGGAAGGCCTTCGAACCCGAGTGCGCGATCGTCCCTAGGTTCTTGATCAGCTCGGCCCGTGACATCCCGATGCCATAGTCCTGAATGGTGATCTGCTTCGCCTTCTCATCCGTGGTCACGTTGATCTCCAGCGGCAGCTGGTCGTCGTGCACCGTCTTCTCGGTCAGCTGCGTGTGACGCAGCTTCTCCAGCGCATCGGAGGCGTTGGAGACCAGCTCCCGGACAAAGATCTCTTTCTCCGTGTACAGGGAGTGGATGACGATATCGAGCAGCTGCTTGATCTCGGCTTGGAACTCAAACTTCTCGGGCGTGGTGGTCGACATAGCGGAAAAGGGTTCAGTTTAAGGCGGGCGGTAAAAAATCAAGCGGCGCGAGGCCAACCTCAAGGTCGGGCTGCCGGCAGGCGTTCGACCCGGACCCGACGGGCGGTCTCGGCCCCGACCTCGACCGCGGAGATGCGGAACTCACCGACGTCGAGGGACTCCCCCCGCCGCAGCGGCTGGCCCCGGTGGCGTTCGGCCCAGCGGGCCACGGTCTCCCGCGGCTCCCATTCGAAGGCCCAGCCCGTCTCCGCCTGCAGCTCGCGCATCGTGAAACGCCCGCTCACTTCGATCGCCGCCTCCTCGCGCGCAAACACCGGCCCACGGCCGATATCCAGCTCGTCGCGGATGTCGCCTACGATCTCCTCCAAAACATCCTCTAGGCTCACCAGTCCCGCCGTGTTCAGGTCCGCGTCGAGCACCACCGCGAGGTGCACGCGCGACTGCCGGAATAGCTCGATCATCGTGTGCACCGGCGTCTTCACCATGAACGTGAGAGCCGGCCGCAGCAGGGGTTCGAACGAGGTATCCGGACCCAGTGCCTGCGCCTGCCACAGCCACTCGCGTACCAGCACGAGTCCATGCACGTCGTCGAGGGAGCCCCGGCACACGGGGAACCGGCTGAACCCCGCCGTCTGCGCGATGCGGAGGTTCTCCTCCATCGGCTTGTCTAGCCACAACACCACCATCTGGTCCCGGGGGCGCATCACCTGCTGGGCGGTCACCGACCGCAGCCGCAGCGAACTCACCATAATGCGGTTGATCAGGGCGTCGCCCGGATGGCTATGCCGCGCTTGGCTGAAGACGTACTCGAGTTCCTCCGAACTGAAACCGTGATCGCCCTCGCTCGCCGGCTCCAGCCCGGCCCACCGCAGGATCCGGTTGGCGGTACCGTTGAGCACCCAGATGAACGGGAAGAACGCTTTGTAGAACAACACCAGCGGGCCCGCCACCCGGAGCGAGACCGCTTTCGGCCGCTGGATGGCGAGGGACTTGGGGGTCAACTCCCCCAGCACGATGTGGAGGAAGGTGATCACCGAGAACGCGGCCGCAAACGAGATGGATTTCACCGCCGCCGGATCCGTGATCCCCAATTGGCCCAGCAACGGCTCCAGTCGCTCGCCAATCACGGGTTCCCCGATCCAGCCCAGCCCCAGACTGGTCAGGGTAATGCCCAGCTGGGTCGAGGACAGCACGGCATCAAGATGGGTCGTGGCGAAGAGCGCCATCCGGACCCGCCAGCCGCCGTTCCGCGCGAGGGGGCGCAACTGGCTGGCGCGGATCTTCACGAGCGCGAATTCGGCCGCGACAAAGAAGCCGTTGGCCGCAACCAACCCTAGCACCAACAGTACCTCCAATAGGATCTTCAGAACTTCCACGGCCGATTGAGGCAAAGGGACAGACCACGCATCGCGGTCAGAGTGGACCCCGCCCCGCGAGGCTCAACCGCAATCGCCGCCGCCGCCCTCCCGGGGGCTATGGAGCCGTGCGTCGTAGCGGGGTCAGCGTGACGGGGCCCAACAGGCCGGAGGGCTGCAGCGGCCAGCCCGCGGCATCGAACGGCTTGTAGTTGATGTTCACGAAGTTGATCTCCCGCATCACCTTCCACGGCACCTGCCGGCGGTCGAGGTCGCGGATGCGGTTGGCGGCAAGGTTGGTCACCTCAATTTCGAGGACGTTGCGCCCCGGCCGGACCATCCCGGCCACGTGCAGGCGGTAAGGTACGCTCCACGCGGTGCCGGCCGGCTGGTCGTTGAGGGTTACCCGGGCGCTCTCCCGCACCTCGCCCAAATCCAGGCGCCACTCGGCCGCGGGCTGCGCCGGGGCTTCGAACTCGATTCGGTAGCGCGCGGTGCCCGCGAACCGCTGCGCCGCCTCCCCGCCCAGTTCGGTCCACGACTGGAGGGTGGGGGTCCGCACCGGCGCGGGCAGGTCCGGGCCGCCCGTGACAAAGTCCAACTGCCACGTGCCCTGCAACGCGAGGCCGGGACCGGCGTCTGCCACGACCGGCCACGAGGCCACGGGGGTGGCTGGTTCCGCGTCCAAGGCGCGGAGGATGACCGATTCACCGGGGGCCAGTTCCAACCACACCTCGGTGCCGCCCGCCGCGGCGCGCTGGGGCAGCAGGCCCGCCCGCCCGTCCAAGGGATCCAGCCGCACGCAGCGGGCGAGAGCGCCCAGGTGGATCCAGCCGCGGTGCTCCCGGGCGCCCAAGTGCGCGATGAAGTAATCCCGGCCCTCCGGCGTCGCCCGCCGGATCCACGCCAGCCCGTCGCGCGCCCAAGCCTCCCGGCGGACCAGCGGTTCTAGGCGCGCCAGCACGTCGGGGGTCGGTTTGAGGCCTGCGGCGGCGAGTTGGGCCAGTGCCTGCCGGAAAGCGAGGCGGCGGGCCGCCAAGCGGCCCCGCCCCGGCACGTCTTCGGGCCAAGCCTCGAAGATCACCTGTGCCCCCGCTTGGACCAGCGCGGCCAGCCGTTGCAGCGTCGCCGGAGGCATGCGGCGGGCCGCCGGCACGACCAGCACGCGATAACCGCCGCCCGGAGTCACTAGCCGGCCCTGCTCCACCCGAGTGCGTTCGAGTTGCTGGTCCGAAATGTAATCGAAGGCATAGCCCCGGTCGAGCAGCCCGCGCGCCAGATGGCCGACGGGCTGGGCCGTCAGCCAATCGACGTGGTGGACGGTCAGCATCCGGGCCAGCCCGTTCGCGTCGTCCCACACGTCCGCGGCGGGCCAATACAGCAGGATCTCGTTCTCCGGCCGCCCGCGCTGGAGGATCGATTGGACGCGCGTCACGTACGCGTTGAGGGCGCCGAAGTCGCGCCACCAGGGATTGCGCGGATGAAACTGGGTCGAGGCGTAGAAGAGCCAGCCCGGCCAAGGCGCGTCTTGGGGCGAATAGACGGTCCCGTGGTAGAACACGTGGTTGATCCCGTCGGCCAAGATCCGGTCGACCTCCGGCTTCACGTAGGCGAGAGCGACCTTCCAATGGTCCCGCAGCCAAGTCGCGGTCTCGCTGGAGGCCAGCGGCTTGCCTAGGACGTGAGCGGCCGAGGATGCCATCCGCACGACGAGGGGTTCGGGCAGATCCTGGTCGTGGCGCACCTCGGCGGGATCCCGCCGGAGGCCCGGGATCGGGAACGGCGTCGAACCGAAGACTTCCGTCTCGGGGATGTCGACGGCGCCGTAGAGGTCGAGCAGGTTGGCCGGGGCCCCGTGGGACTGGTTGCGGACCTGGAAGCCCTGACGATGGGACCAGTCGACCCAACCCTGGAGATACTCGAGGTGGAGGGCTCCGAGGGTGTCGCGGTAATCCGCCTTGATTCGGGCGAGGGTCTCCCGATCGACCGTGGTGACGGAGGCGGGGTCGCGGGCGGTGAGGGCGGTGGCGTAGGTTTGGAGATCGTAGCCGTGCCGGGCACGGAAGACTGCGGGGAGCCGCGCCGTCCAGCTGGCGTTGAAGTACTCGAATGAATCGTGGAACTGGCCGCGCACGAGGTCGCGGGGGAAGGCGGCGAAGGCGTGTTCGAAGGGCGCGAGGTAGCGGCCCAGCGCGGCGGCCGAATAGGGATCCACCACTAAGCCCTCACCCCCGGGGGCGGCCCGCTTCACCTGCATCCGGGTCGGCTCGCCGGTCAGTCGGCCGTCTTGGAGCACGACCTTCTGCAAGGCGTCTGCGGGCTGCACCCACGGGCCGCCGAAGGGCCAGCCCGTTCCGGTGGCCATATCGACCCCGAGGCCGAGCCGCCGCGCCTCGCGGCCGGTGTGGGCGAGCATTTCCATCCAAGCTGGGGAGAGAAACGGCACGTAACGGCTCTCCGCGCCCTGTGCGCCGTAGATGGGGGTGATCTCGACCCCGCCGAGGCCGGCGGCCGCGAACTGCTCCAATTGGGCGGTCAGGTTGGCCGGGTCGACCGCGCTGCCGGGCCACCACCAGCGCGTCCACGGCCGGCTTTCCCGCGTGGCCGGTGGCCAAGCGGCGGGGTCGGGGGCAGCCGTCGCCGGGACGAGGGCAAACAGGGTCAGCAGGGCGGCGAGGCCCGCGGGGTACAGGGGCGACCGAAGGGGCATTAGGGGTAGGGTAGGGGACCGAGGCCGCGGGGCGAGGCGGCGGTGGGCGGACAGTCGGGCGGATTAACCGCCCAAGTAGGTAGCCTTGAGCTGGGGGTCCGCCCGGAGCTCACGGCTCGGACCGGACATCACGATGCGTCCCGTCTCCAGCACGTAGGCGCGACTGGACACTTCCAAAGCGAGATTGGCGTTCTGCTCCACCAGCAGGATGGTGATGCCGCGCTGGCGATTGATCGCCACGATCTGTTCGAAGATCGTCGTGATGAGCCGCGGCGCGATGCCCAGCGAGGGCTCATCGAGCATGAGGAACCGCGGGTTCCCCATCAGCGCCCGGCCGATCGCGAGCATCTGCTGCTCGCCGCCGGACAGCGTGCCTGCGGTCTGGCGCAGGCGCTCGCGCAGCCGGGGAAACAGCGCGAACACTTCTTCCCGGTTGGTCGCTACGCGGTCGCGGTTGCGGTCCAGATAGGCCCCCATCGCCAGGTTCTCGGCCACGGTCAGGTTGGCGAACACCATCCGTCCCTCCGGCACGTGGCCCATCCCGCGGGCGACAATCCGGTGGGCCGGCTGGCCGAGCAGCGGCTGCCCGTCGAACTCCACCGTGCCGCTGGCCCGGACTAGTCCCGAGAGGGCGCGCAGGGTGGTCGTCTTGCCCGCCCCATTGCCGCCGATCAGGGTCACGATCTCCCCGGCCGCGATGGAAAAGGAGACCCCGCTCAGCGCGTTGATGGCGCCATAGGAGACCCGCAGGTCGGAAACGTGGAGCAGGGGCGCGCTCAATGGTGGGCGAGGTTGCGGTGGTGGTCCTCGCCGAGGTACGCCTCGATGACCTTGGGGTTAGCCTGGATCTCCGCCGGCGTGCCTTCGGCGATCTTGACTCCGTAGTCCAGCACCGCGATCCGCCGGCAGCAGCCCATCACGACGCGCATCGAATGCTCCACGAGCAGGATCGAGAGCGAGAACTCGCGCTGCACACGCTGGATGAGGCTGATTAGCTCCATCTTCTCCGTCGGGTTCATTCCGGCTGCGGGCTCGTCGAGCAAGAGCAGCCGTGGCCGCGTGGCGAGGCAGCGCACAATCTCCAGCCGCCGCTGCTCCCCGTAGGGCAAGCTCCGCGCCGGATCGTGGCGCCGGGGGCTTAGGTTGAACAACTCCAGCAGTTCTTCCGCGCGGCGGGTCAGGTCTGCTTCGTCCCGGGTGAACGCGGCGCCCCGCAGCAGCGCCTGCCAGGGGCGCGTGCCGCGGTGCAGGTTGCAGGCGGTGCGGACGTTATCGAGGACCGACAGGCGGCCGAACAGCCGGATGTTCTGGAACGTCCGAGCGATCCCTAAGGCGGTGATCTGGTGCGGCCGTAAGCCGGCGAGATCGTGGCCGCGGAACCGCAGCGCCCCAGACGTGGGCGGATAGACCCCCGTGATCAGGTTGAAGACCGTCGTCTTGCCCGCCCCGTTGGGGCCGATCAGCCCGCACAGTTCGTCCTCGCCGATCGTCAGGTCCACCGCGTTGACCGCGGTGAGGCCCCCGAAGCGGAGCGTCGCCCCCTGGAGTTCGAGCAGCGCCGCCATCGGTTCACGCCTGCCCGCCCCGACGGGGGCGGACGAGGAGGCCCTCGGGCCGCAGAATCATCAGCAGGATCAGCAGCAAGGCATACAGGATCATCCGGTATTCGGCGATCGGCCGCAGCACCTCGGGCAACAGGGTAAGTAACACCGCCGCGCCGACGACCCCGGCCGTGTGGCCCATCCCGCCGAGGATTACCATCACTACGACTTCGATGCTGCGGGTGAAATCGAAGCCGGTGGGCGTGATCGTCAGCTTGAAGTGGCCATACAGTCCGCCGGCAATCCCGGCGAAAAAGGCTCCCACCACGAAGGCCACCACCTTGTAGCGCGTGGGATTAAGGCCCACCGCGGCGGCCGCGATCTCGTCGTCGTGCACCGCCAGAAAGCCTCGCCCGTAGGTCGAATGCACTAGTGCCAGCACCGTGTAGACGGTGACCGCGACGCTCGCCAGGACCCAGAAAATATTGGTGTAGGCTGGGATCGCATTCAGGCCCAAGGCACCGCCGAGCACCTCTACGTTCTGGAAGATCACCCGGATGATCTCCCCGAAACCCAGCGTGACGAGGGCGAGGTAATCCCCGCGCAACCGCAGTGAGGGCACGCCGACCAGCAGCCCCGCCCCGGCCGCGGCGCCGCCCCCGACCAGCAGGGCCAGCAGGAACGCGGTGCCTTGGAGCAGCGCCCCTGCCTCCGCCAGATCCCCGAAGAGCGCCGGGGCCAAAAAGAGGGAAACGGCGGCGGAGAGGTAGGCCCCTACGGCCATAAACCCCGCGTGCCCCAGGGAGAATTGGCCGGTGTAGCCGTTCACCAGATTAAGCGAGACCGCCAAGATCACGTTGATCCCCACCCCGATCAACACGTCGAGATGGTACGGGTTGAGCAGAGGCGCCGCTAGCGCCACCAGGCCGCTGGCCCCCAGTGCCCCGAGAAGAAGCAGGAGCGGATGACGCATCTCAGACCTTTTCTACCGTGACCCGTCCCAGCAGCCCCGCGGGGCGCAGCAGCAACACCAAGATTAGTACCGCGAAAGCGATCGCGTCCTTGTAGGTCGACCACGCGCTGCCGCCCACGTAGGTCTCGACTACCCCGATTAGCAGCCCCCCGAGCGCGGCGCCCGGGATATTGCCGATCCCGCCCAGCACCGCGGCCACGAACGCCTTTAGGCCGGGCATGACTCCCATCAGCGGGTCGATCGAGGGATAGTTCAACGCGTACAGGATGCCGCCGGCGCCCGCCAAGGCGGAGCCG
>CAIOTK010000500.1 GCA_903861185.1 uncultured Opitutia bacterium | reverse complement strand
GCGGACGCGCAAGCGCTGGCCGGGGCGGATCGTTTCCACCGGGACCTCGCGTTCCCGGCCATCGGGATCGAGTAGCGTCGCCTGCTTCGGGGCGGATTTCAGGAGCGAACCGACCTCGCGCTGGGTCCGGTGGAGGGCGTAACCCTCCATCGCGCCGGAGGCGGAGAACAGAAACAACAGCAGCACCGCCTCACCCCAGGCACCGATGAGGACCGCACCGGTCGCCACCGCGAGCATCAGGAAGTGAATGTCGATCGCGCGCTGCCGGAGGCTCGCCCAGGTGTCGATCGCGGCGTCCCAGGCGCCGGCCGCGAGGGCGAGCAGGAAGAGGCTGCGGGCGAGCCAAGGCCACTCCGGGAGGAAGTGGCCGGCGGCAGAGGCGGCGAGGCCGGCTCCGCCGCAGAGTGCGGCGAGCAGGGCGAGGAACTTCCATTCCTGTTCCTCGGGCGCGGCCTCCGCGCGGATCTCCGGCCATTCCAGCTCACGCCAGAGCCAAAGTTTTTCGGCGGTGGGCCCGGCGAGGCGCCCGAGCTCGGTTACCCCGCCCTCGCGCCGGAGGCGGAATCCCGCGGGGGCTGGGCCGGGAGGCTCCAGGCCGCGGGTCGTGACGGCGGCGATGGTGGCGGCGAGGCGCTCCTCTAGGCCCGGAACCGGCGCGCGTCCCCAGGTGGCGACCGACACACGGCGCGAGACTGGGTCGACGCGCACGGCGTTGACCCCCGGTTCCTCTTGCAGGAAGCGGGCCAGCCCGGCGCTCCATTCCGCCCCGGTCCCTGGTTGCTCGCTCATCGCCGGATGGTGCGCGCGCGGGCACCGGGCGGCAATTTCAATTGCGGGCCGGGACCAGCCGGGGCTTCCTTGCCGCCCCGCGATGATCGGCCTCCGCGATGACACCGATTCCAGTCCGCCGCCGCCGGCCCTCGCGCCGGAGCTGGCGGCGCGCACCTTTGCGGCGGAGGGCTGGTTGCGTGCGGCTCTCGGGCTGGAGCACCGACCCCAGCAGGAGGAGATGGCGCGGGCCGTGGCCGGGGCCCTGGCCGACGACGAGCCCCTACTGTTTGAGGCGGGCACGGGCGTGGGCAAGTCGCTCGCCTACCTCGTGCCGGGGATCATCCACGCCGTGGACCAGTCGCGGCCGCTGATTGTCTCCACCCACACCATCGCACTGCAGGAGCAGTTGGAGGAGAGCGACCTGCCGAAGTGCCGGCGGCTCTTCCGCGGCACGCCGGAGCTCGCGCGCTACGCGGACTTCCGCGCCACGGTGCTGGTCGGCAAGGGCAATTACCTTTGCACCACCCGGCTCGGCCACGCGTTGGCCGAACGCGCGACCCTGCTCGCTGACGCCGAATACGATGAACTGCAGCGGCTGGCGGCGTGGGCGGAAGAAACCCGGACGGGCCTGCGGCACGAGTTACGCCCGCCGCCCCGCGCGGAGGTTTGGGACGTCGTGAGCGCAGATTCCTCGGCCTGCTCGCGCAAGCATTGCGACGGGGACCGCTGCTTTTACCAGCAGGCCCGCGCGCGCTTGCGCCAGGCCAACGTGGTAATCGTAAACCACGCGCTGCTCTTCGCCCTGATTAATGCGGGTGGGGCCCAGGCGCAGGGGGCGCCGGCCGATGCCCGCGGGGTCCTGCTGGCGGACGACTTTGTGGTGTTAGACGAGGCGCACACCGTGCCCGAGGTGGCCACCGACCATTTCGGCCTCAGCCTCTCCAGTTACAGCGTGGACCGAGCGCTGAAGTACCTGCACAATCCCCGGACGCGCCGGGGGCTCCTGCGGCGCCTCGGAGATCCGACGGGGCCCCAACTGGTGGTCGACGCCCTCGCGGCAACGGAGGAGTTCTTCGCCTCGATCGCCGACACCCTGCTCGCGGCGCGGAGCGTCGTCCGCCTGCGCCAACCGGAACCCGTGGCACCGGTGCTGGAGGGACCACTCGGGGCCCTTGAGCGCTTGCTGGCGGAGCGGGCGGACCGGATGGAGGAGGGGCGCGACCGAGATGAACTGATGGAGCAACGGCAGCGGCTGAAGGGCATTCAGGGCGGTCTGACGGAATGGCTGAGCCTAGGCGCGCCGGGGCACGTGTACTGGGCGGAGCGGTCTGGGCGGCAGCAGACGATTGTGACCCTGCGCAGCGCCCCGCTGGAGATCGCGCCGGCCCTGCGGCAACACCTGTTCGGCCGGCGAACCTCCGTGGTGTGCACCAGCGCCACCCTCGCCTTGGGCGGCCAGGTGGGGGCGTTCGCCCAGCGGTTGGGCGCGGGCGACGCGCGCACGGGCCTCGTGCGCTCCCCGTTCGATTACGCCCGCAATATGCGGGTGTACGT
>CAIOTK010000499.1 GCA_903861185.1 uncultured Opitutia bacterium | reverse complement strand
CTTGGGCTGCGCAGGCATCGGGTTGGGCGTGCTCGTTGCCTTGGATCGGATCCCTCGCCTTGGATCGCTCGCCTAGATGCGTCCGCGGCGTCTATAGACGCCCTTTGCAATGCGGTCCGCGCCCAATCGCCCCTTGAGCCTTTTGTGGCCATCGCCTTGAGCCCGACAATGCTGGGATAGCCACAAAAAGCGCAAAGGGATCGAGGGCGTGGTTGGAGCCGTGCGTGGCGTCTATAGACGCCGCGGGGGTGGGGCAGAGCGGTAGATTTGTTTTAGTCTGCGCTGACCGGGGCGACCCACCTTCGCTGAGCCTTCGGCGGGCAGGCGCGCCCCAGCTACACCAGACCGATGGCTGCGCGGTATGGGGATTGGAGCCCTTTGAGTGGTTTGCTCTTTTTGTGGCTATCGTCCGAAAGGTTTACAGGAGCCGCCGGCTGTTCTTTGGCGGGATACCGTGAGGCCGGGGTCAGGGAAATCCCGCCGGATTCAGGTGCGATTCAACGTGGCCTCAGCATCCTGAAGGATGGCCAGCATCGTCGTAAACGGCATCCGCTCGCCGAGGAACATCTGCCGCATCGCCTCGTAGTCGGCGTGGAGTTCAGCGACCCGGGCCGCGGGCGGGACTAGGCGCAGCGAGCCGGGTACGGCGGTGGCGTAGCTGGCCCAGCTCGAGGTAAAGAACCTTGCCTTGTGGTCGCGTACCCGCGCCAGCAAATCGAGGCGTTGGCGCGCCGCTCGGGCAGGCGGAAACTGCCACAGGGCGGCGAAGTCCGCGTAGTGCCGGGCATACCGTTCCCGCATCCGACGGTCCTCCGGGCGATGGAATTCCGCGTGGAGGATCGTGGCCTTCTCCCAGAAGGTACGCTCCAGTTCCAAGGCGGTAACCTCGGCCTCGAAATCGGGGAAGGATGCGGGGGCTAGTTCCGCGATGAAGGCCCGGATCGGATGGCGGCCGACCGGACGCTGATCCGTCAGGGATCCGAATTCGATCTTCACCTCCCGGTCAATGTACGCGACGCCGCGGGGCAATGATTCGGGATAGGCGAAGAGGAGCGTGGGGGAACGGCTGGTCGCATCAAAGCGGTAGGTAAGCCATCCGGCGCGGCGGTTGGGCGCCCCCAGGGTCGTCTGGATGGATGCTTCCAGGAGGGGCAGCCAAGTCGCGTGGACGGCGGCGGCACAAGCCGCCTCCAAAGCAGCCACGCGTTCCTCGCGTTGGGTGCGGGACGGCGCTTGCTCGAGATCCGTCTCTTGCCAGCCGAGCGATGCGGGGAGGATCGCGAGGTCGATGTCCTCGGAGAATCGTTCGATGGCGCCGAAAACCTTGGAGAGCGAAGTGCCACCCTTGAACACGCAAACTTCCGCGAGTGGGGGTTGCGCGAAGATCCGGCCGAGCAGCCAGCAAACCCAGTAATCCTTTTCCGCGATGACGGGATCGACGCCGCGCCGGGCCTGATACTGGCGAAAGAACAAGGCCCGTTCCCGCGCGGGCAGGGTGGCAAATGAGCTCACGGTGATTCCGCCGCGGCGATGGTCCGCAGCGTCTGATGGAGCCAAGCCGGGGCGCTGGGGAGATCCTTGAGCAGCTCCCGCCGGTCCGCCGCCGACAGTTTTTGGCGGAGAGAGGCGATTCGTTCCGTGGTGAGGTGATTCCGGCCCAGATACCGCAGTGCGGCCAACACGAGGCCGCTGGTGCGGCCCGCGGCGGACACTTTGCGTGGAGTCGTGGGCCGGAGTTCGATCGTGAGTTGGCCGAGCTTCACCTTGCGGGCCCGACCGTTGGTCAGGAACACGACCTTGGCCGGAACTTGGTCGGATAGCCCCAGGAGATTGGCCGCATAGGCGCCGGAGGCTTGAAGTTTGGCTTGTTCCGTGGCGGCCAGGGCCTTGGCCACCGCCTCGACCGACGGGGCGACTTCACCCAGCAGGGGATGGCTTTCCGGATAGTGGTAGAGTCCTCGGGCGAGGCGACGAATGGTGCCCGCGGCGGTCAATCGGTGCAGGGCGAGATCGACCGCGCCGCGAGTACCCAAGTCCAAAAATAGATTGGGCGTAAAGACCGAGCCGCGACCCTTGCCATAAATCCGGCTAGTAACTGACCGCTGGATGCTTGAAGGAGATTTAAGCACAAAGTAAGTGTAAGAAAAACAACCAATTATTTCTTACAAGATTAGGCGCTGCGCAAGCCTTGATGCCACGGGGCGATCGTCCGCATCGCGTGGGATCAAAAAACAAGGGCCGCCCGTGTGGGGGCGGCCCTGCGCCTCTTCGCCGAAGCTATCGAGGGGAATGTGGAGCGGACGGAATTCAGTGGGCCGGGGGGTGTCAAGGTTGCGGTGGACGGCGAAGGGAGGAGCGTCGGGAGAGGGTGTGCAGGGTGGCGGGAGTGGGTGCGACCGCGTTGAGGCCCGGAAATCGGGTGGAAGGCGCGAGCGGATGGCTGGCGGAGGATGGCCGTGCCCTCTGTCTTGTCCGCCGTAGGCTTGCCGAAGGCGGAAGCCTTGGCGAAAGAGGGCCACAAGAGGCGCAAAGGGGTTGAGGGTGAGGACGAGCTTTGCGTGGCGTCTATAGAGGCCACGGGGTGGGTTGGGGCTCGTTCTGTGGCTCGATGTAGCCGGGGCATCGTGCCCCGGTCGGGCGGGCTGCGCTGGACGGAGAGGCGAGTGGGGTTCTGGGGGGCACGGGGAGGGGGAGGTGGTGGGAT
>CAIOTK010000498.1 GCA_903861185.1 uncultured Opitutia bacterium | reverse complement strand
TTCCTGCTTTCGACGGGCAGCGAGGCGACCGAGAACTGTATCAAGCTGGCCAAGACGTATGCGCTGGAGAAGCACGGCCCGGCGAAGTCGATCATGGTCACCTTCCAGAACGCCTTCCACGGGCGCACGATGGGCGCCCAACTGGCGGGCGGAATGGCCAAGGGCAAGCGTTGGCTCGGCTCCTGTTGCCCGCAGTTCGTTCAGGTGCCGTTTCCGGATGGTTACAAGAACCCGGACACCTCCTTCGATCTGTTCCTCTCCAGCTTGGCGCAGCGCGGGGTGACGCCGGATCGGATCGCGGGCGTGATGACCGAGAGCTACCAAGGCGTCGGGCCGGATTTCCTGCCCGTGGAGTACGCGCGCAAGCTCGAGGCCTGGTGCCGCCAGCACGACATCGTCCTGGTGATGGACGAGGTGCAGGCGGGCTTCGGCCGTACCGGTAAAATGTTCTGCTTTGAGCACTACGGCGTAACCCCGGACCTCATTGCCTGCGGCAAGGGAATTTCCTCCTCGCTGCCCTTGGCGGCGGTGATTGGGCGCCGCGACATCATGGACCTCTATGCGCCGGGTTCGATGACCTCGACCCATTCGGCCTCGCCGTTGGCGGTGACGGCGGCGATCGCCAACCTGCAGGTGATTGAGGACGAGCGGTTGGTCGAGCGGGCCGCTCGGTTGGGCGCGTGGTTCAACCCGGAGCTGCACCGCATCCAGCGCAAGTATCCGGCGGTGCTGGGCTGCTGCACGGGACAGGGCTTGGTAGCGGGCATTCAGGTGGTTAAGCCGGGCACGCGTACGCCGGACCCGGACCTCGCGACGCGGATTAACGTGGCCTGCATGCATCGCGGGCTGCTGATGTTCGCGCCGGTGGGCGTGGGTGGCGAGTGCGTGAAGATCTCGCCCCCGCTGAGCATCGACGAGGATTGCCTGCGCGAGTCGGTCGCCGTGTTTGAGGAAGCGGTGGACGTGGTTTGCCGCGGCCTTTGAACCTGCTGGCCCCCCGCCGGCTGGGCCGGCGGGGTAGCGTCCGGGCGGGGGCGGGAGGCGCGTAACGTCGGGGTGACGGGCCAAAAGTGGTCTGGCAGTTGGCCCTAGTTTTGCTACGTCTAGGGGGTTCCTCGGCCATTCCGGCAGGGGAACGTTTCCCGACACCATGAAGAAAACCATCGTCAAGTCGAAGGTGTCGCCCGCCCCAGCGACGAAACCCGTGCCCGCGCCAGCCGCGGCCGCCAAGGCCCGCGCCAAGCCCCCGGCTAAGGCGCCGGCGAAGCCGCCCGCCAAGCGCAAGGTACCCGCCGCGCAGCCCGCCCCAGGGGCCGTGCCTGCTCCCGCCAAGTCGGTCGCCGTCCCGATCCCGGCCGCCCCGCTGGCGCTGTCGCCGGCCCGCCCAGCGGTCGCCCCGGCGATCCCCGCCCCCGTGCCGGCGGCGGCGCGGCGGCCGGTAGTCACCACCATTACCGCGCGCATTAACATCGGTTTCGGTAACGCCCTGCACCTGCGCGGGGAGGGACCGGGGCTGAGCTGGGACCGGGGTGTGCCGATGGAGTGCATCGCCGCGGACTTGTGGCGGCTGAATCTCGGGGAGTCCGCCCGCGGCTTCACCTTCAAGGTGCTGGTCAACGACCTGACCTGGAACAGCGGCCCCGATTACACGGTGGCGAGCGGCGGCGTGGTGAACCTCACGCCGGTGTTCCCCTAGCTCTGGCCGTTCAGTCCGCCGGATCTGGGTTCAGCGCGAGCAGGCGGGCCCGGACTTGGAGCAGCGCCTCGTCTCGGTCGGCCAAGTCAGCCGCCGGGATGATCGTGCAGCGCATGCGCACCCGGGAGAACGGGCGCGGCACGCAGAAGCGGTCCCAGCTGCCGAGGCGCCACGCCGCGGAAAATTCGGCTCCGACTAACAGGAGCGGGGCGTGGGTGCGGCGCGCCACGATGAGGGCGCCCGGCTTGAACTCATAGACGGGGCCGCGGGGGCCGTCGGGCGTGATGCCGACATCGTGGCCTGCGCGGAGCGTATCAACCAAGGCGGTGGCCGCCTCACGGCCGAGCCGGCTACTGGAGCCGCGGACCGTGCGGAGGCCGGCGAGGTGGAAGAACGCGGTGAGCCAGGCCCCGTCCTGGCTGGCGCTGACGAGGGCGTAGGCGGGCCGGCCGGTGCGGAAGCGGCGGACGATTTCGGCGGCGAGGAAGAGCCGGTTGTGCCAGAGCACGATGGCGACCGGTTCGTCGCGCTTGGTGTAGCGGGCCAAGTCCTCCGGGGTGACCTCGAAGCGCAGCGAGCGGCCCCAGAGGCGGAGCAAGAGCCCAGCGGGCCAAAGGAGCGCGCGCCGCCAGCCGGAGACCTCGTGCACTAGGGGCGGCGGGGGCGGGGTGGCGGGAGCGGTGGGCGGAGCGTTCAGCGCCGGCGTTTTCGGGGAAACACGGGCGGGCGCCAAGCCAAACCCTCGGCGGCGGTCCCGGCGGGATTGACGCCGGGGCGCACGGGGACCAACTGGGCAGGGATGGTTCCCGCGCTGCCTTCGTGTCCCCAGTTGCCCGCCGCGCGGCTGGACTTGGATTGGCGGAGCCTGCACCGGCACCGGGAAGCTGGGCGAGGGGAGGAGTTTTACCGGGACTGCCTTGAGTACGGCCAATTCCTATGGGAACGCGGCTTCGCCGCGCGGGCGTTGCTGTGCCTGGACCGGGCGTTCGGCGCGGAGTTGCGGGGGGATGAGTCCGTGTTGCGGGACTATCCGCTCCCGTACGCGGCGACGGCCTGGATGGTCGGGCGGGTGCCGCCGGGAGTCTTCATCGGCAACCCGCGGGTGCATTTCCAGCATTACGCGGACCGGATGAACGAGCCCCGGCGCGAGCAGCGCCGTTGGCGCGCGTGGGCGTGTTGGGCGCTGGTGCGGCGCGTGCGGCCCGAGTGGCCGGGCGATCCGCGGCACGCGGTGGAGGAGCCGTCGGGAGACGCGATCGCCGCGGGGCTGCGGGGCGCGGGGCACCCCGGCGAGGACGCCCGGTGGATGCAATGCCTAGCGGCCGCGACCGTGGCGCGGGACGCCTAACGGCCGAGCAGGCCCTCGAGCCCGGCGCGGGCGGCAGAGCCGGCGAGTACCTTCCAGAGCGAGTTGTTCACGCTGGCGAGGGTGCCGTTCACCGTGAAGGGCACGGCCATCGGGTAGTAACCCTGGTCATCCTGCTGGCCGGAGAGCACCCGCGCTTCGTTCAGCAGGCGGGCCATAAAGTCCTTGCCGGCGAGGCGGAATTCCAGCTCGAGCGGCCATGTGTCGAAGGGTGCGCCCTCGCGGTAGGTCATCGCGCCGCGGCCGGTGAGGCGCTTGGAGGGCGAAAGGAACTCGATGGTGGTCGCGCGGAAGTTCAGCGCGGCGTCCCGCTCCACCTTGAGGGTGAAGCGATCGAACTGCATTTCCTCCAATTCGCGGCCGAGTTGGCCGAGCGCGAGTGTGTTGCCGGACCCAGTCAGGGCGCCCGCCACCCCGAGTAACGCGGAGGCGGCACCCACCGTCTGGCCCTTCTTGCCGAGGGCGCGCAGGACGCCCGGGCCGCCGGTGACCTCGAACTGGCCGAAGGCGCGCGCCACGGTGTCGGGGACGGTCGCGCCGCGGCCGGAGAGCTTGGCGGCGACCTTCACGGTGCTTTCCAGCAACGGCTTTTCCCCGGGATTGGCGGCCCGGAGCACCTCGCCGACGGCGAGCCCGGAGATGTCGACTTGGCCCGTCAGGGCGTAGGGTTGCGCCTGCCCGGGGGTGAAGGTGAGGGCGGCGCCCAGATTGAACGGCTGGTCCCGGAAACTCCCCTGTAACGAATCCAGCGCGAAGCGGGAGGGGGTGACGGTGGCGGTCCCGCGGAGTCCCCGGCCCGTGTAGTCGCGGCCGTAGAGGACCCGCTTCAGGTCGACCTCCACCCGTCCCTGCAGGCCGCGCCAGGGTGGGGCTCGGTCGGGGGTGGCAGCCGTCGCGGAGGACTTGGCCGGAGGCTGGGGCGAGGTCCGGGGGCCGGAGGAGGCCGAGGTCGATGGGCGATTGGTCGGGGCCGGCGCGGCGGTGGGAGCGGAGGCACCGGGGGCCGAGGCGGGTGCGAGGGCGGCGAAGGCCTGCAGGTCATCGATCACCAGATTAGTGCTCGTCGCCCGGAGGTTGAAGGTGCGGGGCTGATCCTTGGCGGCCGCACTGACGGAGCCCTCCAGCGTGAGGTCGGACTTGCGGCCGGCAGCGGTGACGGTGAGCGGCAGCGCGAAGGTGGCCGAGCCGTCCGCCTTGGCCTGCGCGGTCAGGGAGAGTTCAGCATCGCCGAGGGCGGGTTGGCCGCGGACGCCGAGGCCTTTCGTGGTCAGGGAGAGCTTGGCCGCAAGGGCGTCGCCGACCTTGAAGGTGGTCTCGAAGGTGGTGCGGAGGCGGCCCTGCGCGACCGGCACGAGGGCGGCGAGGGCCGGCTGGCGGAAGAGGAGCGCCTCGGCCTGCACGGATCCCTTGACCTTGCCCGCCGGTTTGGGACCTGGGGTGAGTTCCCCCTCTGCTTCGACCAATAGCAGCGCTTCCTCGCCTTGGCGCGCCTCGAGCCGGCGGACGGTGAACCCGAGCGTTTGTCCGCGGCGGGTGGCGGTGGCGTCTAGGCTGAGGTCGAGGTTGCTCACCTGCGGCTGCCCACCGAGGGCGAGGCTAACCCCGCGAAGGCTGACTGGAGTGGTCGTGTGCAGGGTCGCGGCCCCATCGGCGGCCCAGGCCAAGGTAAAGGCGGCGCCGCTCAGGTTGCCGGTGAGCTGGCTGGCGGGGATATAGGCTCCGGCCCAGGCGAGGGGAATCTCGCCCAGTTCGACGCGCACGGCGGGGTTGGCGGCGTTTTCCGCGGCGAAGGTGCTGGCGCGGAGATCGCCGCGGACGGGTTGCAGCAGCGCGAGCTGGGCCAGGGTGGCGCCCGCGGCTCGCTTCACGCTGGCTTCCGCGCGGGTCAACGTGAGCTCGTTCCCCTCGTGGCGGCCCTCGAGGGTCACCTTGGCCGCAAGCGCCCCCGGATCGAAGGCGAGGAACGGGCGCACTAGGGCCGCTACCTTGGCGTCGAGGGTGGCTTGGAAGGTGGTCGCGGGCTTGCCGGTCAGGGGGCGCGTTTCCGTCCGGAATTCCCCCTGCACCGTGTCGCCGGCGGGCAGGCGGGCGCTGAATTCGGTCAGTGCGGCCCGCAGTTGCTCACGGGTATAGTCGATCGCGGGGCGCGCGGAAACGGTGAGACCCTCGACCAGCGGGCGGCCGCTGGCCTCGCGGAGCACGAGGTTCTGGAGCACGAGAGGGGCGGGGCTCTGGAGGCGGATGCGGCTGCCATCGGGTTCGGCGACGGCGGCGAGTTCCAGGGAGAGGGTGCCTTGCGCGATCTGGAGCGGCTGAACCAGCGGCTGGGCCCAGGCGAGCGGCACGGCGTCCAGCATTAGCCGGGCGGCCTCGGCCTGAGGGTTGGCGAGGGAGAGCTGGCGCTCCGCGAGGCGGTAGGTCGCGGGTTGGGTGAGTTGCAGGCGGGCGAAGCGGCGCCCGCTGGCCTCGCTGATCTCCACGTCAAACGCCTTCAGCTGCGCCGCGTGGTCTTGAAGGGCCACATCGAAGCTGGCGGCCAGCTGGATGGAGCCGATGGCGGCGAGGGTGGGGGAGACTTGGCCGAGCCGCGAGACCGTAGCTTGGAGTCGCCCGGTGGTGGCGCCCGCCGTCCCGTCCGGGCGCACCGAGAACTTGCCTTCGCCGGTGGCGGCGACCTCGGGCAAGCCGAAGCCGGCGAGCAGGGCCGCCAGTTGCTCGCTGCGCAGGGCCACGTCCCAGGTCCCGCTGAGTTCCGCCTGGTTGGGAGCGAAGCCGCCCTTGGCCTGCAGGAGGGTTTCGGCTTGTCCGCCGCGGATGAGACCAAGATGGAGCGTGTAAGACTCCTTGCCTTGCGGATCTCGGTCCGCCTGTGCGTTGAGCGTGACTTGATCCGGCGGCAGCGCCGGACCGATGGCGGCGACGGTGGTTTCCAGCACCACCGCGGTCAGCGCCCGGTCGGCGGCGAGCGTCAGGGTGGCTTTCCCGGTGGCTCGCAGGCCCCGGAGGGCGGCCGCGGGGGTGGCGTCCGCGAAATCTAGGGTCCACTCGAGCTGTCCGGCACGGCCGGGGGCAAGGTTTGAGCCTTTGACGTCGAAAGTGGCGGTCTGGCCGCCCCCGAGGCTTGCCCGTCCCGCCGCGCTCAGGCGGCCAAGGTGGAGATCGACCGGCAGGCGCGCCGGCGCCAGGAGGCCCGCGAAGGCTTCCTGGGCCGCGGCGGCCCCGCTGGCGGGAGGCTTGGGGGCGGCACTGGTGGCCGGAGCCGCCGGGGAAGGTGCGCTGGCGGGAGCGGCGGCGTCCGCGGGGACGGGAGTTCGCTCTACCACCACGTCCCGGATCGTGACCTCTGCCACGTCCAGCCGGCGGGAGCTCAGCCAAGCGGTGAGCGAATGGTGGGTCTCCACGGAGCCGACCCGGACAACGAGGCCGGGTTGGCGGAAGGTGACTCCCTCCAGGCGCGCCGCGCCCAGACCGGCGGCGACGCGTTCGACCGCGAGGGGCGAGCCCTCCAAGGCCCGGCGGGCCGCCCAGGTTTGGACGGAGGGGAGCAGAGCGAGGGCGACGAGTCCGGCGGCGAGCAGGAGTCCGGCACCAAGGAGAAAGAGGACGAGCTTGAGCGGCTTCATCGGTAACCTGACACGAGTTCCCCAATCCGGTGGCAGCGACAAGTGAAATTCCGGCGATTTCGGCATTGAGCCCCGGCCGGGGGTGGCGGGGAATGCGGGGGCCGTTCGCCCTTTCCCGGCGCCGGCCTTCCTCGATCTTATGCCTCCCGTCCGCGTTCGCTTTGCGCCCAGTCCGACCGGTTTCTTCCATATCGGGAGCGCCCGCATGGCCTTGTTCAACTGGCTTTACGCCCGCCACACCGGCGGGACCTTCATCCTGCGCATCGAGGACACGGACAAGGAGCGCAATAGCGACCAGTACCTGCAGTTGATCTACGAGAGCATGACGTGGCTGGGTTTGAACTGGGACGAGGGTCCGCGCTTCGGGGCCAGCGGTGGCGGGGATTGCGGTCCGTACCGGCAGAGCGAGCGGACGGAGATCTACCGCGAGCACGTCAATCGCCTGCGTGATCTGGGGCGGGCCTATGAGAAGGACGGCGCCGTGTGGTTCCGCTTGGAGGGCGAGCGGCGCGAGGTGTTTGATGAGCACCGCGGCAAGACCGTGACCAAGGTGGCGGCGCCGCCGGTGGTGATCGACGACCGGATCCGCGGCCGGGTGGAGCGAGTGGAGGACGAGGATTTCGTGATCGTGCGTTCGGATGGCAACCCGGTCTTTCACCTCGTGAACGTGGTCGACGACATCGCGATGCGGGTCACCCACGTGATCCGCGGCGAGGACCACCTTTCGAACACGAGCAAGCACGTGCGGCTGTATGAGGGGTTTGGTGTGCCGCCGCCGGTGTTCGCCCACATTCCGCTCATTCTGAAGCAGAACGGCCCGGGCAAGATGTCGAAGCGAGACCAAGGTGCGCTCATTGAGGAGTACCAGCGCCGCGGCTACCTGCCGGAGGCCCTAGTGAACTTTCTCTGCCTGCTCGGTTGGAACCCGGGCGACGACCGCGAGAAGCTGCCGCTGGCCGAGATCGTGCGGTTGTTCGACCTGCCGGGGGTGAACCAGAGCAACGCGCGCTTCGATGATCGGAAGCTGGCGCATATGAACCAGACTTACCTCCTTGAGCTGCCGGCGGACGCGTTCGTGGCGCGGGCGCGGGAGCAACACACGCGGGCGGGCGCCGCGGGCGCGGCCGGGTTGGCCGCGGAGGCGGGGTACTTCCGCGATGTGGCGTTGCTCTGCCAGCCGAAGCTCAAGGGTTTGGAGGAACTGCCGGCCTACGCGGCGCACTTCTTCTCCGAGGAGTTCCCAATTGATGCCAAGGTGCGCGAGAAGGTGCTGGCCAAGGGCGACCCGCGCGCGCGGTTGGACGAGGTCCTCGCGGCCCTGCCGGGGCTCGACTTCGGCACCGACTTGGCGCTCGAGGAGGGCATCAAGGCCCTCGCTGCGCGGGGCGGCCTAGCCTTTGGCGACTACCAGGCCGTCGTGCGGCTGGCGGTCTCGGGCTCCAATGTGGGCCCCAGTCTGACCGGGATGATGCGAGTCCTGAGCCGCGAACGCGTTCGCGCCCGCTTAGAGCGCCTGCGGGCCGCGTTGTGATCCGGCGCGCCCCCGCGGGCGGCGCCGGCCAACGTTGGTTCAGAGGCAGGCCGTGATCCGCGCGAGCAGGTCCGGATAGGTGTTGAGCGCGGGGAAGCGGGGGAACTCGCGCACGACGTTCTCCGGAGCGTGGAAGAGGAACCCGTGGTCGGCTTGGCCGAGCATCGTGGTATCGTTATACGAATCCCCGGCGGCGATCACCCGGTAGTTGAGCGACTGGAGGGCGGCGACGGCGCGGCGCTTCTGGTCGGGGAGGCGCAGCCGGTAGCCGGCGATGCGGTCGTTTTCCACCACTAGCCGGTGGCACCAGATCGTGGGCCAGCCCATCTGACGCAGGAACGGCTGGGCGAACTGCTCGAATGTATCGGAGAGGATGATGACCTGCGTTTGGCCGCGGAGGGCCGTGAGAAAGTCGGCGGCTCCAGGCAGCAGGGGCAGTCCGGCGATGACCTCTTGGATGCGCGGCAAGGTGATGCCGTGGCGATCCAAGATGGCGATGCGTTCGCCCATTAGCTTGTCGTAGTCCGGCTCGTCGCGGGTGGTGCGGCGAAGGGCGGGGATACCGGTGGCTTCGGCCACGGCGATCCAGATCTCGGGCGTGAGGACGCCCTCCATATCGAGGGTGACGATCGATTGCTGCATTGCCGTTCGCTCAGGTGAGCCAGGGTTCAGCGGCCGCGCCCTCGGCGGGAGGGGTGAGGCGGGCGGCGGCGCGTTTGCTGGCGGCGAGGCGCTTTTCCATAAACGCGGCCATCTTCAGCTTGGCCTCCTCGAGCACATCCGCCGGGGCGTGGTGCGGGGTGCCGGCCCAGGCGGGGGGCTGGGGCTCGTACTCCAAGGCCAGCTGGATCCCTTGGGCGGTGCGCTCGTCGCAGGCCGCCCCGACCAGTTGGAAGGCGAAATCGAGGCCGGCGGTGACCCCAGCGCCGGTGAGCCGGTTCCGGTCGAGGACCACGCGGGAATCCTCCGGCACCGCGCCGAATAGGCTGAGTTGGTCGCGCGAGGCCCAGTGTGAGGTGGCGCGGTAGCCCTGCAGCAGCCCGGCGGCGCCGAGGAGCAGCGAGCCGGTGCAGACGGAGGTGATCCACTTGGCGCCCTCGGCCTGGCGGCGGAGGAAGTCGAGGGTCTCCTGATCGTCCATCAGGTCGACCTGCCCCGGTCCGCCGGGCACGCACAGGATGTCCAGCTGCGGGCAATCGGTGAACGTGGTGGTCGGCGTGAGCTGGAGGCCGCGGTCGCTCTCGACCGGGTCCGGGTACTTCCAGATTAGGTGGAGCTTGGCGCCGGGGGCGCGGGCGAGCACCTCGTAGGGGCCCGTGAGATCCAGCTGGGTGAGCTTCGGGAAGAGGAGAAAACCGACGTTCATCGCGGGGAGGCGGGTTTTAGGCGCGGGCCGGCCCCTTGGCCGTCCACGCATCCTTGAGGGTGACGGTGCGGTTGAACACGGGGCGCCCGGGGGCGCTGTCGCGGGAGTCAGACACGAAGTAGCCGAGGCGTTCGAATTGGAAGCAATCGCCGGGCTGGGCCGCGGCGAGGGCGGGTTCGACCACCGCGGTGATCGTCTCGAGCGAACGTGGGTTCAGGTGTTCCCGGAAGTCCGCGCTGGCGGCGGGCTCGGGGACGGTGAAGAGCCGGTCGTACAGGCGGACTTCGGTGGGCACGCCGTGGGTGGCGCTGACCCAGTGGAGCGTGCCCTTGACCTTGCGGTCGGCGTTGGGGTGGCCGGAACGGGTGGTGAGGTCGGCGGTGCAGCGGAGCTCGGTCACCTGGCCGGCGGCGTCCTTGACCACCTCTTGGCAGCTGATGATGCAGGCGTACTTGAGGCGGACCTCGCCGCCGGGCTTGAGGCGGAAGAACTTGGGTGGCGGGACCTCGGCGAAGTCCTCGGCCTCGATGAACAGTTCGCGGGTGAGAGCGAGGGGGCGGGTCGTGGGCTCCGGGTCCTGCGGGTTGTTCGTGGCGGTGCAGGGGATTTCCTCACCGGGGGCGAGGTTGGTGAGGACGATCTTCAGGGGGCGCAGGACGGCGAGGCGCCGGAGGGCGAGCGGGTTGAGCTCCTCGCGGATCGCGTGTTCGAAGAGGGCGATGTCGGTGAGGCTGTCGTATTTCGTAACCCCGACGAGGTTGGCGAGGCGGCGGATGGCGGCGGCGGGGATGCCGCGGCGGCGGGCGCCGGAGAGCGTGGGCATCCGGGGGTCATCCCAGCCGGCGACAAGCTTGTCCTCCACGAGCTGCAGCAGCCGGCGTTTGCTGAAGACAAAGTAGCTGATGTTCAGCTTAGCGAACTCGTACTGGTGCGGAAGGGGGCGGGGTAGGTCGAGGCTCTGGAGGATCCAATCGTAGAGCGGGCGGTGCACCTCGAACTCAAGGGTGCAGATGCTGTGCGTGATGCCCTCGATGTAATCGCTCAGGCAGTGGGCGAAATCGTAGAGCGGATAAATGCACCAGCGGTCGCCGGCGTGGTGGTGGGCGGTGTGGCGGATCCGGTAGAGCAGGGGGTCGCGCAGCCACACGTTGGGCGACGCCATATCGATGCGGGCGCGGAGGCTGCGGGCGCCGTTGGGAAACTCTCCGGCGCGCATCCGGGCGAAGAGGTCGAGGTTTTCCGCCACGCTGCGTTCGCGGTAGGGCGAGTCGCGGCCGGGCTGGTCGGGGGAGCCCCGGTAGGCGTCGGTCTCCTCGGGGGAGAGGTCGCAGACGTAGGCCTTGCCGCGGCGGATCAGTTCGACGGCGTAGGCGTGGAGGGCGTCGAAGTAATCGCTGGCGAAGAAGGCCTCGCGTTCACCCGCGCCCGCGGGGGCGGCTGTGAGATGGTAGTCGGGTGCGCCGGAGCTGGGGGTGGCGGCCGGGGTGGCGCCGCGGGGCTTCAGGCCGAGGCAGTGGTCGGCCCAGCCGGCGATAAGCCACTGCACGTCGCGGGAAATCGATTCGACGTACTCGATGTCCTCCTTGGCCGGGTTGGTATCGTCGAAACGCAGGTGGCAGACCCCGCTGTGTTCGCGGGCGATGCCAAAGTTCAGGCAGATCGACTTGGCGTGGCCGATGTGGAGGTAGCCGTTGGGTTCCGGGGGAAAGCGGGTGATGATCCGGGCGTGCCGGCCGGCCGCGACGTCAGCGGCGACGAGGTCGCGGATGAAGTCGGTGGGTGCGGCGGGGGCCCCGGAGGCGGGAGACTCGGCGGACATTGGGGGCGAGGCTGCGGGCCGGCGCCGGCCGAGGCAACGACGCAGTTGAGAGGGAACCGCGCGGCGGGCCGTTTCGTTGCTTGACGGTGGGCGGCGCGCCGCGCTTCATCGCCGAGCTTCGGCCCTGCGAATGTAGCACAATGGATAGTGTAGTGGCCTCCGAAGCCATTGATCCGGGTTCGACTCCCGGCATTCGCACCAGCCGCCGCGCCCCGGAGGGGCGGGCGGCCGTGAGGAGGCTCAACGCTTGAACATCGGATCCTGCGGGTTCCCGCCGCTCAGCAGGTAAGCCAGCAGGTCTTGGATCTCCTCGGGATTAAGGCTGTTGATCAGGCCAGCGGGCATCAGCGAGGTCCCATAGGGGCGGCGGGCGGTGATGTCGGTCGCCTTCACCCGCACCTTTTCGTCGGGCATAAAGGGGTTGGCCATCACCAGCAGTTCCCCGTTCTCCTCGCCCACGACGCGGCCGACCAAGGGGTCGGCGCCGCGGCGCTCGATCTGCTCGGCGCCGAACTGGTCGCTGATGACCTTGGAGGGTTCGAGGATGTTCTCGAGGAGGTCGCGCACCGAGTAGCGGCCGCCGGCGCCGGTGAGGTCGGGGCCGACGCCGCTGCCGCCCTCGTCCCCGAAGCGGTGGCAGAGGATGCAGGCGGTGGCGGTGTACATCGCCTTGCCGCGGGCGAAGTCGCGACCGGAGAGCTTGGCGGGCATCAGCCCGGTGGCTTCGGCGAGGGTGTAGGGGCGCCCCGGGCCCTGGGGGAGCACGGAGGGGGCGGCAAAGGAAGGCGGCGGCGGCTGCGACAGCGTGTCGAGGGCGGCCCGCTCGGCCTTGTCGGGAACATTGGCGAGGGACTCAGTGCGGATGTTCTGGATGAAGCCGCTGAAGCTGTTGCCGCCCTTCCAAGTGGCGGTGCGCGGGAACCAGGAGAAGAACTCCGTGCGCAGGCGCGGGGTCCAGCCGGCGGTGGCGTGGCGCAGGGTGTAGGCGAGCGCGATCTGCTGACGGTCCGGGCGGGTCGCCTTCACCCCGGTGACGGCGGCCGCATAGCGGTCGTTGCGGGCGATCAGGGCCGCGCCGCCGATCTCCTCGCCGGTGACGGTCGCCGGCTCCGAGACGCTGAGCAGCGGGACCGCCTTGGCCACTGCCTGGCGGGAGTCGAGGAACACCAGCAAGGGCAGCAACTCGCGGTTGACCAAGGGGTCGGCGTGCGGGAAGTGCGGCTCCAGCTTGGCGGCTACGGTCGCGCCGACCTCGGCCGAGGGTTTGCCCATCCGGGCAAAGACCAGTTGCCACGCGCGCAGCAGCGGCAGGCGGAGGCTGGGCTCGACGGTGCGGAGGTCGAGTCGACCGAGGGCCGCGATCAGCCGCGGCTGCAGCGCCTTGTCGCCGGTGCGGGCGAGGCCGATCATCGCCTCGATCAGGGCCTGCGGTTGGAGTTCGGCGAGGGCGCGCTCGGACCAGCGGGCGGACGGCTGGCGTTCGAGGGCGACGCGGGCGGCGAAGCGCAGGTTGCGGTCGCGGCTGGCGAGGTGCGGCCAGGCGGCGTCGATTGCGGCGGCCGGGGCGCCTTCCCGGTGGAATTCCTCGAGGGCCCGGCGCGCCTTGGCCTCCGGGGTGGGCGGCAGAGCGCCGACCGGGGCAGTGCTCTCCGTCCCGGTGTAGGTCACGCGGTAGAGGGCGGACTGGGTGCGGCGGCCGCCGACCGCGAAGTACATCGCACCGTCGCTGGGGTGGATGATCACGTCGGTGAGCGGGAGGGGTTTACCGGTGATGAACTCCGTGCGTTCGCCGCGGAAGCCGGCGCCCTCGGGCTTGAGGTGGATCGCGTAGAGCGTGCCGTAGGTCCAGTCGGCGGCGAAAAAGGCCCGCTGGTACTTGGCGGGGAACTTCGCGCCGGTGCCGAAGGCGACGCCGGTGGGGCTACCCGGACCGATATCGACGACGGTGCCGAGGCTATCGGCGTAATATTCGGGCCAGCGGCCGGCACCGCTGCGCCAGCCGAAGTCGCCGCCGCTTACGGCGTGGTTGATGCGGGTGGGCATATACCACGGGGTGCCCTGGTCCCACTCCATATCGGAATCGAAGGTAAACAGTTCCCCGTTCTGATCGTAGGCGATGTCGAACTGGTTGCGGAAGCCGATCGAGAAGAGCTCGTAGACCTTCCCTTCGGGATCGAAGCGTACGATGTGCGACCCGGGGGCCATCCGGCCGCGGGCGTGGCCGCGGGCGTCCCACATCCGGGGCAGGAGGTGATCTTCGTCCCAGGCGGTCGGGCGGGTTTTCTCCACCGTGGCAGGCAGATCGGTAAAGTTGCCGAACGACGCCGTGATGGTCTGGCCATCCGGGGAGAGGACGAGCGAATGGGTGCCGTGCTCGCCGGTGCCCTTGAGCGGGCGGAGGTACTTGACCTCGTCATATTGGTCATCGCCGTTGGTGTCGCGCAGGCGCCAGAGCCCGGCGCGGGCGCGGTTCTCGTTGACCATCACATAGAGGCTGCCGAAGGCGTGGAGCAGGCCGTGGGCGCCCACCTCCAGGCGTTCGACGGGCCCCGCCTTCTCGGTCTTAGCCTTCTCATTCTTACCCTTGCGCGGCTCCTCAGTCGGCGGGGCGGCCACGGCCACCCGGTTCAGGTCGATGTCCAGCTTCTCGACCTGCAGGCCCGTGCTGGTGCCGAGGGGCGGGAGGGTGATCCGGTAGATGCCGCCGTATTGGTCGGACGCGAGGAGGCGGCCCTTGGGGTCAGGGGTCAGCGAGACCCACGAGCCTTGGTCCGTGCGCGGGACACTGTAGAGCATCTCTACCTTGAACCCGGGCGGAACGTTGATCGCCGCAGGATCCGCCGGCGGCGGCAGCTCGGCCGGGTTGGGGCGGATCGGATTGGCTTTCTTCTGCTCCGCGGCCGGCAGGGCGGCGGCGGTCAGGGCGAGGAGGACGGGCAGCAGGCGCATGGAAGGGGAGGAAGGGGTCGAGACGATCGCGGCGGGGCCGCGGTGACGTCAGAATTTCTGGGTGTAGGTAAGGAAGAAGGCGCGGGGCTGGACGGGCACGTACTGGAGCATCGTGTCGCGGCCGGTGGCGGGGAGGGCGGTGTAGCTCTGGCGGTCGCCGGGGTTTACGCCCCAACCGCGCCAGGTCATCACGCCCTCGCTGTCGAGGACGTTGTTGATGTTCAGGTTCACCGCGCGGGTCCGCGAGATCGTGTAGCCGACGGTGAGGTTGAATTGATTGAAACGGGGCAGGGTGATCACGTTGGCGATGTTGCCGGCGCGCTCGCCCATATGGCGCCAGGAGACGTTCGCGAACCAGTCGCGCGTCCGGTAATCCAGCGTCGTGTTCAGGATGAAGTCCGGATTGTTGTCGGCCGGCTTACCCGAAAAATCGAGGTAGCTGTCATCGTCGCGTCCGTTCACGCCGGCCACGAACACCTTCCAGATGGTGTTGGTGGACTTCTGGGTGGTGAAGACGGAGCGCAGGCGCAGGCGTTCGGTCAGGCGGTATTCGCCCTCCAGCTCGATGCCGTAGGAGGTGACCATGTTGTAGATCGGGTCTGGGTAATACAGGGTGGCGCCATCGGCCTCGGTGGCCTGCGGGTTGTTATTGATGTTGGCGAGGCGGCTCCAGAAGGGCGTGACGGTCAAGGTGAGGTCCTTCCGCTTCCAGCGGTAGCCGACCTCCCATTGCTCGACCGTCTGCGGACGCGGCTTCAGGTTGTTGAGGCGGAAGACGGAATTGTAGTTCCGGAAGAAGCCGTAATCGGGGGCTTTCTCGCCGTCGGCAAAGCGGACGTAGAACGAGTTTTCGTTATCGATCACGTAGTTGGTCGCGACCGACCAAGAGAAGCTGCGGACGTCCTTGTCGAAGAACCATTTCGCGGCCGCGTTGGGCACTTGGAAACGGTTGTCGAACATCGTGTACGGGTCGCCGTCGGCGCCGCCATAGGTCGGGTCCCAGTTGCCGCGCGGGTTCTGGACTCCCGCTTGGTTGAAGCCGACGACGCGGAACTTCTCCCCGCGGAAGCCCCAGTCGACGCCCCAGCGATCGGTGAGATCCCACTTATGGCCGAAGAAATAGGCCAATTGTCGGGCGATAGCCTCGTCGCGCACGTAGCCCACGCCCAGCGCGGTGAAGCCTTCGGGGTTCGTCAGTTGCACGGTCCGACCGTTCCAGCCGGCGACGCCCGCGAGGGTGGCGGCTGGGGTGCCGGCGGGGGCGGTGGCGGCGGTGGCCGGGATCCAGCGGATGCCGAGCGGCTGGGGCTGCTCGGTCAACGGCGAGGCGGTGCGGCCGCCGCTCGACTGGCGGTCGGAGATGTCCGAATAGCCGAAGTAGCCACCGAAGGTGAAGGACATCGACCCCAGCTTCTTGGTGATGGAGAGCCGCTCCATTAGCTCATCCATATGCTCGTTGGCGACGCGGCCGTTGTTCGTCCAGAGCGCGTTAGGCAGAATCTGTTGGTTCGGCAGGTTGGCGAAGCGCACTACCTGGCCGGCCTGGACCATCGCGTTGGCGTTGACGGTGTAGGAGCCGTTGGACGTGACCTCGCCGACGACGGAACCGGTCTTGCGGTCGTAGAACTGGTACAGCCCGGGTGGGACGCGGCCGTTGAGGGCCGAGCCGCCGCCGCTGAACTGAATGCCCATCGTGCTGAAGAAATTCGGCCAATCGAGAGACCGCGGTGTGACGCCCGAACTGGAGTTCCAGTCGGCCCAGCTGCGGCTGGCTTTGACGTTGTGGTTCACGGACCAGCCACCGCCGAAGTCGTGTTTCCATTCGACGCCGCCGTAACGCTGGCGGGAGCGGACCGCGTCGGCGGAATCGAAGGTGGCGAAGGTCGTGTCGGACTCGCGCGGATACTGGAATTTTGTCTTTGGGAACAGGTTGGTGCTGTAGCGGCTGAGGCCGGGGTACTGCTTCGGGTTCTGGGGGTCCCGGGCGAGCAGGTACTCGTACCAGTGGTTCCGGTCGTCGAGGTACTTGCCGTAGATTTTCACTGAGCCGCGGCCGTAGTCCTTGTAGAGGTTACCGCGGAGGTTGAACCCGTGGTTCATTGGGTAGCCGTCCGGGGGGCGGTGGCCCTCGGCGTAGCGGTAGAAACCGCCAAAGCTGTAATTCCACCCCTTGCGGCCGAGCGGGCCGCCGACCACGCCCTCGACGCGGAAATGCGGAGCGCCCCGGCCCTCGAGGCCGTAGCGGGTGCGCAGCTCGCCCCCGAACGTGGAGGAGCCGACGCGGCTGATGTAGTTGAAGGCGCCGCCCGGGGAATTGGAGGAAGTGATCGAGGCGCTGCCCCCGCGGACCGCCTCGACCCGCTGCAACGTGCCATCGGGGCGGTTGAAGTAGCTCGCGTTGTAGTTGC
This sequence comes from uncultured Opitutia bacterium, assembly GCA_903861185.1. Classification (GTDB taxonomy): domain Bacteria; phylum Verrucomicrobiota; class Verrucomicrobiia; order Opitutales; family Opitutaceae; genus ER46. The sequence goes on along the minus strand of CAIOTK010000498.1, from coordinate 18,450 downwards.
CGAAATTGACGTTCGTCAGCGGCAGGCCGTCCTCCTGCATGGAAACATAGTACTGGCCGGACGCGCCGTCGCTACTGTCAGCCGAAATGCCGCGCGAGTAAACCATCCCGCGGATCTCGCCGAGGGACGAGTTCACGAAGACCCCCGCGACGTTAAGCAGGATATCGTCCGCGCTGATCGGCACCTGGTCGGCGATCACGGCCATATCCACGGCGGTGATCGCGGTCGTGGCCTTCTTGGCCTCCGTAGCGTTGAACACGCCGGTCACTACGAATTCCTCTAGCTTGACGGTGGAGGCGGGGGCGGTGGGAGCGGCCGGAGGCGCGCTCTGCGCGGACAGCGCGGCCGGAAGCAGGGCGGCGCAGGCGACACGGGTACGAACGAGGCGGGGCAGGGGCATGGGGGTAGACTGGGCTGGGGTGGGGGCCTGCCTTGGGCGAGGGCGGGCCGGCGGGCGAGCGATGAACCGGCCGCCGGGGGGCGGCGGCCGGCGCGGGGCGGGGAATCAGGGCAGCGTCTTAAGCTGCACGTCCTTGAACTGAATGGTCATCGGGGGACCCTGGTGCAGTTGCAGCGCGATCACGCCGTCCTTGGCTCCCGCGGTCGCGTCGGTGTCGGTGACATCCGCGGCGAGCTTACCGTTGAGGTAGTGCTGGAGCCGCTGGCCGTTCGCGACGATGCGCAGCTCGTTCCATTCCCCAAGTTTGTAGGCGGCGAGGATCTCCTCGGGCTTCGTAGCGGTGCCGAGGATCTCGACCTTGGCCTTCGCCTTACCCTTGGCCTTTTTGTCGGCCTGCGCGGCGGCGACGGCGGCGGCGTCGGGGGCGCTGACGCGGATGGTCTGGCCGGGGGACATCAAAATGCCACGGCCGCGCTCCTCATAGAGCATTCCCGCGTACTTGCCGGTAGAATCGATGTCCGCCTGGTAGCCGCCCACGACGAAGGTCGCCGCATCGAGGACCTTGCTCCGGTATTGGATGCCAGAGTTGGCCTGGTTCTTTTCGTTCTGGGCGGTGAGGCGGAAGCGGGTCCGGAGCTCGAAGTTGGCGGGCTTACCGGCCTTCCAGACGAGGAACGTGTTCCCCTTGGTGGTCTTCTCGGTGGTCGTCTGGCCGGTGATCGCACCGTCGCGGACGGACCAGAAGTCGGGGTTGCCCTCCCAGCCGGCGAGGTCCTTGCCGTTGAAGATCGGCTGGAACCCGGCGTCGGCCGCAGCGGCGGCGAACGGGGCGAGAGCGAGGGCGGTGAGGAGGCGGAGGGATTTCATCGTGGGTAAGGTTGGGGGGAGGCGGAAAATCACTTCTTGGCGGGTGCTTTCGGTGGCAGCGGGGGCGGGGTGCCCCCTGGGGGCACGGTGCGGCCGAGCGCGTAGTCTGCTGGGCGGAGGCCATACCGGAACGCGCGGAACCCGTAGGCGCGCGGTTCGTAGGGGTCGACCGGCGTGACGTTGGCTGCGGCGGGTACCTCGAGGTTGAGGCCCCAGAAGACGGCGTTCACTACGAGCCGGCGCAGGTTCTCATCGCGCAGGTCGGTCGCGGCGCCGAGGGTGGTGGTGAAGACGCGATTGGTCGTGCCGGCCTCGTTGCGGAACAGGCGGGTCCAGGCGACGGGCATCGCGGGGTCATTCACTCCTTGCGGCTGCTTGTCGGTCGCGCGGGGCTTGCGGTGATCGGCCGGGGCATCGCCCGGGTTCATCCCGCGGAGGACAAGGCCACGGAGGAGTAGGCGGGCATCGGCGGGCGGATAGGCCTCATAGACGTCGCTATCCCCGAAGATCGGCCCGACGCCGCGCAGGAGGGGATCGCCGGCCGCGCCGTCGGCGACGACCGTCCGGGTGGCCTCGCCCTTGTGCTTGCCCCAGTGCGTGACCCAGGTCTCTCCCAGCACGTGCTTGCCAAAGCCGCCGGGCCAAGGGGCCTTGCTGTTCCACCCATAGGCGGCCCAGCGGGAGGTGGCGGGAAAGTTGAAGGAGTGCGTCGAGGTCCGCAGCGCGATCAGCGGCACGCCGCGGTGGAAGGCCCGCACGAAGCGTTCCATCGCCTCGTCCGGCCATTGCCGGAACCGCAGGGCCAGCACGAGGGCGTCGGCGGAGTCGAGCGCCGCCGAATCGGCCAGCGAGCGCTGGTTGTCCGGGTTGATGGTGCCGTCGGCATCGAGGGCGAACAAGACCGTGCAGCGGAAGCCGTGGCGCTGGCTCAGCACCTTGGCGAGCATCGGCAGGGCCTCTTCGCCCCGGTATTCCTCGTCGCCGGAAAGGAACACCACGTGGCGGCCTTGGGCCGGGACGCCGGCGGGGGGCTCAAACGTGAGGGAAGTCAGGGCCGCGGCGACGCCGGGCAGGAGACACGAGAGCGCAAGCAGGCGGAGCAGCATCGGAGGGGTGGGGAAACGTGAGGGGGCGGTTTCAGGACAGCGGGTCCGCCCCGGGCCCGTGGGGGCCCGCCGGGAGGGCGGGACGGCGGGCGCGGGGTGGTCGCCCGTTGCCGCCGCCGCCCTACCGGCGGAGGGGTTCAAGCCTGCTTCACCTTGACCCACTTGCGGGCCTTGGCGGAGGCGAGCACGGCGTCGACGACATAGTCCGTCGCCAGCCCGTCGCGGAAGTTGGGCGTGCAGCCCTTGCCGCTCTCGAGGCCCTGGACGAACTCGACCATCGCGTGAATGAAGCTGTGTTCGTAGCCGAGCTGCAGGCCAGGCACCCACCACTTGCCGCAATAGGGGTGATCGCCGTCCGAGACGTGGATGCTCTTCCAGCCGCGCTCCGGACCTTCGTCCGAATGGTCGAAGATCTGCAGCCGGTGCAGGTCGTGCAGGTCCCACTTGAGGCTCATATGTTCGCCGTTGATCTCGAACGTGTAGAGCGCCTTGTGGCCGCGGGCGTAGCGGGTGGACTCGAAGAGCCCGAGCGAGCCGTTGTTGAAGTGGCAGTGGAAGAGGCAGGCATCGTCGATGCCGACCTTCTGCACCTTGCCGGTCAGGTTGTGCTTCCGCTCCTTGACGAACGTCTCGGTCATCGCGCTGACGTCCTTGATGCCGCCGTTGAGCCACAGCGCGGTGTCGACGCAGTGAGCGAGGAGGTCGCCCGTCACGCCGGAGCCGGCGACGTTGACGTCGAGGCGCCAGAGGCCGGTGCCGCCTTGGGGCAGCTCGGGATTAATGGTCCAGTCCTGGAGGAAGTTGGCGCGGTAGTGGAACACCCGGCCGAGCTTGCCGGCGTCGATCATGTTCTTGGCGAGCACCACTGCCGGGCAGCGGCGGTAGTTGTACCAGACCATGTTCGGTACCTTGGCCTTCTCGATGGCCTTCACCATCACCTCGGCTTGCTTCGCGTTCATCGCGAGCGGCTTTTCGCAGAGGATCATCTTGCCCGCCTTGGCGGCGGCGATGGCCTGCTCGGCGTGGAGGTTGTTGGGCGTGGCGATGTCGATGACGTCGATATCGTCCCGGGCGATGAGCTTCTTCCAATCGGTCTCGGTGGACTTGTAGCCCCAGCGATCAGCGAACTCCTTTACCTTGGCCGCGTCGCGCCCGCAGACGGCCTGCGGCACGATCTCGTAGCTCGAGGGGAAGAAGTGGTTGACCTGATGGAACGCGTTGCTGTGGGCGCGCCCCATAAAGCTGTAGCCGATGAGGCCGACGCGGAGTTGTTTTTTGGCCATAGGGAAAGGCGGGTTGAGGGTGGGGATTAAGCGCGAAGAGGCCAAGAAGCGCGAAGGTCTCCGAGGAGACGCGGGAGGGAAACCTGGGCCGGTTTCCGCCTGGCGTCTCTTGGCGAGGCCTTCGCGTCTTGGCGCTTTGCCATTGGTCTCAGCCGACCCAGCCGTGCTGGTTCCGGACCTCGATCATCGCGGCGAGGATGTCGTTCCAGGTCTGCTGCTTCATCAGCACTTCATTCGGGAACATACAGCCATCCCAGCAGATGTGCTTCATCTTCTTGGTTACCTTGCCCTGCTTGTCGCGGAGCCAGTAACCGGAGTCGCGGACGATGTTGAGCTTGCCGCGCGGATCGGTGGCGAGGCAGTGCTTGCCGGTCTTCTCGTGGTCGCCGGAGCCGAAGACGGAGCCGTCGTTCTGGGCCACGTGGAAGTCGATCGTCCACGGGCGCAGCGCGTCGGTGAGCTTGGTCATCGCCTTGTGGAACTCGGCGGGCTCGTAGTGGTACTTCTTGGGCACGAGGCGGTGGTTCTCGGCATTCGCGCCCAGCGTGTACAGGTGGGTGTGGGACATATCGGCTTGGAAGCCGACGACCTTGGGCATGTCGACCGCCTCGAGGAGGTTCACCATGTTCTTCCACGAGTGCATCCCGCCCCAGCAGATTTCACCCTCGGCGGCCAGACGCTCGCCCTCGCCCTTCGCGATCTTGCCCGCCTCGCGGAACGTCTGGGCGATCAGCTTGGTGCAGCCCTTCGGGTCCTTGTCCCACGCGGTCACGCCCGTAGCGCTGTCGATGCGGACGATGCCGTAGGGGCGCACGCCGAGCTCGCGCAGCCGCCGCGCGATGCGGATAGCCTTGCGGACGTGGCTGACGAAGTTGGCGCGCGCCTTCTCGTCGCCGCCAGCCGAGGCGTCGAACCACACCGGAGCGACGACCGAGCCGACCGCGAGGCCCTTGGCTTTGATCTTGGCGGCGAGCGCCTTGATGCCGTCATCGGAGATATCGATGTCGGTGTGGGGATTATAGAGGAAGAGGTCGACGCCGTCGAACTTCACCCCGCCGACCTCCGCCTTGGCGGTGAGGTCGAGCATGGTGTCGAGTTCGATGAACGGTTCCGCGCCGGGGCTGCCCTTGCCGACTAGGCCGGGCCACATGGCGTTGTGCAGTTTCGGGTAGTTGTTGGAGGACATGGGAAAGCGGGGAAGCGAAGGGGAGGGAGGACTGAGGAGTTAGAAGCGAGAAGCGAGGAGGGAGAAGGGAGCAGCTCGTGTTCGGCTACTCACTCCTCGCTCCCCGCTCCTCGCTCCTTGCAGGCTTAGAACTTGTTTTTGCGATAGGCGCCCATCGCGGGGGCGTCGGGGTTGACCTCGGGGCCGAAGTACCGGAGGCACACTAGGGGTTCGGTGGTGCTGGTGTTCTCGAACGTGACCCCGGCCTGCGCGCCGGCCTCGGTGCAGAAGTACTCGTCCTCAGTCAGTTCGGTGAAGCGGATCAGCTTCGGCGAGTTGAGCGGCTGGCCGTTGATGCGGCCGCTGCCCTGCACGCAGATCAGGCCGTAGGCGCCGTTATCCTTCACGGTGCACTTGGTGCCCGGCTCGACCGTGAGTTCCTTCGCGGTGAACAGCTGCTCGCCGTCGATGCGGCCGTAGACGATCCAGCGGTCCACCCAGCCCTCGGCGCGCGTGTCTGCGACCGGCACCGGCTCCAAGTAGTGGTTGTCCTTGAAGTTCGGGTCGACGTTCTTGTCCCAGTCGAGCTGGTCCACGATGAAGTCCACGTCTTGGTGCTTCGCCTTGGGCATGTCCTTCACGAGGAGGGACCACGGCACCTCGCGGCCCTCGACGAGGTTCTGGTACATTCCGAACACGTCGGAGCCCCACTGGGGTTCGTAGGTGCAGAGGGAACCGGGCGCGTGCAGGATGCAGGGGTCGATGAGCCAGCCGCTGCCGGGCTTCAGGCGATAGGCCTTGGAGAGGTCGAGGATGCCGTTGTCACCCTTGTTCCAGTTCCGGATGCACTGCCGCACCTGCTCCTTGGTGGTGCCGGGCTCGAGGCCCATGAAGGTGTAGGGGAAGTTGTTGCCGACGTTGTTGTGCTGGGGCGGGAAGTAATAGGACTCCGGCTTGCCCTCCTGGCCGACCAGCTTGGCCTGCTTGGCGCTCTGGTGCATATGGTGCGGGATCGGCCCCATATTGTCGAAGAACTTGGAGTAGACGGGCCAGCGCTTGTACTTCTTCCAGATCGCGGAGCCGACCAGGATGGCGCCGGTGTCGGCGACCGCCTGTTGGAGGGTGAAGCGCTTGTTGCCGACGACGCACCAGCTCAGGCCCTCGTCCCAGGCGCGGCCCTCGTTGGCGGTGGGGGTGGTGGAGGCGAACCAGCGTTCGTCGATGCCGCCGCGGTTGAGGCCGTACGCGTAGGTGTCGTCGGGGTGCAGTTTGATGCGCAGGCCGGGCTGCAGGAAGGAGCGGGGCACCCAGGCTGGGGCGAGGCGCAGGAGGCCGCCGGTGTCGGCGAGTGCGCCCTCGACGAGGGAACGGGTGTTGGACTTGACCGTCTTCAGGTCGGCGGTGGTTTTCGGCATGGGAAAGGAGAGGGGGGCGGGGCGGGGAGGGACCTCTTCCAGCGGAAGGCGTCGATGCGGGGGAGGTCAACCGCCTAGTGGCCGGGGTGCGCATTTTCGGCGGCTGGGCCTGCTGGCCGACCCGGCGGGCGGCCCGCTCAGTCGTTGAAGGCTTGGCGCGAGTGGTTCGCGAGGTAGGCGGCGATCTCGGCGGTGAACAGCGCCCCGAACTCCGCGCGCTTCCGCTCGCCGATCCCCGGGATGCCCTCCAGCTGCGCATCCTCCGTCGGATAATGCCGGGCCATCGCCCGGAGCGTGTTATCCCCGAAAATGATATAGGCGGGCACGCGCCTTTCGTCCGCCAGCCGCTTCCGCAGGCCCCGCAGGCGCGCGAACAGGATCTCGTCGCACTCGATCTCACCCGCCCGACGCGCCACGGACCGCCGCGCCTGCGGCAAGACGAGGGGCTTGGTCAGGGTCACCGGGGTGCGTTGCCGCAGCGCCTCCGTCCCGGCCTCGGTCAGCTCGAGCGTGGCAAACTCGCCCGTCGCCACCTGCAACAGGCCTAACCGCAGCAGCTCGCGGCCCACGCCCGCCCATTGGGTCCGGTCCAGCTCGGCCCCGATCCCGTAGGTCGTTAGGCGATCGTGGCCCCAGCGCCGGATCTTCTCCGTCCCGGCGCCGGTGAGGACCTCGATCACGTGGTTCAGGCCGACGCTGAAGCCGCTGTGGCGGACGATGCGGTAGACGCACGAGAGGAACTTCTGCGCCACGAGCGTGCCATCGTAAGTCTCGCGCGGCTCCAAGCAGTTGTCGCAGGCGCCGCAGGCCGGCTCCGGGTAGGTCTCCCCGAAGTAAGCGAGCAGCTCCGCCCGGCGGCACCCCGCGCTCTCCGCAAAATGCACAATTTGGCGGAGCTGGGTGCGCGCCACCTGCTGCTCCTGCGCGTCCGTGATCTCGTCCAGGAAGTGCGTCTGTTTCGCGATGTCGCCCGGGCTGAACAGGAGCAAGCAATCACCCGGCAAACCGTCCCGCCCGGCGCGTCCGGTCTCTTGGTAATACCCCTCGATGTTCTTGGGCAGGTCGTGGTGGATCACCCAGCGGACGTTTGGTTTGTTGATCCCCATCCCGAAGGCGATGGTGGCACAGATGATCCGCGTCTCGTCGCGCAGGAATGCCTCCTGGTGGCGGGCGCGGGTCTCCGCATCGAGGCCGGCGTGATACGGCCGCGCGGCGAACCCGCGGCCCGCTAGGGCCTCGGCCACGCGCTCGGTCGCGGCCCGGCTGGCGCAATAAATGATGCCACTGTCCCCCTCTCGTTGCCGCACGAACGCGATCACCTGCTTTAGCGGCTCGTCCTTGGGCAGCACCCGGTAGGTCAGGTTCGGCCGGTTGAAGCTGGCGACGAACACCTCCGGAGTCCGGAGCCCGAGCTGGCGGACGATGTCCTCCCGTACCCGTCCCGTGGCCGTCGCGGTCAGCGCCATCATCGGTACCTCAGGCAGGGCGGCCCGGAGCCGGCTCAGCTGCCGGTATTCGGGCCGAAAGTCGTGGCCCCATTCGGAGACGCAATGCGCCTCGTCGATGGCGATCGCCGTGACGTTCCAATGGCGCAGGTTCTCCTCCCAGCCCTCCAGCAGCAGGCGCTCCGGGGCCGCGTACAGCAGGCGGAACTCGCCGCGGTGCAGGCCCCGCAGGCGCGAACGCGCATTCTCCGCGTCGAGCGTCGAGTTGAGAAAGGTCGCGGCGACGCCGCTCGCCTGGAGGGCGTCGACCTGGTCCTTCATCAGCGCGATCAGGGGGGAGACGACCACCGTCAGGCCGTCGCGCGCCAGCGCCGGCAGCTGGAAGCACAGCGACTTGCCGCCCCCGGTGGGCAGCAGGGCGAACACGTCCTTCCCGGCCAGCGCGGCCTCGCAGATCTCGCGCTGGAGCGGGCGGAAGGACGAGTAGCCGAAGGTGGTGCGGAGCAGCAGGTCGAGGTCGGACACGGGAAGGGGATTCAGCGGCCCACGGACTGGCGGGCCTCGGTCAACGCGGCGCGGACGTCCGCCCGTCCGGGTTCCTCGCGCGCCAGCCGCTCGAGGTGGGGGAGCGCCTCCGCCGCCCGCCCGGTGCGGAGCAGCACGAAGGCGAGGGCGCGACGCGATTCACCAAAGGTCGGATCCGCGGCGAGGGCCTCGCGCCAGGCGGCGAGCGCGGCCTCGATGGCCTCGAGCTCAAGGGAAACGTTGCCGAGGTTGTGCCGCGGCCGGGGATCCTGGGGGCGCAGCGCGGCGGCGGCCGTAAAATGCTCCCGGGCCTCCGTGGCGCGCCCGGCGGAGAGCGCCCGCCGGCCGAGTTCGGCGCGGACTTCGCCCAAGGCTAGTGCGGACGGCTGGTGCGCCGGCGCCCGCTGGAGGTTCTCCTCCAGCATCGCCCGGGCATCCTCCGCGCGGCCAAGGCGGAGGGCGCATAGGGCGAGGTTATGGCGCGTGTCCGGGTCGCCGGGCCGCCGGCGCTCGGCTTGGCGGAAATGCTCCGCGGCGACCGCAAAGTTCCCGCGCGTGAACTCCGCCTGCCCCAAGTTGTGGTGCGCCCGCGGGTTGTCTGGGCGGCGCGCCACCGTCTCGGCCCACAGCGTCACCTCGTCCCGGTAACTCCCGTGCCGCACGGCCGCCGCCGCCGTGAGCGCCAGCAAGGCGCCGCCAGCCACCATCCAGCCCTGGTTGGGCGCCCGTCGGACCAGCAGCGCCGTCAGCACGGCAAGGGGCGCCGCCAGGGCGACGTACATCCGGTGCTCCGCGATCGTCTGCGAAGCCACCGGGACCAAGCTGGAGGAGGGCGCCAGACAAAGGAAAAAGGCGCCCCCCGCGAAACCCAGCGGATGCCCGCGCCAGATTGCCCAGCCGGTCGCCACGAGCAGGCCGAGGACGACTCCCCCGGGCAGTAGGGCTGCGGGCAGGGTCGCCACCACCGGACCGTAGTCGAACACGAGCGGGTGGGGCCAGAGGACGTGCCCCAGATAGCCGGCCACAGCTTCCCCTTGGGTTACCAAGTAGGCGCCGGTTCCCATTGGGCTGTCCCACCCCGCGGTGCCGCCACGTCCGGCCCCGGCGGCTACAAGTAGGCCCAGTGGGATCCAGCCTGCCGCCAGCGCCACGTAGTAGCCGGCGCGGGTGCGCCAGGCACCGCGCCAAGATCCCGCCACAAAACACCGGTCATAAAGGGCCACCATCAGAGGCAGCCCCGCGGCGCTTTCCTTCGCGAGCAGGGCGGCGAGAGACGCCGCGGCGGAGAGGGCCAGCCAGGGACCAGACCGCGGACCTTCCACTCCCCGGGCAAAAGCGGCCAGCGCGCCCAGCATCCCCAGCCCGGCGAGCACCTCCGCCCGTTGCACCACGTATACCACCGCCGAAAGGGCTAGGGGGTGCACGAGCCAGAGTAGGGCGGTCCAAGTGGCCGCTGTCGCCGCCGGCCCCGGCCCGAATCGCAGGCGCACTAGGGTCCGTTGTACTAGGCCGGCCAAGAGCCAAGCCGCCGCCCCGTGCAGGAAAAGATTGCCCAGCCGGAGGGCGGCCGGTGACGAGAGGCCCGCCGCGGCTTGCAGCGCGAAGGACCAGGCCGCGAGCGGGCGTCCACGCAGGGTCTCGCCCGGATCTGTCCCCGGACGCCAGGCCTCCCCCCAGCCGGCCGGCCCAGCGACCTGGCGGGCGAATTCTAGTGCCGGGAGGTCGTCGAGCACCAGCGGTCCCGGCAGGGCCGGCAGGACCGCCAATACCACCAGCAGCGCCCCGGTGGCCCCCAGAACCAGCTGGCGCGCGGTTCCCCCCGTGGTCGCACGGGCCGACGGGCTGGGGGCAGGGGTGGAGGGCATGGGCAGGCGAAGCAAGGGGGCGGGCGGGCGCGAGGGAAACCTTTTCGCGGCGGGTTGGCGTCAAGTTACGGTTGGGTCAAAGCCGGCTTGCCCCGGAATCGCGCCGCCCGCCGCCTTGACTCCCCCGGGTGCCAAGGCTCACCTCCCATTTTGGGTCCTACACCGAACCACACCAAGCGTATGCAAACTCCGTTCCTCCGACCTCTGATCACGCTGCTGACCCTCTGGGCCAGCCTCCTCGTCCCGTCCGCGCGGGCACAGCTCACCACCGCCGGCATCTCCGGCCTGGTCCGCGACACGACGGGCAAGCCGGTTGCCGGCGCCACGGTCAGCGCGGTCTACGCCCCGACCAACGCGCGGTTCTCCGCCGTCACGTCCGAGGGTGGCCGCTATAACTTCCGTGGTCTCCCCGTCGGCGGGCCCTATTCCCTGACCGCCACCGCGGCCGGCTTCAGCGGCACCCCGTCCTCGGAGGTGTTCACCCAGCTGGGTATCGATATTGACGTCAATATCACCCTCAAGTCCGACGTCGTCGTTCTTGAGCGCTTCGTTTCCTCCGCCTCGAAGTCCGACCTCGACGGCTCCGCGACCGGCGCGGGCGTTACCCTTTCCTCCGAGCGCTTGGAGTCCCGCCCCACGTCCGAGCGCTCCCTCGCGGACATGATCAGCGCCTCCCCGCTGGTCACCCTGCGCGAGACCTTCGGTGACCGCGAGGAGTCCCAGATCACCGCGCTGGGCCAGAACAACCGCTACAATTCGATCCAGATCGACGGCTCCCGGATCAACGACCTCTTCGGTCTGAACGGCACCGGCCTCGCCTCGTTCTTCAACCCGCTCTCGCTCGACACCATCGAGCAGCTCGCGGTGCAGGTCTCGCCCTACGACGTCCGCCAGGCCGGCTTCACCGGTGCCTCGATCAACGCGGTCACCAAGTCCGGCACCAACCAGTTCCGCGGTTCGGTCTACACCTACTTCCGCGGCGATGAGCTGCTCGGCTTCAAGCTCCAGGGCTACAACCCCCGCGAGAACGCCCTCAACGGCAGCAAGTTCACGCCCCGCCTCGAGCGCCAGACCCTCGGCGCCACCCTCGGCGGCCCGATCCTCAAGGACCGTCTGTTCTTCTTTGTCTCCTACGAGGACTTCGAGAGCACCAGCGCCGGCCGCGACCCGCTGTTCCTCACCAGTCAGGAGGGCCAGATCCTGCAGCGCCTCGGCCAGATCTCCCAGGCCGCCGGCCGGACGATCGACTGGGGTAATGCCGTTACCGGCCAGACCGCGAACATCGCTTCCGACAAGAAGCTGAGCGCCAAGGTCGACTGGAACATCAACGCCGACCACCGCTTGAGCCTCCGCTACACCACCACCGAGGGCGAGGTGCCGCAGTTCGGCAATTTCGCGAGCTCCTCGCTGACGCTCAATGGCGTCTCCGCGGGTATCACCACCTCGTCCGACGGCCACTTCTACGCCCAGACCCGCGAGGAGAAGACCATCGCCGGCCAGCTCAACAGCCAGTGGACGCGCAACCTTTCCACCGAGCTGAAGTACTCGTCGACCAAGCAGGACCAGCAGACGCCGCTCAACACGGTGTCGCCGATGATCCTGATCGCCGGCTTGACGGGCGTGAACCAAGTCAACGGCTCCACCGCCACCAACGGCGGCTACGTTGCGGGCACCGAGCAGTTCCGCCACGGCAACGTGATCGCGGTGGATAGCCAGCAGATGAGCGCGATCGCGACCTACGCGTGGAAGAACTTCGTCTTCTCCGGCGGTTTCGAGCGTGAGCAGACCGACTTCTACAATCTCTTCCGCCAGGGCTCCTACGGCCGCGTCGCCTACCGGACGTTCGCCGATTTCCTCGCGGACACCAACGCGGTCATCGAGCGCAATGCTTATGACCCGTCGGTCCGCCCGGTCGCCGACATCTCGGACCTGACCACGACCGGCCTCTTCGCCCAGGCCAAGTGGGACGTGAACGCGCGCCTGTCCCTCACCGGCGGCGTCCGCGTCGAGCTCGTCGATACGAGCATCCGCCCCGCCCTGAACCAAGCCTTCCTCGCCGCGACGGGCTTCCGCAATGACGCCACGCCAGACGGCTCGAATAGCTTCTCGCCTCGTCTAGGCTTCAATCTGGCGCTCGACGACGAGCGTCGCCTGCAGGTGCGCGGTGGCGTCGGCCACTTCTTCGGCCGCGCCCCCTGGGTCATCTTCTCGAACTCCTTCGGCCAGACCGGCGTGGGCGGCTTCACCCTCGCCTCGGCGCAGGGTGAGCTCCCGAACACGCTCACCGGCTACCTCCGGACCGCCTTCGATCCCGCCAACCCGATCGGCACGGGCCGCGACGTCCCGACGCTCCGCCGCGAGGTCAATTGGGTCGACGCCGGCACCGAGCTGCCCCAGTCGTGGCGTGCCAACCTCGCCATCGAGCGCAAGGTTCCCCTGTTCGACTCCATCCTCGGCTTCGAGGTTGTCCACAGCCTCGTCGATCAGGCGCTGTTCGTGACCAACGAGAACATCCGCGCGACCACCGTGGGCGCCGATGGCCGCCAGCGCTTCGCGGGCAACCCGTCGACGGCGGCCAACGCCCGCTTCGCCGGCTACACCGCGCTGATCCGCGTGCGCAATGCCTCCGTCGGTGAGTCGACCTACTTCTCGCTCAACTGGTCCCGTCCGGTGAAGCAGAAGTGGGGCTTCGACCTCTCTTACACCCACGGCTCCGCGACCGAGGCCCAGGCGATCGGCCAGACCACCGCCGGCGGCCAGTGGAACCGCAACGTCGTGTTCAACCAGAACACGGTCACCAAGGGCACGGCGGACTTCGAAATCCGCCACCGCGTCCTAGCGGCGGTCACCCGCGACGTCGAGGTCATCAAAGGCCAGCGCACGCGCGTCTCGGTCTCGTACGAGGGCCGCACCGGCAACCCCTATAGCTGGGTCTTCGGCGGCGACCTCAACGGCGATAGCGTCTCCTTCAACGATACGGTTGCGGTGCCCAGCGGCGCCAGCGATCCCCGCTTCGACTTCTCCGGGATGACCCCGGCGCAGCGCGACGCCTTCCTCTCGTTCGTGCAGGGCAGCGAGCTCTCGGCTTACGCCGGTGGCATCGCCCCGAAGAACGCGTTCACCGAGCCGTGGGTCAACCGCCTCGACCTCAAGGTCGCGCACAACATCCCGCTCGCCGGCCGCGTGCGCCTCGACCTGTTCTTCGACTTCATCAATCTGGGTGCCTTCCTCAGCAAGGACTTCTTCGGCTACAACGAGGTCTCGCCCTTCCTGAGCAACGGCGTGTTCCGCACCCGCACCCTCACCAGCGCGACCGCCTATGGTACGGATGGGCGCATTCGCCCGACCTACACCTCGGAACCGGTCGGGTTCAACATTGAGAACGGCATGTCCCGCTGGCGCATCCAGCTCGGGGCCCGCCTGAGCTTCTGAGCCCCGGCTCCGGCCGGAAATACGAGGCGGGCCGCCTTTGGCGGCCCGCCTTTTTTGTGCCGTGGCGGCGCCGGAAACGGCCCGCTTTGCCCCCGTGGCCCTGGCTGCTGTCGCCGGATTATGGCGACAGGGATGGGACCACGCTTGCCCCTCGCTCGCGCCCGCCACAGCAAGGGCCGTAAAGGCCCGGCGGATACGCTCGCGGCGTGCTCCCAGACCGCGAAAAACAGCGCATTTTGCCGCAAGAAGATTTTTAGGGAAAAATTACGGTTTTTTTCGCGTCCGCGATTGACGGCTCCAGACTCGATTCCCATCGGTTGTGGCCGGCGCGAGGAATGACCACAGCCTATTGTGGTCAAGAGAGCGTCAATAACTTCCAACAACTTAGCATCGCCCCTCGTTCCCGCCTCCCTGAAAAGCCTCTCTTCGTTCCTTTCCGTCTCTCTCCCGCACCATGCAAAAGTCCTTCCAGATCGGCGCCAAGACCTTCGTCCTCGACCAGAATAAGGCGGAGGCTGCTTTCGCGGCGAAACAGGTGATCAACGGCCGGGAGTCGATGACGTTCAACCTCTTGCCGCTGAAGTACCAGTGGGCGTACGACCTTTACCGGACGATGAAGGCCAACCACTGGGAGCCCGAGGACGTCCCGATGGGGAAAGACATCGAACAGTGGCGCGACGAGAAGACGGTGTCGGAGGTGGAGCGCTGGATCATCCGGATGGGAATTGGCTATTTTTCCGCGGCCGAGGGCATCGTCGGGGACAACATCCAGCACGTGGTCCGGGAACTGGTGACGGCGCCGGAGCTGAAGCTGGTGCTCGGCCGCCACGCCCACGAGGAGAACATCCACGCGGATTCGCTCCTGTACATGATCGCCTCGCTGCAGATCAACCCGCACGAGTGCGAGGCGATGTTCGAGGACATCCCGACGATCCTGCGGAAGAACGAGTTTGTTACCCGCACCTCCCGCGCCCTGCGCCGCGACCTCGACCTGACGCGGCCGGAGAACAAGCGCCTGCTCGCCCGCAACATCTTCGTCTTCGGGCAGTGCATGGAGGGCACCCAGTTCTACGGACTCTTCGGGATGGTGCTTTCGCTGTACCGGCAGAACAAGTTCCCGGGCATCGGCCAGATGTTCCGCTACACCCTGCGCGACGAATCCAACCACATCGAGGTCTTCCGGAACCTCTTCATGGATCTCGTCGACGAGAACCGCGAGATCTGGACGCCTGAGTTTAAGGACGAGCTCCGCGGCCTGATGCACGAAGCGGTCGAGCTCGAGAAGGAGTTTATCCGCGATTGCCTCCCGGTGAACTCCATCGGCCTGTCCGCCGACGACTTCATCACCTACATCGACTATATCGCGGACCGCCGCCTCGAGAGCTGCGGGCTGGCGCCGCTCTCCCCTGGGGTGAAGAACCCGCTGCCTTGGCTGGCCGAGATGATGGACATCAAGAAGGAACAGAACTTCTTCGAGGGTCGCGTCACCGAGTACCAGAAGGCCTCCTCGCTGAACGTCGCGAGCGACGACGAGCTCTGAGCGCCTGCCCCCGTCCCTTTACCCCGCCCGTCGTCCCGTCTCACCTTCTGTTGTCCCTTTTCCAGCCCCTCCCTTCCGGAGGGGCTCCCTCGTTTCTTATTTTCCGCCCGTTCCCGCAGCCATGAGTCATCCTTCGCTGGCCCACGATCTCGCCCTCAAACGCACCGTCCACGCCCCCGTCGAGCAGAAGCCGCACTACGCGTGGCGTGACGTGATCGCGGGCCAAGGCATCACGGTGCCCGAGATTGTGCTGCTGTGCCCGCACGGGGAGGAGCGCTTCGCGCTGGCGGAGGTGGCGGACACCCTCGGTAAGGCGCTGACCAACGTGCACCTAGCGCGCGGCGAGAAGGAGATCTTCACGGAGCAGAACCGCCTCTGGGTGGCCAAGATCTGCCGCGAGGTCGCCGGTCACCTCGCCGAGCTCGCGCGCCGCCAAGCGCCGGTGCGGCTCTCGCTCGATGCGCTCTACGAGCTCATCGAGAAGACCCTAGTCGATAACAACGCCTATTTCGTCGCGAAGAGCCTCCTGCTGAATCGGGCCCGCAAGATTGCCGTGGACCGCGAGGCGGCCGCCGTCTCGACCCTCCGGGTGATCCGGCGGAACAACCAGGTCGTCCCGTGGAGCGAGCATAAGGTGGAGATTGCGGTGCGGAAGACCTTCCTCTCGCTGCAGCGGGATTCCGCCCCGGCCGTCGCCATCACGCGGGCGGTCTCGCAGCGCGTGCACTCCTCGAAGCAGTCCTTTATCCACATCGAAGAGATTCAGGATATGGTGCAGGAGGAGCTGATGAAGGCGGGGCACTTCAAGGTGGCCGAGGCCTACATCCTATTCCGCGCCCAGCGCGCCGCCGCGCGGGATCTGGGGCTAGATGCACCCGCGGCGGTTCCGGCCGCCGAAGTCCCCCCTGCGGCCGGCCAGGCCTCGATGATCGTGGTCAAGAAGGCCGACGGCAGCAACGTGTTCTGGGACGGGGCCGATCTCCGCCGCCGCATCGAGTTCGCCCGCATCGGCCTGGATCTCTGCCTCTCCAACGACGAGATCGAGGCCGAACTCCGCCGCTCGGTCTACGACCAGATCAGCCAGAAGGACCTCGACGCCACCATCGTCCTCAATTCAAAGACCCTGATTGAGCGGGACGCCGACTTCGCGAAGTTCGCCGGCCGCATCCAGCTAACCTACATTTACGAGGAGGTTCTCGGCTGGGATATCATGCGCGACGGCATCGGCGCCCTAAAGGCGGCGCATCAGCGCGGCTTCCGCAAGTACCTCGAGCACGGCGTCGCCATCAAGCGGCTCAATCCCCGCCTCCTCGATTACGATCTCGCCCGACTCGCCGCGATCCTCGACCCCTCTTCGGATCTGGAATTCGACTTCTTGGGCATCCAGACGCTCTACGATCGCTACCTGATCATCGACAAGACCCGCAAGCCGTCCCGCCGGATTGAGACGCCCCAGTACTTCTGGCTCCGCGTTTCGATGGGCCTGATGCTCGATGAGCAGGGCGACCGTGAGGCCCGGGTCACCGGGCTTTACGAGCTCTACAAGAGCCGCCGTTTCTGCAGCAGCACCCCGACGCTCTTCAACTCGGGCACGCTGCATTCCCAGCTTTCCTCCTGCTACCTCTACTACGTCGACGATTCGCTCGAAAGCATCATGCTCCGCGGCATCGCCGACAACGCGTTCCTCGCGAAGTGGGCGGGCGGTTTGGGCGGCTCTTGGACCGCCGTCCGCGGCACGGGCGCCTACATCTCGGGGACCAACGGCGAGTCGCAGGGCGTCATCCCCTTCCTCAAGCTCCACAACGACCAGCTGGTCGCGGTCAACCAAGGCGGTAAGCGCAAGGGCTCCGGCTGCGCCTACCTCGAGACCTGGCACAACGACATCTTCGAGTTCCTTGAGCTCCGGAAGAACACGGGCGACGACCGCCGGCGGACGCACGACATGAACACCGCGAACTGGATTCCGGACCTGTTCATGAAGCGGATGGAGGCCCGCCAGCACTGGACGCTCTTCCGTTCCAATCAGGTCAAGGATCTACACGAACTCTACGGCGCCGCCTTCGAGCGTCGCTACTTGGAATACGAGCGCCTCGCCGAGGAGGGCCGCATCCACGGGCAGAAGATCGAGGCATTGGAGCTCTGGAAGAAGATGCTCTCGATGCTCTTCGAGACGGGGCATCCTTGGATTACCTTCAAGGACGCTTGCAACCTGCGTTCGCCCCAGGACCACGTCGGCGTGATCCATTCCTCCAATCTCTGCACGGAGATCACGCTCAACACCAGCAACGAGGAGACGGCCGTCTGCAATCTCGGCTCGGTGATCCTCGACTCCCACCTCAAGCCCGACGGTTCCCTAGACCACGCGAAGTTGCGCGAGACCGTCCGCACCGCGGTGCGCGCCCTCGACAACGTCATCGACATCAACTTCTACCCGACCGAGTCGGCCAAGGTCTCCAACCTCCGCCACCGGCCCATCGGGATGGGCGTGATGGGCCTCGCCCACGCGCTTTACCTGCGGGGCCACGCCTTCGCCTCTCCGGAGGCGGTGGAATTCAATGACGAGGCAATGGAGGCCGTCGCCTACTACGCCTACGAGGCCAGCTCCGACTTGGCCGCGGAGCGCGGCGCGTATTCCAGCTACAAGGGCTCGAAGTGGGACCGCGGGCTGCTGCCCCAAGATACCCTCGATCTGCTCGAAAAGGAGCGCGGTCTGCCCGTGGATGTACCCCGGGGTGGCCGGATGGATTGGACGCCCCTGCGCCAGAAGATCGCCCGGCAGGGCATGCGGAACTCCAACTGCCTCGCGATCGCTCCCACCGCGACCATCTCGAACATCACGGCCACGTCGCCGTGCATTGAGCCCACCTACAAGAACCTCTTCGTCAAATCGAACCTCTCCGGTGAGTTCATCGTCCTGAATCCGTTCCTCGTGAAGGACCTCAAGGCTCGCGGCCTGTGGGATCAGGACATGATCGACAACCTCAAGTACTTCGATGGCGAGCTGAAGGACATCGAGCGCATCCCCGCCGACCTCAAGGCCAAGTACCTCACGGCCTTTGACATCGACCACAAGTGGATCGTCGAGGCCGCCGCCCGCCGCCAGAAGTGGATCGATCAGGCCCAGTCGGTAAACCTCTGGATCAAGACGCCTGACCTCAAGACCCTGAGCCACATGTACCGGCACGCCTGGCACGCAGGGCTGAAGACCACGTACTACCTCCGCAGTCTGGGTGCCTCGAACATCGAGAAGGCCACGGTCGCGGCCAAGAAGGAAGTCCGGGGCATCGCGGCCGAGACCGACGTCAAACCCGCCGCCAAGCGGGAATTCTCGGAAGAGGAAAAGAAGGCCTGCAGCATCGAGGCCATGCGTCGCGGGGAAACCTGCGAGGCCTGCCAGTAAGTCTGCT
>CAIOTK010000497.1 GCA_903861185.1 uncultured Opitutia bacterium | reverse complement strand
GGTAGCGCGCGGGACTCGGCCCAGGTCTTGATCGCGTTAGGCCGCACCTGTTGCCCGCGCCCGGCCGGGCGGTCCGGCTGGGTGAAGACCCCGACCACTTCGGCCACGGCGGCGCCGGGGCCGGCCAGCCAGTCCAGCAGCGGCAAGGCGATGGCATCGGAGCCGAGGAAGACGAGGCGCAGCGGCGGCATACGAATGACGTCACCGCCGTGAAGACGTCGGTTCAAAGCAAATCACCGCCGGAAAGGATTCTCGCCTGCACGTGCCCCGCCCGGCTTGCTGGGGTTCCGAATGACTTCCCCGGATCCCGCGCCCCACGATGCCTACGCGGCCCTGCGGGTGCCCCAATACCGGGATTACCTGATCGGAAGCTCCCTCGCCCTCTTCGGCCGCCAGGCGGTCCTCGCGGCCGTGACCTGGCAGGTGTATGAGTGGACCCGCTCCGCCGCGGCGCTCGGGCTGGTTGGCGTAGTCAACGTGCTGCCCCTGCTGGCCCTCTCGCTGCCCGCCGGCGCGCTGGCCGACCGGCACGATCGGCGCCGCCTCATCGCGGCGGGCACGGCGGTGCTGGTGGTCGCAAACGCCCTCCTCGCGTTGCTGTCGGCCGCGGCGCCTTCGCTCCCTTCGCTGGCCCCGCTCGCCTGGGGCAACGCGGCACTGCGGGCGGTGGCCTCGTGGTTCGAACTCGCGGGCGATCCGGCGCAGCTCCGCTTCGACCAACCAGCGCTACCCCTGATGTTCCTCCTGCTGCTGGGCCACGCCACCGTGCGGATCCTGGTCTGGCCAGCGCGCGCCAGCATCACCCCGCTGCTCGTGCCCACTCCCGCCCTGGGCAACGCGATCACGTGGAACTCGAGCAGTTTCGAGGTCGCCACCATCGCGGGCCCCGCGCTCGGCGGGCTGCTCATCGCGGCCGGAGGTACGACCGCAGTGTACGTGCTCGGGACGCTGACGGAAATTCTCTTCCTCATCGCGATCGCGCGCGTCCGCTATTTCCATCCGCCGACCCCGGCGCCGGGGCGACGCTCGTGGCGCGATATGCTGGCGGGCGCCGAATTTATCTGGAACCGCAAGGTGATCCTCGGCGCGAGCAGCCTCGACCTATTCGCGGTACTACTGGGCGGCGCCACCGCGCTGCTCCCGGTGTTCGCGGCCCAGATCCTCGAGGTGGGACCGGTCGGCTTCGGCTGGCTGCGCGCCGCGCCTTCCATTGGCGCAATCGCGATGGCACTCTGGCTGGCGCACCGCCCGCCGCTCGCGCGGCCGGGCCGCGCCCTGCTCTGGTCCGTCGCCGGCTTCGGCGTGGCGACCATCCTCTTCGGTTGGTCCCGCTCCCTGTGGCTGTCCCTGATCGCCCTCGCGCTGACTGGCGCCCTCGACAATGTCAGCGTCGTCGTCCGCCAGTCGCTGGTGCAGCTATTAACGCCCGACGCGCTGCGGGGCCGCGTGACAGCCGTAAACCAGATCTTTATCGGCTCCTCCAATGAGATCGGCGCGCTACGCGCCGGGCTGATGTCGGCGGCCGTAGGGCCGGTCGCCGCGGTGATCTGGGGCGGCGTGGGAACTGTCTTGGTGGCCGCCGTGGTGGCGCGCACGGTGCCTCAGCTACGGAGCCTGCCGCCGCTGCACACTCTCCGGCCCTGAGGCAAAACTGAGACCGCCCCGGCGCCGCGCAGGGCGGCGCCGGAGCGGGAATCCTCAATAACGGTAGTGCTCGGGCTTGTAGGGACCGCCAACCGGCACGCCAAGGTAGCCGGCCTGATCCTTCGTCAGCTTGGTCAGCTTGGCCCCGATCTTATCGAGGTGCAGCCGGGCCACCTCCTCGTCGAGGTGCTTCGGCAACCGGTAGACCCCAACCGCATAGGCGTCGCGGTTGCGCCAGAGGTCCATCTGGGCGAGGACCTGATTGGTGAAGCTGTTCGACATCACGAACGAAGGATGCCCGGTGGCGCACCCGAGGTTCACCAGCCGCCCCTCGGCGAGCAAGTAGATCGAGCGCCCGTTCGGGAACGTGTACTGGTCGTACTGCGGCTTCACGTTCAGACGCTTAGCGTCCGACTGGTTCAGACGCTCAACCTGGATCTCGTTGTCGAAGTGGCCGATGTTACAGACGATCGCTTGGTCCTTCATCCGCCGCATATGCTCAAGCGTCAGGATGTCGCGATTGCCCGTCGTCGTAACGTAGATGTCAGCGGTGCCGAGCGTCGACTCGACGGTGTTAACCTCGAAGCCCTCCATCGCGGCCTGCAGGGCGTTGATGGGGTCGATCTCGGTGACGATCACCCGGGCGCCGAAGCCGCGCAGCGAGTGGGCCGAGCCCTTGCCGACGTCTCCGTAGCCGCAGACGCAGGCGACCTTGCCCGCGATCATCACATCCGTCGCCCGCTTCAGGCCGTCGGCGAGCGACTCGCGGCAGCCGTAGAGGTTGTCGAACTTCGACTTGGTCACCGAGTCGTTCACGTTGATGGCCGGGACGCGCAGCTTCCCCTTCTCCAGCATCTGGTAGAGGCGATGCACGCCGGTGGTGGTCTCCTCGGAGACGCCGCGCCACTGGGCCGCAATGCTCTTCCAATAGCCGGGCCGCTCGCGGGCGACCTTGATCAACAGGTTCTTGATCACCTGCTCCTCGTGAGAGGAGGAGGGAGTCTTGACCCAATCGCTGCCTTCCTCGAGCTCGCAGCCCTTGTGGATCAGGAGCGTGACGTCACCGCCGTCATCGACGACGAGCTGGGGACCTAGGCCCTGCGGGAACGAGATGGCGCGCAGAGTGAGGTCCCAATACTCCTCAAGGGTCTCGCCTTTCCACGCGAACACGGGCGTGCCGGCGGCGGCGATGGCGGCCGCGGCGTGGTCCTGCGTCGAGAAGATGTTGCAGGAGGCCCAGCGCACGTCCGCGCCTAGCTCCTGCAGCGTCTCGATGAGGACTGCCGTCTGAATCGTCATATGCAGCGAGCCGGTGATGCGCACGCCGGCGAGCGGGCGCTTCGGGCCGAACTTGCGGCGCACCGCCATCAGGCCGGGCATCTCGTGCTCGGCGATCGCGATTTCCTTGCGGCCCCAGGCGGCGAGGGAGAGGTCCTTGACCGCGTGGTCAGGAGCCGCGGGGCGGCGTTTCTTGGCAGAGGAGGTGGCCATAAGAGAAAAGGTACGGTTTAGCGGAGGGCGGCCTTCAGCGCGGCGACCTTGGTGGTCGACTCCCAAGGGAGTCCGGGCTTGCCGAAGTGGCCGTAGTTGGTCGTCTGCCGATAGATCGGCTGCTTGAGATTCAGGGCGGCAACGATGTCCGCCGGCTTGAAGCTGAATACCTGCTGCACAGCCGCCGTGATGCGCTCGTCGGTCAGGCCGGGCTTGGCGGTGCCAAAGGTGTTAACGTGGACCGAGACCGGCTGCGGGTGGCCGATCGCGTAGGCGAACTGGATCTCCGCGTGGGCGGCGAGGCCCGCGGCGACGATCGTCTTGGCGACCCAGCGGCCCATATAGGCGGCCGAGCGGTCAACCTTCGAAGGATCTTTGCCCGAGAACGCGCCGCCGCCATGCCGGCCCCAGCCACCGTAGGTGTCGACGATGATCTTGCGGCCCGTGAGACCGGAGTCGCCCTGCGGCCCGCCGATAACGAACCGACCCGTCGGGTTAATCAAATACTCGGTGTTCCGGGTCAGCAGCTTCGCGTCGATCACCTTCTTGATGACGTTCTCGATCAGGTATTTCTCGATCGTTCCGTGGCGGACGTCCGCCGTGTGCTGGGTGGAGATGACCACGTTGACCACCTCGACCGGCTGGCCGTCCTCGTAACGAACGGACACCTGAGACTTCGCGTCGGGCCGGAGCCACGCAACCTCGCCCGACTTGCGGATCTGCGTGAGCTTCCGCCCGAGGCGGTGCGCGAACATAATCGGGGTCGGCATCAGCTCCGCGGTCTCGTTGCACGCGTAGCCGAACATAATGCCTTGGTCACCCGCGCCCTGCTCGGAGGTCTTTTTGCCGTCCACCTTGCGGGCGTCGACGCCCTGAGCGATGTCGGCGGACTGCGCCGTCAGGTAATTGTTGATGAAAACCGAGTCCGCGTGGAACACGTCGTCATCGTTCACGTAGCCGATGTCGCGGATGGCGTCGCGGATGACTTGGCCGAGATTGATGGCCTCCTCGATTGGCTTGGTGCGCCCCGTACGCTTGTCCTGGAGCTTCGGGATCGTGATCTCACCGCCCACCACGACGACGTTGGACTTCACGAACGTCTCGCAGGCCACGCGGCTCTGGCGGTCGATCGCGAGGCAGGCGTCGAGCACGCTGTCGGAGATCAGGTCCGCCACCTTGTCAGGATGTCCTTCGCCGACGGATTCAGAGGAGAAAACGAACGATTTGGCCATTTGGGTATTGGGTTGGAGAGGCGAATCCCAACCGCCCGGGAGCCCCGCGTGCAAGGTTAAACATCAACGCATCGTGATGTTATGATGCGTACTTTTGCTGACGCAGAAGTTTCGAAATAAGCGCCTGAGCAGGTCCGCCGCGGCGGGTCCTAGCGGTACAACGCCGTGGTGGGAGCCGCGGTGAGGACGTTGTACTGGCGGATGCCTAGGCGCCACCACGGGGCGAGGTCTTCGGTGCGGGCGCTCCAGAGTTCGCGGTGGAGTTCCATCATCGATTCGGCGTCCAGGAGCAGCGCCATCTTTTCGCGTGGGGTGAAGCGGTCGGGGCCATCCCTGAGCAAGCGTTCCCGCAGCTGGGCGAACCACTCGCGCGACTCCTCGGTCCGACGCCGTTGCCGCAAGAGCGCGACGTGGAGCGCATTCACATAAGGATCGAGCACGGCCTGGAGCAGACCGTAGTCGGCGCGCAACGGCTCCAGCGGTGGCAGATGCCGGTAACACTCCGCGAGGTTCTGCTCGAGTCGCCGGAGTTCGTAGGGCGGCGCGGTCTCTTCAGGGGTCAGGAAGAGCCCCCAGTGCCGGGCAGCGCGCCCAAGCCGACCCTGACTCAGCAAAATCGAGAGCGGCGCCGACAACACGAGCGGCACCACCACCGGGCTGAGCCACGCGAAGAAGGCCGGGGAGAGCAGGTAGGCGGAGACGCCCCAGACGAGACCGAAGAGCATCTGGCCACCGTGGGTAAGGATCGCCTCCCGCCAGTCGGTGCCGTCGTCCTCGGCGCCCCGCCGCTGGGTCAGCCAAGTGACGCCCTGCCCAAGCAGGGTGAAAACCACGAACTTAGCGTGAAAGAGCATATTGATCGGCGCGAGCAACGCGGAGCCGATCGACTCGAGGACAAAGCTGAGCGCCAGTCGCGCCCGGCCGCCAAAGCGCTGCACCTCGTCCGGGCGCCCCCAAGTCACGGCCAGTCCCGCTATCTTGGGCAAGAACAGCAGCAGCATCGTCAGGGCAAACAAGGCTAGCGCGCTCGGCAGGCCGGGAGGCAGGCCGAAGGTCGTCGTGGCAGGCGCCGCCGCGTCGACCGGCGAGGCCCCCGCGCGCGAGAAGACCTCGAGCGTACACAGCAGCATGAACACCAGCCATAACGGGGAAGCCGCGTAGCCCATCACCCCCATCAGCAGGTGAAAGCGACTGACAGGCCGAAAGCCCTCCGCCGTGAGAAGCCAAGCGTGCTGGAGATTGCCCTGACACCAGCGCCGGTCGCGCTTGGCGGAATCGATCAGCGTGGGCGGCCCCTCCTCGTAGGTACCATCGATGCCCGCCGCGAGCCAGACGCCCCACCCCGCCTTGCGCATCAGCGCGGCCTCGACGAAGTCGTGCGACAGGATGCGCCCCCCGAAGGGCTCGCTGCCCGGCAGTTCCGGGAGCGCGCAGTGCTCGATGAACGGCTGCACGCGGATCACCGCGTTGTGCCCCCAGTAGTTTCCATCGTGCTGCTGCCAGTAGTTCAGCCCGGCGAGGAACAGGCCACCGTAAAGCCGGCTGGCGAAGGCCTGCATCCGCGCGAACGGCGTCTCCCCATTGATGAGGCGCGGCGCCGTCTGGATGATGCCGACCTGCGGGTGCTGCTCCATCAGCGCCACGAGCTGTACCAGCGCGCGGCCAGTCATGATCGAGTCCGCATCAAGGACGATCATATACCGGTAACGGCCGCCCCAGCGGCGCAGAAAGTCTCCGAGGTTACCGGCCTTCTTATTCGTGGAGTGCCGGCGCTTGCGGTAAAAAATGCGCCCGAAACCGTCGACCTGCTTGCAGAGCTCCAGCCACGCCACCTCCTCCTGGATCCACTGATTCGGCTGGCTGGAGTCGCTCAGCACGAAGAAGTCGAAGGGCTCGAGCCGGTGCGTCTCCTGCAGCGAGCGGTAGACGACGCGCAGCCCCTCAAACACCCGACTCACATCCTCGTTGCACACCGGCATCACGATCGCCGTGGAGGCCAAGGGCGCGTCGGGCGCCACCGCCCCGGCGTCGATCCGCGCTCGGTCCCCGCCGCGGTTCACAACGTACAAACCGACCATCGCGGTGCAGAACCCCGCGGCCACGTGGGCGAACAGAATCGTAAACACCGCGAGCAAAGCGATCTCGAGCGCCGTGATCCCGCCGCGCCAGAGGAGGTCGGCGAGGAACCATGTCGCGACGCTCGTCAGCAGGAAGATGGCAGTAAAAAACAGCGAGCGGCGCCGCGTGAGCCGCCGGTCGTCCATCCGGCCTGGGAGGTGCGGTTGCATCGCGGGTCAGCGGGTCAGCCGGAACAGCGCAGCCAGCACCCCCGCGAGCAAGGCCCAGAGGAAGAGCAGGCGGAAGACCGGCCACTTACCGATACGCTCGAAGGTGTCACCAGCCGCCTCCGGAATCGGGCCAAGGTCGATCGGGCGCGGCACCATGCTGGAGACCTTTAAATCGGGTCCGGCCCGCAGCACGCCGGCGCGCATCGCCTCCCGGAACTCATCCGGGATCTGCACCGCTTCGAGAAACGCGTAGGGCCAGCGTCCCGGACCGTCGCTCAGCAGCAGCGCAACGCGTCCCTCAATCGTACGGCGGTCGCCCGTGGCGCCGCTTTCCTCGAGCATCGCCGCGAACCACTCGTCAATCTGCCGCTCAGTCTCCTCCGCTGCGAGGCGGGTCGGGCTGAGCGCCGCATCCGCCGCGTGGCGCACGGCCGCGCGCTGCAGAATTCGCAGGATGAGGCGACTCTGGTGGAGCCGGTTATGGATCCGGTGCGCGCGCAAATAATCCTCCACGCGCACGTACGCCTCATTCCACTCGGCCATCGAGCCGGTGGCCGGACGGAAGACCATCGCCAACTCGACGCGGTCAGCAGGGACAGGCAAAGCGCTCATGGCTGCCACAGGTGCGACCAGGTCTCGGAGAGCGCCTCGTCGCCGCGTCGCAGGAAGCAGCGCAGTTCTACGGGGCGCGGCTCCGCCGGTGGCCGCGCGAGGAACGCGACGCGCCAACTGCCGTTGAACCGGTTACGCTGCACGGTCACGTGGTGCGGCGTTGACACACCGCCGACCGTGACGACCGCCTCGACGGAGGCGTCCGCGGCGAGGTCCGCTAGTGGTCCGCCCGCGAAGTCGACCACGAAACGCTCGAAGCCCGGCTCGTGCACGCCGGACTTGCCCCGCCGGGTCGCCACCACGCGCGCGCCGGGGGGGCCAATCCCATCGAGAAACCAGCGGAGGCGGTATTCCAAGGCGAACGGGATCCCCGGCACCGGCGTGGCCTCCGGCACCCAGCAGGCCACCACGTTGTCGTCGAACTCGGTCCGCGTCGGGATCTCAACTAGGCGCACGCCTCCCCGGCCCCAGCGCCCGACGGGCTCGACCCACAGTCCTGGCCGCAAATGGTACGCCGCCTCGAGATCCTGGTAGTGCTCGAAATCCCGGTCCCGCTGCAGCAGGCCGAAGCCCCGCGGATCTTCGTCGGCAAAAGTCGCCACCGTGAGCCGGGCCGGGTTGGAGAGCGGGCGCCAGAGCCATTCCCCCGATCCCCGGTGCAGCAACAGCCCGTCGGAATCGTGCACCTCCGGTCGGTAATCCTCCGCCACCGCACCGTTGCCCTCGCCCCGCCAGAACATACTCGTCAGGGGCGCCAGGCCCACCACCCCCGGCACCCGCCGAAAGTGCAGCTCCGCGGTCACCGCCACGACCGTCTCGGCCCCCGGCGTAATCCGGAAACGGTAGGCCCCGGCAACACTGTCGCTCTCCAGCAGCGCGAGGACGGTGATATGCCGGTCGGCCGCCGCCGGCCGCTCCAACCAGAACTCGCTGAAGCGCGGAAACTCCTCCGGGCGGTCCGCCGCGGTGTCGAGGGCGAGGCCGCGCGCGGAGAGCCCGTAGGCCGCCCCCGCCGGCAGGAAACGGAAGTAACTCGCACCTGCGAACGAGCCAATTTCCTGGAACGGCTCGCCGCGCCCGCCGAACGGGTGCATCAGCCGGAAGCCCGCGAACCCCAGTTCCGCGGGGATCAAGCCGGGCTCGACCCCCTGATACCGGAATAGCCCGGTCCGAAAAGGAATCAGGCGCGCGCCGCCCGGATGGGTTTCCCAAATCCGCACGGAGCGATCGAAGAGAAAGCCGGGGTGCAGGAACTGGGCCTCGAATCCAGAGCCGTCCCCAGCCCAGAGGGACTGTTTGGTGTCGAATTCAATCCGCCGCAGCTGGTCGTAAGAAAGGTTCCGGAGCCAAGCCGGGACCTCGCCAGCGGTGGAGCGGGAGGGTGCGGCGGCGAGCGCCCGCGCCCGCTCCCGCAGCGCCGCAAAGTCACCCCCCATCGCTTCCCCCGCGGCACCCGCGGTCGTGACCGCGAGCCCGAGCAACAGCAGACTCCACGCGCGGGCGCGTTTCATCGTTCGAGGAAGTAGCCGCGCTGCCGGTCGGACACCGGCAGGCCGGCCCGTTCCATCACCTGGAGCAGGTCCTCCCAGATCAGCCGCTTCCGGCGCGGCGTCGGCTCGCGGAGGATGTAACTCGGATGGTAGGTCACCATCAGCGGGATGCCACCGAAGTCGTGCCAGCGCCCGCGCACCTCGCCGAGCGTCTTGAACGCGCCCGCGCCCAGCAGACCCTGCGCGGCCGTCGCTCCGAGCGCTACCAGGAAGCGCGGCGCGACCACCTCCACCTGCGCGCGCAGGAACGGCAGGCAGTACGCCAACTCCCCGGCGGTCGGCGGCCGGTTCCCGACCTGCTCCTGCCCCTCCGCCGTCGGCAGACCCGGACGCCAGTTCATGATATTACCAATGTAAACCTCCTCCCGCGCCACGCCCATCGCGACGATCATCCGCGTGAGCAACTGCCCCGCCGGTCCTACGAAGGGTTCGCCCTGGATCTCCTCCTCCGCCCCGGGCGCCTCGCCGACGAACATCAGGGCCGCGTCCAGCGACCCCACCCCGAGCACAACGCGTTTGCCCGGCCGCAAGTGAGCCCGGCAACTGGGGTCGCCCTCGACCAGCGCCTTCAGCGCGGCCCAGCGCTCCGGTTTGCTGCCCCCGGGGAGACGCACCTCGGGTGGCGTCCGCAGCGGCTCGGTGGCCGGCGCCACCGGGGGCACGGTGCGCGTCGTCTCCCGCATCCGCTCGGGTACTGGGGCAGGCGGCGCCGCGACCGGCAACGACGGGGACGCCGGCCGTGCGGGCGCGCTGGCCGCGGCACGTTGGCCCACCACTCGCCGCAGCCGCTCAAGGGTCTCCTCCGTCACGGAGACGGTCGTCACCCCGGCCTGCTTCAGGCGCCGCAGCTCCTCGGTGATCGCGGTGAGGGATTCGCGCATCGCCAGCTCAGGTTCCCCGGGCTTGCAGCAGCCGCGCGACGTGCTTTGCGAGCAGGTCGAACTCGAGATTCACCGTGTCGCCCGCGCGCCGTTCCCTCAAGTTGGTCACCGCCAGCGTGTGGGGGATGAGCCAGACGGCGAGATACTCTGCCCCGCATTCCGCGATCGTTAGCGAGATGCCGTCGATCGCGATACAGCCCTTCGGCACCACCAAGGTGCCGAACTCAGCCGGAAAGCCCACCCGGAGATAGTGGTCCGCGCCGCGCGATTCGAAGGCCTCCACCCTCCCTGGCACGTCGATGTGCCCGGTGACGAAGTGCCCGCCCACTTTGCCGTCAAAACGGAGGCTCCGCTCGAGGTTTACCGCCGCCCCGGGCGCGAGCGTACGGAAACTGGTCAGTCGGCGAGTCTCCTCCAGCACGTCGAAACGCAGGCTAGCGTCGTCGAACTCGGCCACCGTGAGGCAACAGCCGTTCACGGCGATGCTGTCCCCGAGGGCCACCCCGCCGAGCACGGTCCGCGCGGCAACCCGCAGGGACCACCCCCGCGGCGTCGGCGCGAAGTCAGCCACCCTACCCGCCTCCTCGACTATGCCCGTGAACATTTCCTCGAGGGAAAACGCGATTGCCCGTCCCGCCAAGCCGCAAAGCGCCGGGGCCGCAGGGCTCAGAACTCCCAGATCACGCCGGCGCTGGGCAGCAACGGGAGCTGCTCGCGCGCCTCGCGCCGCACCGTCACTGCGTTTCCCGCGACGCTGACCTTGCGGTCGTAGCCCAGGAAATTCAGGCGGTCGTAGGCGTTGAAGACGTCGAGCTGCACCCGCAGCTCGCCATTCCGCAGGGGGATCCGCCGCGTCGCGCGGAGGTCGAGCCGGTGGTAGGCGGGCAGCCGCAGCCCGAACGCGGGGCCGTTCGCGGAGACGAGCAGACGGCGCCCGTTGTTCAGCGGGGCGAGGGCGTAGGTCACGTCGGTGGTCGGCCAGCCGGTGTGGAAGTGCCAGGCCGCACTGAAAGTCCAGCGGCGGTCGGGCGCGTAGGTGACATCAGCATACGCGGCGTGCCGCTGGTCGCGCGCGCGCGGGACCCAACGGCCCGCGATCCGCTCCTCGGTGCGGGCCCACGCGTAACTGGCATTCCATTGCCAAGGCCCCCGGCCGCGCCCGGCCAACAAGACCTCCACGCCCCGCGCGCGACCCCGATCCGGCTCTAGGCGCGTACGGTCGGACTGCGCCTCCGGAAACAGGTCGTAGGCATTGTCGAGGTTGACCCAGCGCGGGCGCAGGCGGCTTGACGGCCGGTCGTAGGCCTCGAGGCGCAAGGCGGCGGCGCCCAACCTGGTCTCGAGGCCCAGCACACGATGCTCCGCCCGCTCCGGGGCCGCGAACCCCCGCTCGCCGTCCGCCACCGAGAGCTCGTGCAAGCCCTGGGCCTGCGCGTGGCGGCCCCACGCCGCACGCCACGTCACCTCGCCGGCCAACCACGCCACGTTGATCCGCGGCCCCCATTCCGCGGCGGGCGTCCGCGGAGCGCGGTCCACTCGCAGCCCCGGCTCGAGCAGCAGGCCGCCGGACAAAGCCACCCGCGCGGAGACGAAGCCCGCGCCGCCGGTGTCGCGCGGGTCCAGCCGCGCCGTCACGACGGACGGACGCGCCACCTGGATCCCGTTGACGACCACGCTGCGCTGCTGGGCCAGGGCGTAATCGTACCGGGCGGTGGCGCGTCGCGCCTCGCCGCCTGCGCGCCAGATCCAGCCTTCGCCCACCGCACGCGACCACTCCGAGCGCAGGTGGGCCACGTCTAATCCTCGCCGATCCCGCAGGCTGAACGGAAACCCATCCAGCCGGCCGGTCCCGGTCCGGTTCCACGTGAGCCCCGACCACGAGGTAACGGTCTCGCCGCTCCAGCCGTCGCGTTCCCGCACGCGCCACCGCGCCCAAGCGCTCGACGTGTCGTAACCGCTGCGCAACGACGGGGAGTCGGTCCGGGCGTAACGCAGGTCGTCGCCGGCGTGCAGCGCGTGAAACGAGAGGGTGTGGCCCGGCGCGGGCGCGAACTCGACCTTGGCCAGACCGTCGAAATAACGCGGCGACACGTCGTCGTCCCGGCCCGATGCCTTGAGCGCCACATCGGGGTACCCGCGCCGCCCCGTGACAAGGTAGCGGGCGGCTCCCGCCAGCGTGCCTTCGCGCCGCAAGCCGAGGCCGGTGAGGCTGAGGTCGACGGCGGAACGCGTGCGCGCGTCGCTCCGGGTCTCGAGGGTCAACACTCCGGCGAGGCGGTCGCCGTGCTCGGCGCCGAAGCCTCCGGTGGCCAGTTCCAACCAGCCCATCACCGCCGGATCGACAATCGAAAGCGCGCCGCCGACATCCTTGAGGTGGAATGGCTCGATCAGATCGAGACCATCCAGCCGGCCACGCACCTCAGACTGCGGCGCGCCGCGGACCCAGAACTGCGCGGAGATGTCGTCAGCGGCCAGACCGGGTAGACGGGCGATGGAGCGATAGAGGTCTTGCCCGACCTGGGGCAACGTCTCGAGCTGTCGCGCCGTCAGCGCGGCCGCGGAGCCCGCCGCCTGCTCAGCCACCCCGAAGCGACTGGGCGTGACCACGACCTCGGCGAGCCGCAGCACGGACTCCGCGGCGGCCGGCGCCGCTCCGGACAGGGCGGACGCGAAACCGAAGAGCAGAACAATGAGCGGCAGCGGAGGGGGGCGCATCACGCCGGACGCTGCGGCGCCGGCCGTTGAACGCAAACGCGCATCCGGCTTGCGGCGACAGCCCCCGGCGACAGCCTACCGCGACCCACCCCGATGCGTTCCCTCCCCCTGCTCTGCCTCGCGTACGCCCTCCTGCTTCCCGCCGCCGCCGCCGAGTCCGGTGCGCTACGTTCCGCACTCACCCATCACGCCTCGTTCGACCGCGGCTTCGATGCCGATTTCTCGCGCGGCGACCCGAAGCTCTACTTTTCTGGCGGGCCCAAAGAAACGCCGCTCGGACCCGGCGAGCACATCCAACTCACCCCCGGCGCCGGCCGGTTCGGCGGCGCGCTCCGCGTTGCCCGCAAGAACCCGGTGCGGCCCTACTTCAACCAACAAGGCGTGCTCGACTACCGGGCCGGCAGCTGGAGCGGCAGCGTCTCGGTCTGGCTGCGGATCTCGCCCGACGAGGACCTCGAGCCCGGCTACTGCGATCCGGTGCAGATTGTCGGCGGCGACAGCAAGCGGGGCTTCATGTTTCTGGAATGGTCCAAGGACGAGACGCCGCGCCTGTTCCGCTACGCCATCCGCCCCCGGCTGGAACTGTGGAATCCGCAGAACGTCGACTGGGCGAAGCTCACCGACGCACAGCGCCCGATGGTGCAGGTGGCGCGGGCGCCGTTCGCGCGGACCCGTTGGACGCACGTCGTTTTTACGTGGGACCGGCTGAACGAGGGCAAAGCGGGCTCCGGCCGGCTTTACCTCGACGGCGAGCCGCAGGGCGCGATCACGGGCTGGCAACTGGACCTCGGCTGGGACCCGGCGCAGGTGCGGCTGGTGCTCGCCGCAGCCTACGTTGGGGATTTCGACGACCTCGCGGTCTTCAACCGCGAGCTCACGCCCGCGGAGGTGCGCACGGTGATGGCGCTGCCCGCGGGCATCGCTAGCCTGCGCTGATCAGCCCGCCGGGTAGACTCAGGCGGCCGGGACTTCCCAGCCCTTCCGGTACGCCTTCGTGAGCAGAGCATCCGCCCGCGGCTGGTCGCGGAAGCGGAAAGCGGCGCTGTCCCAGTACAGGGTGCCCAGCTTGGCATCGGTCTGGCGATTGCCCCGCGTGATGGTCTGCCGGCGCGACACGCGGGTGGCGATATTGCCGAGCTGCACCGTCTCCGCGAGGAACGCAGCGTAGTGAAAGCCCCCGCTGGTGCGCCCACCCGAGCGGATCGCATCGATCCAGCTATGGTGGTGGTGCACGGCCTTAACGTCCTTCGGGTAGGTGAAGCCGGGGAAGTTTTGCTCCGGGTAGAGCCGCGGGCCGCCCACGTGAGGGAGCACCATATTGCCCTTCTCGCCGATGAACAGGGACCCGCTATTCGGCAGCTCAAGGTGGGCCGGAATCTGCGCGAGTTTCCGCGCCGGCCGAATGCCGCCGTCGGTCCACTTGACCGGCAGGGTTGGTCCCGCGGTGAACTCCGTCCCCGGGAACACATAGCGGATGGTCTGCGTAGTGGGCCAGATATGCCGGTTGACCCCGCTGTTCTCTGCGATCACCGAACTCGGCGCCGTCAGGCCAAGACCGGTGAACACAGGGTCCAAAATGTGACACCCGAAGTCACCTAGCGCGCCGCCGCCGAAGTCCTGCCAGTCGCGCCACGCGAAAGGATGGTAGATCCCGGGAGCGTAGGGACGGTCTGGCGCCGCGCCGAGCCAACGATCCCAGTCGAGCCCGGCGGGCACGGGGGCCGTCTCCACGGGCGGCTCCAGCAGGCAGGTGCGCTCGTTGCCGGCCACGCCAACCCAGGAGTGCACCTCCTTGACCTTGCCGATCGCCCCCTCGCGCAGCAGGCGCGTGGCCAGGCGGTACTCGACCGAGGAGTGGATCTGGTTCCCCATCTGCGTCACGACCCCCTTCTTCTCCGCCCACAGCCGCATCTGCCGGCACTCCCACGCCGTGTGCGCGAGGGGCTTTTCACAGTAAATGTGCTTACCCAGCTGCATCGCCGCGACCGCGACCGGGGCGTGCATATGGTCGGGCGTAGCCACAATCACGGCGTCCAACCGGTCGCCGAGATCGCGCAGGAGGTCGCGGTAATCCGTCCAATGCCGGGTGCCGGGGTGATCCGCGTCCGCCCGCGCGTAAGAGGCCTGGTCGACGTCGCAAAACCCAACGTAGCGCAGAGACGGGTGCGAAGCGGCCGAGTGCAGGTTGGAATAACCGCGGCCGTTGACGCCGATCACGGCGACTTGAACGGAGGAATTGGGGGCCGCGGCGCGGACCACGGCGGGGAACGCGACGGCAGCACCGGCGAGAGCGGAACCACGCAGAAAGGCGCGACGGGGGAATCGGGGCGAGGGGGGGAATTTCACGGGGGGTCAGTCGAGCCTCGCCCGTCACGCCACCGCGTCAAGCCCCAGCCCGGCGCGGCTCACGGCTCGACGCGAACCGGCAGGCCAACCCAAGCGAGGCCGAGAAGCGTGCGCGCGTCCCAGTTCGCGAGGCGGAAGCAGCCGAGCGACTCCGTGCGGCCTACGTTCGCAGGCTCGGGCGTACCGTGGATGCCGTAGCCGGAGCGGTCTAGGCCGATCCACGCCACGCCCACGGGATTATTCGGTCCGGGCGGTAAAATGAGCCGGCGGGACGGCGCCTCGCGCGCCTCCGGGGTATCGGGATACAGGGAAGGGTCGAAGGTGTAGTCCGGGTTCGCCACCACGACCCGCACGGCGAGTTCGCCCACCGGTCGTTTGTCGACGCGACGGGCGATACTGACCGGGAAGTGAGCGATCACTCGCTCGGCGGCGTCCACGACCTCGAACTCGCGCGCGGCAAGCCGGATGACGAGGCGCGCCGCGATGCCCGGGCGGGGGACGAACTCGGCCGCGGGAGCGACAAAAAGCGTCTCCGGGATCATCGTCTCCCAGTCGAGTCCGGGGTTGAGTCGCCGCAGGAAACGTTCCCCCGCCCGGAAACGCTCCGCGGCCAACTCGAGGGCGGAGGCGTGGGGCAGGCCGGAAGCCTCTGCCTTGGCGGTCCAGCCCTCGGGGATCGGCCGCAGTCCGGTGAGGTCCTCCGAGCCGAGGGACGCCCAGATCAGGGCGGGCGCGTCGAGGTGAAGGACGGCTTGGGTCGCCGCGTCCAGCGCGCCCGTGTCCGCCAAGCCCTCGCGCCGCTGGAAGGCGCGGAGCGCGGCCGTGGACTGCGGCCCGGGTAGCCCGTCGATCGGCCCGCCCGAGAAGCCGCGCCGAGTCAGCTCCACCTGGACCTCGAGCCAAGTCGCGGCGGGGCGCGGAAACTCCTCCGCCGCGCTTACCAGCGCCGCCGCCGCCGCGGGCCACTCGCGGCCCGTCAACGAGGCGGGTACGGCGGCGAGGGCAAGGAGGGCAAGCGTCGGCCCAAGGCAGGGCCAGCCAAGGTGACGGGGGGCGGCAGACATCAAAAAGGGGCAGGCCACGCGGCCTGCCCCAAGGAAGGACGGAAGGCGCGGTTCAGAATTGACCGGTGATACCGAACTTAAGCGAACGGGGGATGACCCAGTTCGAGCGGACGCGCGACGCGTCGAAGATGTACTCGCGACGGCCCGCCTCGGCGAGGTTGTTGACGCTGAGGAAGGCCGTGGTGTCGCGCTGGAAGCGGTAGGTCACGCCGGCGTTCATCACGCGCCACGGCTCGCGGAAGCGGTTCGTCTGGGGCGCCGTAGCGCTCACGTTGAGGACGGGCCAGGCGCCGGTGTAGTTCACGTCGAAAGAGGCGCCGAAGTTCCCCTGCGTGTAGAGCAGCCCAACGTTGTACGCCTTCGGGATGAAGCCGCCGAGCTTACCGTCGGCGATGGCGGTGGTGCCGCCGAAGTTACCCTGCGTCCGCAGGTAAGTGTAGTTCGCGCGGGCCGTGAGGCCGCGGAACGCGCCCGGCAGGAAAGAGAGGCGCTGGCGGAAGTCGACCTCGAGGCCACGGTACGTCGCGTCGCCGAGGTTGCGGGACTGGATGATCTCGTAGCCCTCGTAGAGGCCGTCGAAGCCGTTGTCGGAGCCGCCGCCGATGACCTCGCCCGAGCGGCCAGAGGGCCCGATGTAGTCGGAGATCTCCTTGCGGTAACCGCGGACCGAGACCGTGCCGTCCTTGTGGTAGTACTCGAGCTTGAGGTCGATGTTGCGGCCGAGCTGCGGCTTGAGGTCGGGGTTGCCCATTGAGACCGTGCGGGCGGCATCGTTGGCGGTGACCGCCGCCACGAGCGAGGCCAACGGAGCGCGGCCGTAGCTGGTAGACCAGCTGGCGCGGGCCTTGAGGTTGGCGGTGATGTCGTAAGCGAGGTGCAGGCTCGGGAAGGACTTCGCGTACTCCCCGTCATAGGAGAGGCGCTGGTAGTCGAGGGCGGCGCGCTTGAAGTGATCCGGCTCGGCAGCGATCGGGGTCGTACGGGCCCGGAAGTAGGTGAACGTGTCCGTCGCCACCCACTCGCGGCGGACGCCGCCGAGGACGGTAAGGCTGCCGAAGCGCACCGTGCCCTGAGCGTAGGCGGAGTCGACGCCCTCCTCGAGGATGCGGCGGTTGGTGTACTCCGAGGTGGCGGTGAAGTTCACGTCTTCGTACCAGAGCGCGGAGTTGCCGAGGGTGGTGCTGATGGCCGCGGGATCGACGACTGGGAGGCGGCGGCCGCCGTTCTGGCGCTCGAACTCAGTGAGCGGCATCAGGCCGTCGGTGGGCAGCACCGAGCCGACCACGCCGTACCAGCGGCGGGGGTAAACCTGGCGGTTGTTCACGCGGCGGTTCACCGACTCGAGGCCGGCCTTGAGGGTCACCGGCAGCGCGGTGGCGAGGGTGTACGCGGCATTCACGTTCGCCGTAACCTCATTGGTGTCGGTGACCGTGTCGCGCTTGTTGAAGACAACCGAGGTCTGCGGCACGGGCTGGGCGGCCGAGGCATTGGCGGTGACGAACGGGGTGTAGCTGGCGGCGCTGTAGACGCTGGCGCCGCCGGTGGGGATGAACGTCTGACCGGCGGGGTCGCTGTAATCGAGGATGAAGCCGATCGCGTCGCGGGTACGCATCGAGACCGTGCCGTTCTCGCGCTTGCGGCCGGCACCGGAGTTCCAGTGCGTGTTGCTCCAGCGGTAGGCGTGGTCCATCCGCAACCGGCCCCAGTTGTGCTCGAAGACGAGGGTGCCGGTCGGGTTCTTGCTGGTGAAGGAGTAGCGCTGCGGATTGAGGCGCATCTGGGCCGCGCCGACCGCGACGCCGCCGGGCTGCAGCGCGGTGTTGTTCACCGGGAGGAACTCGATCCGCTTGGCGGTGTAACCCTCGCGGATGCCGCCATTGGGGTTCGTGGCGGAATTCACGGTGAGGTTCGAGGCGAGCCACGGGTTGACCGCGGTGTAGGTGAAGAAGGGTTCCGAACCCGCGTTGTACAGGAAGCGCAGGGAGACGCGCGTTGACTCGGAGAGCTTGTAGTCAGCGCGGGCGCTGACTGCGGAGAGGAAACGGTCGT
This sequence comes from uncultured Opitutia bacterium, assembly GCA_903861185.1. Lineage (GTDB taxonomy): Bacteria > Verrucomicrobiota > Verrucomicrobiia > Opitutales > Opitutaceae > ER46. The sequence goes on along the minus strand of CAIOTK010000497.1, from coordinate 682 downwards.
TCAGGCCGCTCATCCGCGTGTAGTCGCGCAGCTGGGCCACCGGGTTGGCGGTGGACTCATACAGGAGGATGTCCCAGTCGTGCGGGTTGAGCACCTCTTGGTAGGAGGCGGTCACCGCGATCCCGAGGTTGCGGACGCCTTGGCCGACGCTGAAGACCTCGGTGTAGGCGGCGCTGAAATCGGGGCGGAGCGGGCGCTCCGAGACCGCGAAATTACGCTTGGACCAAGACGGGAAGTAGCGGCCGCTGGCGGTATAGGAGAAACGGCGGCGCTCGGCCATCGCGAGGGGCGAGCGGGTCTTGAGGTTGAGCTGGCCGCCGAGCGAGTCGGCACGCTTGTCGGGGGTCTGACCGGCGATGACCTCCACCTGCTCGTACATCGAGCCCGAGAACGAGTGGAGGGTGGCGGTGCGGCCGTCGCCGCCGACGCCGGTGGAGGAGAGGCCGTCGATGTTCAGGCGCGTGTAGCTCGCGGGCAGGCCGCCGATGCTAACGTTGTTGATCAGGTTATCCTCGTCGGTGGTGAAGGTGATGCCCGGCAGGCGGGAGACGAGCTCGCCGACGTTCTGGGTCGGAAGGACGCCCCACTCGTCGAGCGCGGTCACGCTCTTCACGTTGAGGGCATTGCGCTGCTCCGTGATGGCCAGCGCCTGGCCCTCGCGCACGGTGGCGACGGTGAAACG
>CAIOTK010000496.1 GCA_903861185.1 uncultured Opitutia bacterium | reverse complement strand
TTCAGCCCGGAGCATCAGGTTAGCGTCAACACCCTGTACAACCAGACGGGCAACGACCAGGCCCGGCGGCAGGCAGGGTTAAACGTGGCGGGGGGAGGGATCAGCGAGACGGAGGTCTTCGAGACCCGGACCCTGCGGTACACCGAGCGCGACCTGCGGTCCGTGCAAGTGACCGGGAAGCACCTGTTCCCGGCTTGGCGCGAGACGAAGCTGCAATGGAGCTACACGGATGCCGACACGTCCCAAGAGGAGCCGGACACCCGTTATTTCAGCACCTTCAAGACGCCGGATGGATCGCAGTTCTTTGAGGCTTCCGGGCTGCCGCGTCCCTCCCGTTACTTCCGGGCTTTGGAGGAGGGACGGCGGGATGCGAGCCTCGACCTGACGATCCCGGTCGGTTGGGGCGAGGGGCGTGGGTCGCTGCTGAAGTTTGGCGGTGCTTGGGCGCGGACCGAGCGGGAGTTTCGCGAGCGGCTATTCGAGTACAATAGCACGGTCCTGCGGTACGATGGCAACGAGGCGGCTTTCCTGCGGCCGGAGCAGGTTGGGCAGGTCGATCCCGCGACCGGCCGTTTCCGCCCGGGCCAGCTCTACCTCATCGAGAGCAGTTCGTTGGGTAACAATTACGCCGGCGAGCAGACCGTGCGCGCGTTCTACGGGATGCTGGATTTGGCGCTGAGCGCCAAGCTGCGGGTGATCGGCGGTGTGCGCCGCGAGTCGACGCAGCTAGACGTGCGCAGCCGGGATCCCCGGCGGCGCGCGGGGCAACTGGAGAGCGATGACACCCTGCCTTCCGTTAGCTTCGTCTACGCGCTGGGCGAGCGGATGAACCTGCGGGCAGCGGCGACTCGCACGATAGCCCGGCCCAATTTCCGCGAGATCGCGGACTACACCTCGTTCGAGTTCGTCGGGGACTTCGTGTACATCGGCAACCCGTCGCTGCGGCGGACGCGGATTACCAATTTTGACCTGCGCTGGGAATGGTTCCCGCGGCGCGGGGAGATCGTGGCGGTCAGCTTCTTCCATAAGCGGATGACGGATCCCATCGAGCGGGGCGTTTTCTCGGTGGTGAATAGCGGCGAACTGCAGTTCCAGAATGCGCCGAGCGGCGAGGTGCGGGGCGTGGAGGTGGAGGCCCGGAAGGGTTTGGGCTTCCTTTCGGACCGACTGCGGCGCTTCTCCGGCGGCTTCAATTACACGTGGATCGAGGCCTCGGTGGCGATCGCGCCGGCCGAGTTGACCGCGATCCGGTTCTTCGATCCTGCTGCCCCCGCTACCCGTGGGCTGGCCGGACAGTCGCCCTACATCGCGAATGTGGACCTGACGTTTAATGAGCCGAAGTGGGGCACGACCGTCAGCGTCTATTACAACCTCTTCGGCCGGCGAATCTCGCAGGTGAGCCCGCCGGGCACGCCGAGCGTGATGGAGGAACCCTGGCCCTCCTTGGACCTGATCCTCAACCAACGCTTCGGCGAGCGCTGGAAGCTGACGTTTTCGGCCAAGAACCTTCTGAACCGTGCGGCGGAGGAGACCTATACCTACCTCGATCGCCAGTACTTGCGGGCCTCGCGGGTCCGCGGGGTCACGACCTCGCTCGGCGTCACCTTCACCTACTGAGCTCCGCACCCCCTTTCCCGTATGATCAAACTAACCTCCCTCCCCCTCGTGGCCCTGCTGGCCGCTCCGGCGGCGCTGTTCGGCGCCGATATTGTGGTGAATTCGAACATCACTTCGAATCGCACCTGGTCCAAGGCTAACACCTACATCCTCGATGGCCGCGTGTTCGTTACCGACGGCGTCACCCTGACGATCGAGCCCGGCACGGTGGTCAAGGGCAAGGCCCGTGCCGCCCAGGATGCCTCCGCGCTGGTCATCGCGCGCGGTGGCCGGATCAATGCTTCCGGCACCGCCGCGGAGCCGATCGTGTTCACCGCCGAGGCCGATAACCTTAACGGTAACTTGGGGCAGAACGACCGTGGTCTCTGGGGTGGCGTCGTCATCCTCGGCCGGGCGCGGACCAATACCGCCTCCGGTCAGGGTAATATTGAGGGCATTCCCACCACCGAGCCGCTCGGCATCTATGGCGGCACGGACGATGCGGACAATTCCGGCGTCTTCCGCTACGCCTCCATCCGCCACGCCGGTTCTCTCCTCGGGCCGAACAATGAGCTCAATGGCCTGACGATGGGCGCGGTCGGCTCCGGCACCACGATCGAGTACGTCGAGGTGTTCGCCAACGCGGACGACGGCTTTGAGTGGTTCGGTGGTACGGTGAACGCCAAGTACCTGGTGAGCGCGTTCAACGACGATGATGCCTTCGATTGGGACGAAGGCTACCGCGGTAAGCTGCAGTTCCTGTTCACCATCCAGGATCCGCGGGTGGGCAACCACGCGTTTGAGTCCGACGGCGGCACCACCCCGGAGGACGGCCAGCCCTACGCGATCCCGACGATCTACAATTACACTGCTATCGGTTCGGGCGCGGCTTCGACCAATAACCTCAGCATCGGGCCCATCTTCCGGGATAACACGGGCGGCAAGGTCTACAACTCCATCTTCCACGATTTCCGGGGCTACGCTTGGCGCATTGAGACCGAGAGCGCCCAGCGCGAGGACAGCGCGAAGCGACTCGCCGCCGGGGACATTGTGATTGGGAACAACCTGTTCGGCACCTTTGGCGTGGGCACCACCGCTACCTCCCTCTTCGTGGCCCCCAACGCCACTTCGGGTGGTCCGGCCCCGGCCAGCAACTATACCGTGGCCCACATCACCGACGCCGCCCGCCAGAACCGGATCAACACCGACCCGCAATTCGTGGCCATCAGCCGGGCGCGCGACGGGCAGTTGGACCCGCGCCTGAGCGCCGGCAGCCCCGCCCTGCAGCTGGCGGCGACGCCCCCGAACGACGGCTTCTTCACCGCCACCACGTACCTCGGCGCCTTCACCACCTCGGGCAACTGGGCCTACGCGTGGACCAAGCTGGGCCGCGACGGCTACTTCTCGGCGGCCAGCGCCCTGAGCGATCCGGGCGCGGGCTCGACGGTTGTGGTCAACGCCGGTTCGACGACCAAGCTGAGCAACCTTTCCACCCGCGTCACGCTGGTGCCCGGTTCCACGGTGTTTCCGGGCTTCTTCCTGAATGGTTCCCAGTCCCAGACCGTGATGATCCGGGCGGTCGGCCCCGGCCTGGCTCCGCTGGGTGTGGCCAATGTGGTCGCGGACCCGGTGCTCGAACTGTACTCTGGCCAGAACAAGATCGGGGAGAACGATGACTGGGCGGGCACCCAAGCCGCCCAATTGGCGACCCAGGTCGGTGCCTTCCCGCTGCCCGCTGGGAGCAAGGACGCGGTGCTGCTCGCGACGCTGGCCCCCGGTGCCTACACCCTGCAGGTGCGGGGCAAGACCGGCGGCGGCGAACTGATCATCGAAGTCTACGAGATCGATTAAGGAGCCGAGTACGGCCGCCTCAAGGCGGTCGCAGTCGGACCACGGGGCGGAGGAGATGGGCGCAGGCCCACCCTCCGCCCTTTTGCTTGGGCCAGTGGCTTCAGCTGGCGCGGCGCAAGGCGAGCTGACGGCGGGCCGCCTCGGCCGAGGGTCCCGTGGGTACGGCTTGTAGCGAAGCGGCGAGCAGCTTGGCCGCTTCGGCGCCCTGGCCCTCGGCGGTGAGGCGTTCGGCCGCCATCAGGGAGGCGTGCGCGGCGGTTTCCCGCAGGGCTTGGTCGCTGGTGCGCAGGATCTCCCCTAAAACCTGGGCGGCGGCAGGATCCGCAATCAGTCCCAGGGCGCCCACAGCCTCCGCGGCGGCACTGTGGCCGGGTTTGGCGGCGATGCGCCGGAGGGCTGGCACGGCGGCCTTCTCGCGCCGCACCCCGAGCGAATTAATCACCCCCGCGAGCGGGCGGCCCTGCAGGGTCTCGAGGGCGCCGAGCAGCGCGGCTCCGGCGGCGGGATCGGACATCGATTCGAGGCCGCTGCGGGCGTAGTCCCCGAGTTGTTCGTGCGCGAGGAGGGAGGCGAGGG
>CAIOTK010000495.1 GCA_903861185.1 uncultured Opitutia bacterium | reverse complement strand
CCGTCGCTCGCCTTCTTTCTTACCGAAGGCGTTATCCGGCAAACGAGTTAGCCGCGCGCGCGGCTCCATCGACGATCGGGATCGCTATTCCTTCGCCGCATCGCGAAGGTCTAGGCGCTAGCCCGGCCCGGTGAGAGGCGGATCTTCCTCCTCCCGTCGCGTGCCACCGGCTTTTGTCCTCTATGCGCAACGATTACCTCCAGAGCGCGCTTCGCGTCATCGATGACCCGAACGTGCTGATCAACGTCGTCTCCCGCCGCGTGAAGCAGCTCCGTCAGGGAAACCGCGCGCTGGTGGAGTCGCTGGAGAAGCTCTCGCTCGAGGATATCGCCTTGCGCGAGATCGCCGAGCGTAAGATCAGTTATCAGACGGCGAGCCCCGATGAGTTGCGGCCCGGGCGTCGCTAATCCCACCCAATTGAATTTTCTTTCCCATGGCCAAGTCCCAAAACGCACGCAAGCAGACCAAGAAACCGGCGAAGAAAAGCCCGAAACAGAAGAAGGTGGCGAAGCGAGCTAAGAAGTAAGCTCCTTCGTCCCGCGGTGACCCCGCGGTCGTTCGGATCCGGACTCCGTCCGGGATCCTTGCCCCGCTCCGGCGGGGTTTTTTTTCGCCCGGACCAAGAAAACGGAGACCAGTCCTGGGCCGCGTTTCCTCCGGAGGCGGTCTCCCCGCGGCAGAGGAAACCTCTTCGTTTCGGGTCAGAAGAGGGTCTTGAGACCGAAGGTCCAGTTGATGCCGTTGACCTCGTAGAACTGGACGATCGGAGCGTTGGCGCCGACCTGTTCCATAATGAGGTAGGGTTCGTTGAAGAGATTACGGGCGGAGAAGAAAGCGCTGACCTTATCGTTGATTCGGTAGCCGCCGCCGAGGTCGAGGTTGGTGCGGTGCCGGTAGAAGCGAGGCGTGCCCGTGACCGTCGTCGGATAGTTGTCGCGCCAGGTGAGGGCGGTGTAAACGTTGAAGCCCCGGTACGCGTAGCTGACGCCACCGTTGATGGAGTGCGGGATCAGGTTGGCTCGCCGAATACTCGCGTAGCTGCGAGTGTAACTGGCGCGGACGTTGAGCCCCTTGAAGGGAGCCGGCAGGAATGAGAGCGACTGCGAGTACTCCAGCTCCATACCGCGGACGGTCACCTCGTTGGCGCTGGGGGTCGTAGTGATGAACTCGTAGTTGGAGAGGTCGATGTCGCCGGAGTAACCGAATTCGGCGGCGGTCATGCGGCTGGTGATGAAGAGGCCCTTGACGTTATTCTGGTAGACGTTGACGGCGAGGATACCGACCGGCTCGAAGTAATAGGCGAGGCGCGCGGCGAGATTCCGGGAGGTCTCGGGCTTGAGCGAGGTGTTGGGCGCGGAGACGGTGAGGTTGTCGTCGTTGATGACCCAGACGCCGGCGACGTCGCGGAAGGTGGGTCGGCGGATGGTCGAGGAGAACCCGAGTTGGGCGTCGAAGTTGGGCGAAATCTTGTACTTCAGGGAAGCGCTCGGGAACATATTCCCGTAGTCGCCCTTGCGGTGGATCTTCGGCTTGGAGAAGAACTGGTACTCCAGCCCCGGAATGGTGCTGGCGCGGCCGGAGGTCTCGGGAAAGCCGGCGGCGGCGAGCTCGGCGGGTGAGCGTGGATTGAACTCGGTTGAGTCGGTGCTCGTCTCCTCTCGCCGGAGGCCCGCGCGGACAATGAGGCGGCCGATCGTGGTGGTGCCCATCAGGAAGGCGGCATCGATGGTCTCCTCGTAATTGCGGCGATTGCCGATGAAGGCGTTGTAGTAATTGGCCGCGGTGATCGTTTGGGCGAAGCGGCCGGGTTCGTCGCGGAAAAGGGTGCCCATGCGGACAAGGTCGGGCATCCAGACCGTGCTGCCGTTGATCGAGCGGACCGAGGAATCAGTGTTGGTGGCGCCCATATCGAAGTCGAAGGGCGACTTGTAGGCGGCCCAGGATCCGACGGCGGCGCCGTTGAGATTGTAACGGAGGGATTCCGTATCGAGACGGAAGTCGCGGATCTCGTGGCGGCGCTTCAGGCCGGTCTTCCAGAGGATCGGGAGTCCCTTGGTCGTGCGGAACGAGGCGATCAGCTCGCCACTGTAGACATCGGTCAGAGCGAAGCGACCGTCGTCGATGGTGATCGCAGGGGCGGTGTAGTTAGCGCCGTCGGCCCAATCGCCACCGCCGGTCTGCACGATCTTCCAATCGGCGCTGTTGTAGGCGGAGCGCCGGGCGGTGAAAGCGACATTGGTG
>CAIOTK010000494.1 GCA_903861185.1 uncultured Opitutia bacterium | reverse complement strand
GATGTTGGTCTGGTTTGGGCGCGAGGTGGAGCGCTCCCTCGGCCGGCGGGATTTCCTGCGACTCTACGCCGGTCTATACCTCGTCCGGCCGCTGCTCTTCACCGCGCTCGCCCCTGTGGTGCCCGCCAGCTTTGCGGGGGGTACCGGCTCCTTCGCCGTCTTCATTGCGTTCGCGACGCTGTTCCCGGACGCGCCGCTGCTCTTCAACCTGCTGGCCCGCTGGGTCGCCTGGGGGTTGCTGGCCTTGGGTGCGCTGATGGCGCTGGGGGCTCGCGACGGAGTGCGCCTGCTCGAGCTCGCCGTCACCTCCGGTTTCGCGTTCGCGTTCATTCGACACCACCAAGGTCGCTGGAGCTTCCCCCGCTTCCGCCGGCCCCGTCCTGCCCCTGCGCGCGCGCCCCGCGCCGCTCCCGTGCCGGTGGCCGCTCGCACGGGCGTCGCCCGAAGCACCGGGACCACTCCGCCCGTCGCCGCCCCGATGGCCGAGGTCGACGCGCTCCTGGATAAGATCGCCCAATCCGGAATCCACAGCCTGACCGTAGCGGAGCGCGCCCGCCTCGAGGCCGCCCGCGAGGACTTGCAGCGCCGCCGGCCGAAGGGCTGACGCGGCCGGGCGGCGCCCCTGACCTTATGCCCCGCCCCCGGCTGGTCCTTTTCGCCCTGTTCGCCGCGCCGCTGCTCGCGGCCCCCGCGCCCCGGCCCAACGTCCTCGTCATTATGGCCGACGACCTCGGCTACGCAGATCTCGGCGTGCAAGGCGGCGCGGAGGTCCCGACGCCGCACCTCGACGCCCTCGCACGCTCGGGCGTGCGCTGCACCAACGGCTACGTCACCGCGCCCTACTGCAGCCCCTCGCGTGCCGGGTTCCTCACCGGGCGCTACCAGACCCGCTTCGGTCACGAGTTCAATCCGCACGTCGGTGCGCCGGAGGACCTCGGCCTGCCGCTCGGGGAGCGGACCCTCGCGGACCGCCTCCGCGCCGCCGGTTATGCCACGGGCCTTGTGGGGAAGTGGCACCTCGGCTTCAGCGACCGGCACCACCCGCAGTCCCGCGGGTTCGACGAATTTTACGGTTTCCTCGTCGGCGCCCACAACTTCCAGCTCCGCGCGGACGCCGCGCCCAAGTTCGGCTCCGCCCAGTCGCTCAACCTGATCCACCGCGGCCGTGAGCCGCAGCGCGTCGCCGGCCACACGACCGAGCTGTTCACCACCGAGGCCCTGCGCTTCATCGACCGCCACGCGGCTCGGCCTTGGTTCCTTTTTCTGTCCTACAACGCCGTGCACACCCCGCTGGAGATCGCGCCCGACACGCTCGCTCGGCTACCTGCCACCGTGCAGGACCCAGCGCGCCGCGGCTACCTCTCGCTGCTCCTGGGACTCGACGACGCGGTTGGCCGCCTCACCGCCCATCTGCGTGCGACCGGCCGCGACCGCGACACCCTCGTGTTCTTTCTCAGCGACAACGGCGGTTCCGGGCGAAAGCCCTTTTTTGCCTATAACACCGGGCGCAACGCACCGCTGCGGGGCGACAAAGGGCAGATGCTCGAGGGCGGCATCCGGGTCCCATTCCTCGCTACTTGGCCGGGCCGTCTGCCCGCGGGCACGACGTGCGCCGCCGCCGTCTCAGCGCTGGACCTCGCGCCGACTGCGCTCGCCGCGGCGGGCGTCGCGCCCGAATCCTCCCTCGACGGGGTGAACCTTCTGCCCGTCCTCGCGGGCGAGGCGCCGGCGCCGGCCCGTGAGGCGCTTTTCTGGCGGTTCGGGCCGCAACGCGCGGTGCGGCGGGATCGCTGGAAGCTGGTCGATTGGCGGGATTTGGAGGCGAAGACCAACAGCGGCTGGCAACTTTACGACCTCGCGGCCGACCCAGGGGAAACTCGCGACCTCGCGGCCGCCCAACCGGCGGTGGTGGCGGATTTGCGCGCCCGCTGGGAGGCGTGGGACCGGGGCAACGCGGCCCCACGCTGGCGCGGCACGCCGAATGAGGATCCGCCCGCCACGCCGGCGCCCGCGGCGCGCTGATCCTTCAGCCCTGCGGGGTCAGCGCAGGGTCTTGAGGTGCAAAATGAGCGACTCGATCTGCGTGTCCGAAAGCACGCCCGCGAAGCTGGCCATCGCGTATTCGCCCTTCTCGAAGCCAGCCGCGAGCTTTGCCGTCGGATCCAAAATGGATTCCCGTAGGTAGGCTTCGTCGATCTTCATCTTCACGGCCTTGCCGCTGACATAGACGGTGCGCTCGCTGCCGTACAACCCCTGCCAAGGGGGACCGGAGCGCGCGACCGCGAGGTCTTGGCCGGCACCGTGGCAGGCCGTGCAGGCGAAGAGCTGCGCGAGGCGCGCGCCCTCTGCTGCGCTCGCCACCCCGGCCGCGACCGCGACGGTGTTTGCCCGCGGGGTCAGATCCACCGTCAGCGGGCCGAAACCCTCGCGTTCCGGATCGAAGGGCGTGAGCTCGCGCGGGGTCGTGTACGCGTTCTCCTCCAAGCGTTCACCCGCGGTCGTGGCGAGTGACCAACCCACGCGCAGCTGCATCGTCGGCCGCAGCCCCGGCACGGCGACGAACACGGAACGCCCGTCGCGCGAGAGATAGGCGGCGCTGGGCGTCAGGGCGTCTTGGCCCGGGGAGCCGTCCGCCTTGTACTGCGCGGAACCGTATTTGTGCGTCCGGCGGTAGGACCAAGACTGGAGGGAATAGCTCGTCGGGTCGGTGGCGCGGGGTGCGTCGAGTGCGGAGCCGAAGCGCAGCAGTACGCCGCGGTCGAGCACCGCCAACTCCCGGGGCAACGGATCCGGTCGTCCGGTGTGGCGCAGGCGGCCGAAGCCAGCGGGGACATCGATTACGTTACCCCAGCCGAGGACTTGGAAACCCGCGAGGTAGAGCAGGCCGTCGCGGGGGTTCACCGAGCCGTTGAGCGGGGGAAAGGCGAAGCCGCGGGTGATGCTCACGACGGCTGCCTGCGGTTCCGTGCCGCGGCGATTGAAGAGCACTTGGAACAGCTCGGGCCGGTTGTAGCCGATGTGGATCAGGCTGCCGTTGAGCGGTCCGAGGCGCGCGTCGTGTAGCCAGACCTGCGAAAGCGCGGAGGCGTTCACCGGATGCGGGATCCAAGTGAGCGGCTCCACCACCGGCGCCGGGTACTGCTCAATCGGAGCGAAAGGCGGGAGGAAGCCGTGGAAACGGCCGTCGCGCACGACGTGGAGGGGCGTTGAGGGGATGTACTGTCCCTGCTGGTCGCTGGAGGTCACGAGCCCCGTGCGCGGGTCGACCCCGATGTTTGGCTGGCGGAAACCGTAGCCGAGCACGGTCGCGGTGCGGCCGTCCGCGGAGATGCGGAGGACGCTGCCATTGTGCTTGCCCTGAGTGGTCGCTTGCTGCCCGCCCTTGGCGATCACGAATTCGCCGCTCGGGGCGGGGCGGATCTGCGAGGGGAACTCGCGCAGGTCCGCGGTCTGCCCGAAGGCGTTCGAGAACATCTCGTGCACGTCTGCCTCGCCATCCCCGTCGAGGTCGCGCAGCCGCCAGATGCCGTTGCGGTCGAAGGCCATCAGCTCCTCGCCCCGCACGGCGAGCGACATCGGCTCGTGGAGCCCGGAGGTGAACCGGCGCCACCGCGGCTGCCCGGCGGGCTCGTGCAACCCGCGCACCAGCCAGACATCGCCGTCCAGCGTGACCACGGCGCCGGTGCCATCCGGCAGGAACTGGATGTCGCTCGGGCGCACGGCGCGGCGCCGCGGGTTCGGGTCGGGCAGGCCGATGGGGTCAATGACGAACGCGGCGGTCGCCTCTGCTGGTTTCACGGCCGTCGCGAGTTCCTCTGGCCAACGCGCGCGGTTGCGCCCCGTGAGCGCGGGCGGTTCCCCGGCTAGGATTGGCGCGGCCGAGTCCGGTCCCGCGAGCAGGGTGAAGCGCAGCGGCGCGGTGCGCGCGGGCACGTCCGCGACGTGTATCCCTTGTTCCACCGTGAGGGTAACGCCGCCGGACGCGGCGGGGGAGACGAGCTTGAGGGTGACGCCCGCGGCGGTGCGGCCGGCCAGCAGGCGCAGGGCGGGGCCGGGCCCGATTTCTAGGGTGCGGCCGATGCCCGGCGCCGCAGCCGAGCCGGCGGGGAAAAAGCGCTCGCGCACCGTCGCGCCCGCGACCTCGTACTCCAGCACGGCACCATCCGGCAGCAGGTGGACGGCGCGGAAGCGCCCGCGCTCCGGTGGCAGCGGTCCGCGGCCCGGCTCCTCCGGGCTGGGCGCAGGCGAACGCGGGTCTTTGAGGTCTAGCGGACCCGCGGTCTGCCAGCCGGGATGCACGCCCGTCGCGAGCCAAGCCGTGCCCGCGAGTTGCGGGAGTTTCTCCTGGCCGCCGGGTGTCTTGCGGGCGATGTCGTGGTAGGAGCCGGGCGCGAGCGCGGCCGGAGTGACCCCTTCACCGCGCCAGAGGGCGACCAGCCGCAGCAGGTCCGGGTCGAAGCCGGCCCAGAGGCCGCCGCCGAGGTTCAGCACCAAGCCGCGCGGCGCGAGGTTGTCGGCCGGCAGTCCGGGTCCTGCCGCGCGGGCGTCGAGGATGGAGGAGAAAAACGGGAAGTCCGGCTCGACCCACGGCGCGGGGGACGCCGCGACCTTGGGGGGCGCCGCCTTCTTCGCGGCCTTGGGCGTGGCGGCAGTCGCCGGCGCGAGGAAGAGCCCGGCGAGGACGAGGAGCGGCGGTAGGGTCAGGGCAGGGCGGCGGAGAGCGAGCATCGGGGGACGGGCGACGCGTTGAAACTTGCCGCGCGGCCCGCGCGGCCCAACACAATTCTCCACCCACGGCGATGTCCGCCGCCGGCCTCCCTTCCCCATGCGTCTCCCCGCCCTGCTTTTCCTGCTCCTCGTTGCCGCCGGCCTGACCCGCGCCGCGGACTCCGGCCGGCCGAACGTGCTGTGGTTCATCGTGGACGATATGTCGGCCAACCTCTCCTGCTACGGGGAGAAGGTCATCCAGACGCCGCACTTGGACCGCCTTGCGCGAGAGGGCACGCGCTTTAGCCGTGCCTTCACCACCGCGCCGGTCTGCTCGCCGTGCCGCTCGGCGTTCATCACCGGGATGTACCAAACGAGCATCGGCGCGCACCACCACCGCAGCGGGCGCGGGGAACTGAAGATCACGCTGCCGGCGGGGGTCGAACCGATCCCGGCGCGCCTGCGACGTGCGGGTTACCACACCGCGATCGGCTCTGGCCTGCCGGATGCGGGCCGCGCGGGCCAGGCGAAGGCAGGGCGCAAGGCGGCCGCTTCGCTCGGCAAGACCGACTACAACTTCGAATGGGATCCGGCGATGTACGACGGACCCGATTGGTCGAATCGCCGGCCGGGGCAGCCCTTCTTTATGCAGGTGCAGCTCGCGGGCGGTAAGCTGCGGGGCGGCAACGACGAGGCGGCGAAGCGCCTGTCCGAGCGTGCCGCGGCGGAACTGGGCGGCGCCACCGATCCGGAACGGGTTACCCTCCCGCCCTACTATCCGCGCGACCCCGTGCTCCTCCGCGACTGGGCGGCCTACCTCGATGCGGTGCGCTTCACGGATCAGCACGTCGGCCGGGTGCTCGCGCGGCTGGAGGCCGAGGGCGAGCTTGAGCGCACCTTGGTGATTTTCACCACCGACCACGGCATCAGCCACGCGCGCGGCAAGCAGTTCCTCTACGACGAGGGTACGCACGTGCCGTTCATCGTTCGCGGCCCCGGTGTGCCCCGCGGCGCGGTGCGCGACGACTTAGTGGAGTTGATCGACCTCGTCCCGATTTCCCTCGCTGCTGCCGGGCTGCCGCTGCCCGCGGGACTGCAGGGCCGTAACGTGCTGGCCTCCGGCTACGAGCCGCGCGCGTTCGCTTTCGCCGCGCGGGACCGTTGCGACGAGACGGTGGAGCGCCTGCGCAGCGTGCGCACGGAGCGCTACCTCTACATCCGCAACTTCCTGCCGCAGCGGCCGCACCTGCAGCCCAACGCGTACAAGGACGGCAAGAGCATCGTCCAGACGCTGCGGTCCCTGCACGCGGCCGGCCGGCTTGAGCCCTTGGCTTCCGAGCTGCTGTTCCGTCCCGTGCGCCCGGCGGAGGAGCTCTACGAATGGACCACCGACCGCTGGCAGGTGCGCAACTTGGCGGCGGATCCGGCGCACCGCGTAGAGTTGGAACGCCTGCGGGTGCGACTCGACCAGTGGATGCGGGAGACCGGCGACCGCGGCGCCGAGGCCGAGGCGATGTATGATAGTGATATGCGCGTGTACGCAGGGGACCGTGGCGGCAAGGAGGGTGGGCGGGGCGTCCTGCTCGAGAACATCGCCCTGATGAAGCGTTGGGCTGCCGAAGGCCGCTGACGGTGTCAGTGCGGCTCCGCCTGCCTCGGCTGGCGGCTCCATTTGTTGCCGTGTTCCTCGCCGGGTGGTGGGGCCGGGCCGGCCGCACGCGCAGGGGTTCGTCGTCGCAGTGCCCTGAGTCTTCAGGCACGGGCGAGGCGGCCTTTTCGGCTCGGCGCCCACGCTCCTTCCGCCAAGGATAGAAATACCCCCCGATCTTATGGTCACTTCACCCCGCCGGTTTGCCTTCCGTTCGCTCCTGCTTGCGCTGCTGTTACCGCTGGCCCTGCTCGCTCAGGGCGGCGGGACCGGCCGGATCGCCGGGCGCGTCTTCAATCCCGCGACGCAAGAGTACGTCCGCAACGCGGAGGTTTCTGTCGAGGGCACCAACCTCACCGCTTTCTCGGGCGATGACGGTACTTACTTGCTGTCCCAGGTGCCGGCCGGCGAGGTGATCGTCGCGGTCGTCTATACGGGCTATGACCGTGCGACCGCCCGGGTGACGGTGCCGGCGGGCGGGACGGCGACGCGCGAGTTCGAGCTACGCGGCTCCACCTTCCGCGCGGTCGCGCGACCGGCGGCGGGGGATACGGTCGTGACCTTGGAGAAGTTCATCGTCTCCAACGAGCGCGAGGGTAACGCCAAGGCCATCATGGAGCAGCGCGCGGCGCTGAACTTCAAGAGCGTGGTCGCTTCGGATAACTTCGGCGACGTGACGGGCGGCAACATCGGCGAGTTTATGAAGTATATGCCCGGCGTGGTGATGGATTACGTCGATGCCGATGCGCGTGCGGTCCGCATCAGTGGGCTCGATCCGAAGTACGCGACCGTGAGCGTGGACGGGATGCGGATGGCAACGGCGGCCTCGGCGTCTTTCGGTGGCGGCTCGCGGCAGTTCGAATTTGAGCAGGCTTCCATCACGAGCATTGAGTCGATCGAGCTAAACAAGACTCTGACCGCGAGTATGGACGCGGACGCGCCGGCGGGGACGATGAACCTCCGCAGCAAGAACGCGTTCGAGCGCAAGGGGCGTGAGATCACCGCGCAGGCCAGCCTGACCGCCTCGCCCTACGAGCTCACCACGCGCCGCACGCCGGGCCCGGGCGATGGCGTCCACCGCAAGATCCGCCCCGGCTTCGTGTTCACCTACGCCGACTCGTTCCAGGGCCGCTTCGGCGTGCAGCTGAGCCTCTCCGCCAACAGCCTCTACAACGAGCAGGCTGGGCTCACTCAAACCATCGACAACAACGCGACGCGCGGTCCGGTGATCAACGCGCTCGTCTTCCGCGACAACCCGAAGATCACCACTCGCGCCGCCCTCGGGCTTAACTTCGACTACCGCGTCACGCCGCACCTGATTGCCTCGCTGCGCACCGCCTTCTCCCACTTCAACGACGAGATCAACGCGCGCACCCTCACCTTCCGCGCGAACACCGCGGACATCGACCCGTCCTCCACGCTCACCTACCTGCTGGCCCGGGCGACGCCCAACGCCAATACGCGCCTCGAACAGAACATCGGCCACAGCCACAAGTTCAACGACACCGTCACCTACACCCCGAAGCTCGAGTACCGCCGCAACGAGCTCCAGCTCACCTTGGGCGGCGGCTACTCACGCAGCACCACCCACTACGAGGACCGCCGCACCGGCTACTTCACCGGCGCCAACAACCGGATCACCCGGATGAGCTGGAGCGCCCGGCGTTCCAGCCCCACGTCCACCGACTGGCAGCTCACCCAGCTCTCGGGCCCGGCGTGGACGGACCTCGCGAACTACAATCGCGTCGACGCCAATCCCAACAATATCGCTACCGTCGACCGCTCCGGCGCGAGCCAAGTCTTCCTCGGCTACCTCGACGCCAAGCGCGCTTTCCTCGTCGCCGGACTGCCAGTGACGGTCCAGTCGGGCGTGAAGACGCGCCTGACGACCTACGACCTGAACCGCACGGGCACGCGCTCGTGGACGTACGCAGGCGCCGCGGGTGACCAGCTGCACCCGTCGACGGTGATGATCGCCCACACCTATCCGGGGCTCTTCGATCCTAGGCAGGGGGACAACCTTGCGGCGCTGAACATCCCGATCCCGAACACCACCGCGATGCTCGACCTCTACCGGTCGCAGCCCGGGCAGTTCATCGAGAACACCTACAACAACTTCGTGGTTGAGCGCACCACGGGGCGCGCGATCAAGGAGCAGGTCGATGCCGCTTACGTGGAGTTCAATACCCGCTGGCGCGACGTGCGCCTTAACCTAGGCGTCCGCCGAGAGCGCACCCGCACGGTAGGTCGCACGTTCGACATTTTGCCCCCGGCCGTGGTCCGCGCCGCGGGGTACGCACCGAACACGATCCCGTTCATCGCCTACCAGTACCGGAATTTCGTCCGCTTCAACAAGTACGGCGGCTACGAGCACGACTTCCTCAGCGGCGGCGCCAAGTACTCGCTCGCGCGCAACCTGGTCCTCCAGCTCTCTGCCAACCAGTCGATCGGGCGACCCGACTACAATAACCTCGCCGGGGTGATCTCGGTGAACGACACGAACCAGACGGTGCAGGTGCCGAACCCGGACCTGAAGCCGGAAACCTCCGACAAGTACTACGCCAGCGTGCAGTACTACATCGAGCCGGCGGGCACGCTCAGCGTCTCCGCTTACCGGCTCAACGTCCGCAATCTGGGCGTGGCCAACCGCCCCGTGCCCGCCGAGGAGGTCGGCTACGCCGACGATCCCGAGTACACCGGGTACACCTTTCTCCGCCCAGCCAACCTCGACGGCATCCGGCGGATCAAGGGCGTGGAGGTGGAGTACAGCCAGCAACTCGTCTTCCTGCCCGGTTTCGCCCGCGGCTTCAGCGTCTTCGGCTCCGTCTCCCGCGCGATTCCCGACCTGCGCTTGACCAACATCGTGCCCAAGGCCGCCAACGGCGGCATCCGGTTCTCCAACCACCGCTTCAATCTGCAGCTGCGCTCCACGTGGTCGTCCGCCCGTGCCACCTCGATTGGCGTGAATCAGGTCCAGTGGCAGAACGAACGCCTGATGTTCGACGTCAGCGGCGGCCTCAAGCTCGGCTCGACCTACGAGGTTACCGTCAGCGGCCG
>CAIOTK010000493.1 GCA_903861185.1 uncultured Opitutia bacterium | reverse complement strand
CGCGATTCTGCCGGTCACCGACCAGATCAACACCGGCCCGACGAGCACGTTCATCGGCTGCTCACTGCTTAACTGGTTGATGGTCTCAGTGATGGAATGGCTCCGCGACCACGGGCACGAGCTGCCAGTCCTGCGCAGTCAAAACTTGGCCGGCGCCATCGAGCACAACCGGGCCGTCGGCGCCCGCTACCGGCACCGGCTCTCCAAACAACTGGCCTGAGGCCGGCCCGCGGGGCGATGAACTTCCGCATCGGCATCGACGGCGGCGCGACCAAGACCGAGGGCCTCCTCGTGGACGCCGCCGGGGCCATCGTCGCCCGCGAACTCGCCGGCGGTTGCAATCCTAACGTTGCTGGACCCGATGCCGCCCGCGCGGTCGTCGCCGGGGTGATCGCGGCGCTGCGCACGCACGCCGCCGCTCGTTCGCCCGGGGCGGCGGTCACGCACCTGCACCTCTACGCAGCCGGCAACCGCCCCTACTGGCGCGAGACGATGGCCGGCCTCGGCGGGGGCGCTCAGGTGTTCACGGCCGACGACTCCCATCCGGTGCTGGAACTGGCGACGGACGGCGCCCCCGGCCTGGTCCTGCACGGCGGGACGGGCTCGTTCGTGGCCGCCCGGGCACCCGACGGCTCCATCCACTACGCCGGCGGGATTGGCTGGCGCTTCGGCGACCCCGGCAGCGGCTACGACCTCGGGCGGCGCGCCATCGGCCGCGGTTTGCTCGAACTGCAGGGCTGGCAGCCCGCTTCCCCCGTCGGGGCGGCGGTGCGGGATCACACCGGCCTCGGAGCAACGGCGGATGCGGGCTCCGTAACCCGTTGGTATTACCAGCACGCCGAGCCCAATCGGCAGGTGGCCGCGCTCGCCCCCGCGTTGCTCGCCCTCGCCGGCACGGGCGACCCAATCGCCACCGGACTAGTCGCAGCCTCCGCCGGGGACCTGCTGGAAATCGCCCTCGGAGTGGCCGCCCAACTGTTTCCGAACCGCCCCCTGGCCAGCCTCCGGGTGGGAATCAGCGGCCCGATTTTGCAACACCCGGCAGTGCAAGCGGCCCTCCGCGACCGCGCACCGTTTGCCTTGCGACCGGTGGAAGGAACGCCGATCGAGGGCGTCCGCCGCCTCCTAGTCCGCGCCGCCTGAGCGGCGGTCCCTGTCCCGCGATGACTGCCCTGCTTGCCCTCGCGGCGGCCCGCTCGGCCCCCGCCCCCACTCCCGGAAACCGCGCCCGCTACGCGCGGATCACCGCGCCGTTACACTTGGCGTTTTTCCGGGAAAACGACGGCTGCGCCCCGGTCCAGTGAGCTCCCGGACGTTCCTCGCCGAGGCGGACTGGCAGGCGCAAGCGGCGTCGCACGAAGCGCGGGTGCGCGCGTGGACGGATGCCCACCAAGCGCGGGCCGCGCGCGGGGAGCGCCATCCGGTGCACGACTTCCTCTTCACCTATTACGCCCATCGCCCGGCGTGGCTGCGCCGCTGGCACCCGGGCCCGGACGTCGCGCTGCTCGGCCCGTCCGCGCGCGAATTCCTGCGGCAGCCCGGCTACCGGGAACTGGCGGGGCCAGAGGGCCTGCCCGCCGTGGCCGTGGACCCCGCCACGCTGTCGCCCTCGCGGCGGGAATTCGTCGCTTGGCTGGAGAATCTGCTCCGCGGAATGCAGACGCGCCCGGCCTTCTTCGGCTGCCACGGGCTGCACGAGTGGGCGATGGTCTACCGGCAGGATCCGGCCGAGGTGCGCCACCAAGCGTGGCCGCTGCGGTTGCCGGCCGCGGAGATCGCCCAACTAGTCGAGGCTAACGGCGTGACCTGCTCGCACTTCGACGCCTTCCGGTTCTTCACCCCGCCCGCCCGGCCCCTCAACCGCCTGCAGCCGACGCGGGAAAGTGCGACCGCCTTGGAGCAACGCGGATGCCTCCACGCCAATATGGACCTCTACAAGTGGAGCTTCAAACTGGCGCCCTTCACGCCCGCCGAACTCACCGCCGACTGCTTCGCCCTCGCTCGCGACATCCGCGAGGTCGATATGCGCGCCAGCCCCTACGATTTCCGCCCCCTTGGCTACGCGCCCATCGCGATCGAGACCGCAGCGGGGCGGGCGGAGTACGAGGCGCACCAGCGGGCGTTCTGTGCCCGCGGGGAACCCCTGCGCGCCCGCCTGCGTGCGCTCTGCGCCCGGCTGCTCGAGTCGGT
>CAIOTK010000492.1 GCA_903861185.1 uncultured Opitutia bacterium | reverse complement strand
GTCGGGCCGGGCGAATCCGCCCTTCCCGCTCGTGATTACCTTGTATTCCCAGAGTGGCATAAGTTACCCCGCGCCGAGCACGGGAGCCGCACCCTCCCAAAACACCCCGGGGAAGCCGAGCACGAAATGCGCTGGCGGGGGGTTCCACCCTTGCCGCGCGGGTGCGCGGGGGCACGCTGATCCCGATGCGCGTGCGCCTTGCCTTCCTGCTCGGTGCCGTGCCGGCCGCGGCCGGCGCGGCGGAGGCTGCCGTCCTGCTCGCGCCCGAGGTGGTCACCGCCGCCCGCCTGCCCCAGCCCGGCACGGAGAGCCCCGCCACGGTCCAACGCCTCGCGGGCGCCGACGTCGCCACCGCCCCCGCCCTCACGCTCGACGGCG
Organism: uncultured Opitutia bacterium; assembly: GCA_903861185.1. GTDB lineage: Bacteria > Verrucomicrobiota > Verrucomicrobiia > Opitutales > Opitutaceae > ER46. The sequence continues at coordinate 2,587 of CAIOTK010000492.1, read as the reverse complement.
CCCTCCGCTCGCTCCCCGCCTTCAGCCTGTTCCGCCGCACCGATAGCCTCGCCGCCAACCCCACCGCCCAAGGGGTCTCGCTCCGCGGACTCGGGCCCAGCGGCGCCAGCCGCACGCTGCTGCTCCTCGACGGCGTGCCTTTGAACGACCCGTTCGGCGGCTGGGTCGCCTGGGCCAAACTGCCCCGCGAGGGCCTCCAGGCCGTCGAAGTCGTGCCCGGCGGGGGCGGGGCGGCTTGGGGTAACGCCGCGCTCGGCGGGGTGCTGCAACTCCTCGGCCGCGAACGCGAAGGTGCCGGCGGCACGCTCGCGACGCTCGCCGGGGACCGCGGGACCCGTTCCGCCGAGGCCGAACTCACCGCTCCCGCGGGTGGGGGCTGGGTGGACGTCTCCGGCCGTTGGTTCGCGAGCGATGGCTTTCCTGTGGTGGCCCCGGAACGGCGCGGGCCGGTCGACGAGGCGGCCGGCAGCCGGCACCGGTGGGCGCAGGCACGCTGGCGGCAGACTTTCGCGGGCGGCACTAGCCTCGCGGTCGCCCTCCGCGGCTTCGCGGAGACGCGCGGCAACGGCACGCCCTACACGGGCAACACCAGCCGCGAGACGTCCGGGCAAGTCACGGCGCGGGGCGGGGCCGCCGGCGGCCCGGCGTGGACGCTCGCCGCGTACGCCCAGCGGCAGGTGTTCACGAGCACCTTCTCGTCGGTCAATGCCCCCCGCACGGCGGAGACCCCGGCGAGCGACCAGTACGCGGTGCCGGCGCAGGCGGCCGGGCTCGCGGGGACCGTCGGCTGGCGGCATTCCGGCGGCGCGCGCACGGCGGCTGGGGGCGATCTGCGGGCGGTCCGCGGCGAGACACGGGAACTATTCACCTACACCGGTGGCCGCTTCACGCGGCGGCGCACCGCGGGGGGGCGTCAGGAGGTCGCGGGGGCTTGGCTGCACCACGATCGGCCCTTGGGGGGCGGCTGGCGCCTCGCGGGCGGGGGCCGGCTCGATTTCTGGCGCGAGACGGAGGGGCACCGGCGGGAGGAGGAACGCGACACGGGCGTGGCGCTACGCGACGAGCGTTTCGCCGGCCGGCGGGGCACCGCGTTCAGTCCGGGCGCCGGGGTAACTTGGACGCCCGCGGCCGGCTGGCGCTTTCGGGCGAACGCGCAGGGCGCCTTCCGCCGCCCGACCTTGAACGAGCTTTATCGGCCCTTCCGCCAGGGCGCGAACGTCACCGAGGCCAATCCGTTCCTCGCCACCGAGCGGGCCCGCGGCGGTGAGGTCGCACTCGAGTGGCGGCCGGCGCCGGGGTTCAGCGCGGAGGTCGTCCGTTTCCGGCAGGACCTCCACGACGCGGTGGCGAATGTGACCGTCGCGCGCGGGCCCGGCGTGTTCCCGGTGGTCGGTTCCCTGCCCGCGGGCGGCCTCGGGCGGCAGCGACTCAACCTCGACCGCCTCCGGGTGGCCGGCTGGGAGGCCGTAGCGCGGTGGACGCCCAGCCCGGGCTGGAACCTGACCGCGGCGGCCCTGCTCAACCGGGCGACCGTAGCGCAGGCGGGCGTGGCGCCGGGGCTCGCCGGCCGCGACGTGGCCCAGGTGCCCCGACGGACCCTGGTGTTGGGCGTGGAGGGCCCGGCGGGCGCGGGCTGGACCGCAGCGGCGCGGGTGCGGGTGAGCGGGCGCCAGTTTGAGGACGATGAGAACCAGCTGCCGCTGGCGGCGGTGACCGTCGCGGACCTGACCCTGCGGCGGGCGCTGGGCGGAGGGCGGACGCTGTTCCTGACCGTGGAGAATCTCGGGGGCGCGCGGGTCGAGTCCGGGCGGGGCGCGGACGGCGTCGTCACCCTAGCTTCGCCGCGGCTTTTCCTCGCCGGCCTGCGCGCGGCGTGGTGAATCCTGCGGCACCCCGCCAACGTCTTTCTTTCCCTATGCGCCTCGCCCTGCCCCGCCTCCTGCTCCTGCTGGTGTTACCGACCGTCCTGCCTGCGGCGGCGCCGAACCAGCCGCGTCTGGTCGTCGTCATCACCGTGGACCAGTTGCGCGGGGACCACCTCGCGCGTTTCGGCCCGCATTTCGGGCCGGGGGGCTTCCGGCGACTGCTGGAGGGTGGGCTCGATTTCCGGGACACCCATTACCGTCACGCCTTCACCCTGACCGCGCCGGGGCACGCGACCTTGTTGACGGGCGTCCACGCGGATGTGCACGGCGTGATTGGGAACGACTGGATCGACCGCGGGACGTGGGAGATGGTCAACTCCGTGGAGGACCCGCAATCGCCGCTGGTGGGGGTGGCGGCGGGCGAGTTGGGGCCGGCAGCGGCGGCGCGGCCGGAGAAGACCGGGCGTTCCCCGAAGAACCTCCTCGCCCCGACCGTAGCGGACCGCCTGAAGGAGCGTTACGGGGCGGACTCCCGGGTGATCGCGCTTTCGAACAAGGACCGTTCGGCGATTCTGCTGGGGGGCCAGCGGGCGGACGGGGCCTACTGGGACGAAGTGGGGCGGATGGTGACGGCGCGGCATTACGCGGAGCGGTTGCCGGCGTGGGTCGAGGCGTTCAACGCGGAGAAGCGGGTGGACGCGACGTTCGGCCAGACTTGGGAC
>CAIOTK010000491.1 GCA_903861185.1 uncultured Opitutia bacterium | reverse complement strand
GCAGCAGGTGCGGTTGTCCGAGGCCCCGGCGGGCGCCCAGTCGGCGGACTTGGCGGCGCGCCTGCCCGGCGCGGGCCCGCGGTGGGAGCGGGTGGTCGCGCAGGTGCGGAAGCTGGCTGCCGCCCGCGGACCGGTGCTGCTCGCCGGTGAGAACGGGTCCGGGAAGAGCGAAGTCGCCGAGGTTCTCCACGCGGCCGCGGGCGGCACGCCGGCGACGTTGGTGCGGGTCGATTGCGCCCTCTGCTCCGAGCAGGACTTCCGTACCGGTTTGCTGGGTGAAAAGGGTGAGGGCGGCGACTGGGTGCGCCAGGCCCGGGGCGGCACGCTGCTGCTGCAGCACATTGAGCGGCTGAGCCTCCCGGTGCAGCGCGAGTTCGTCAGCGTGCTCCGCCAAAACGCCCACGGATTCCGACTGATCGCGGCCACGACGCAGGACCTCGAGGCGATGGTCGATGCCGGTAAATTTCACGAGGAGTTGTTCTTCCGCGTGGCCGCCCTGCCGGTGAACCTCCCGCCGCTCCGCGAGCGCCCGGAGGATCTGCCCCTCCTCATCCGGCACATCTGCGCGAGCGTTGCCAACCCGCACTTCGAGGGCCGGCTGGTGGAGTTTACCCCCGACGCGCTCGCGGTGCTCAGCGCCTACCCCTGGCCCGGCAACCTCACGGAGCTGCGCGCGGTGATCTCTCGGATCGTCGCTGAGTCGGAGACGCGCGTCGTCACTTCCCAACAGTTGCCGCTGCGGGTCCACGAGGTAACGCATTGGCCCTCGTTGGCCGAATACCTCGCCGGGCAAGAGCGCCAGTACCTCGACCAGGTGCTGCACGCGACCCGCGGCGACCGCGCCGCGGCCGCCCGCGTGCTCGGGATCGACGCCAGCCGTTTCGGCTGAGTCCGCTCAGGCGCCCGCCGCGAGGCCCAGTGCGTTCGCCGCGCGGACCCACGTGTCCGCGTCGCCAAAGCCGCCTGGCTTCACCGCGAGCAGCAGGGGGCCCGCGGCCGGAGTCGCGGCGGCGGCGAGGACAAGGCCCGGCTCGATGGTGCCCTCGACAAAAAGCTCCCGCAGGCCGAGGCGTGCCGCCAGGGCTCGCGCGGTCTCTCCACCGGTGACAAACACGCGGCGCGCGCCGTGATCGCCGATGAGCGCCGCCCCGATCGCGGCCACGGAATCCCGGATCTGCTCCGGTCGCCCGCGCGCCTCCGGAGCGAGCACGATCGCCGCCCCGGCGGCCCCCAGTTGCGCTGCGCCCGCCGCCACTGCGTGCCCCGGATAATCCGGATCCGCGTGAATCACGGCGAGGCCGTGCGCGGCGGCGAGGCGCTCCGCCTGCGTCCGGTTCAGGGGATGCGCGCTGCCGCCGAGAAAGAGCACCGGACCTTGCGCCGGGCGCGGCTGCGGTCGACTCGCCGCCCCGGCGCCACCCAGCCGGCGCGCGACCGGGCCCGCGAGTGCCCCCGACCCCACCGCCAACCACGGCCCCGGCCCCGCCCCCACCGCTGCGACCGCGGTTTCTAGGTCCCCCGCCTCCCGCGCGTCCGCGATCGTTAGCCCCGCGTCCGCGCGGGCGATCCGGCGGAGGTCGCCCTCTTGGACGGGCGCCGCCGGGTCGCGCGCAAACTCGGTCGCGAGGACCGGTACGCCCCGGACGAGCAGTTGTCCCTGCTCGACCGTACGGCCGGCCGCGGGGTTCGCGGGGCAGAGCAAAATGCGGTGCCCCGGTAGGTGACGCCGCACCGCCGCCAACTCCGCCGCGACCGGACCGCGCAGCGTCGAATCGATCTTCTTGAACACCAGCCGGGCCCCGCGGGCGCTGGCGTGCGCGAGCGTCGCCGCCACCCGTGCCGCGGCCGCTGCGGGCGGCAGGTTGCGGGATTCGGTGTTCACCCCGACGATCTCGCCTTCCGTCCCGGGCCACCAGTCGTCCGTGGCCTCGATGAGGCGGACGCGCCTGCCCGCCGCGTGGAAGGCCGCGCCCGCGTCGAGGGCGCCGCTGAGGTCGTCGGCGAGGAACCAGTCGCTCATCGTTCGGCCATCGGTCGGATGGCCACCTCGGCGATCGCGCCCGGCCACGGCCGTCCGCCTTGGCGGTCGCTGCCGAGGGTGAGGTTTAGGCCGGCGCCCCGCGGGGGATCCGCGAGGCGCGCCGTCGCCGCCGCGGCGTCCCGGCCATCGAGCGTGAGCCGCAGCGTGCCGGCCCCGTCGTACTGGCACTGGAGGTGGAACCAGCGTCCGCGGGGGAGGCGGTCGGGCGGGGTCAGCAGCACCGTGAATTCCCGAAACCTTTGGTGCGGTGGGCCGCCCGGATCGGCGAACTCCCGCGTGCGCCCGGGTGCCTGGGGGCCGCGCTCCTCTGCTGGTCCGAGCGCGGCGAGGAGAACGGCTTCCTCCGCGGGCAGCACGCTCAAGCGCAGAATCGGTTCCCCGTCCGGAGGCCCTAGCGTGAGCAACACACCCTCGACGGACCCCGCGTCGGGCCGGAGCCAAAGCCGGGCCGCGACGCTCCACGCGCGGGCGCCGAGCTCGAGCGGCGTGCCGGCGACGTCCGCCGGCCGCGGGGAATCGGAGCGAACGAGGAGTGCGGCCGGTCCTTCCCCAGCTGGTCCCGGATCGAGCGCGGCGCGTCCATCGACGACCGCGAAGCGGGCCCGCGAGTCGAGGAGGAGCGGTCGACCGGCGGTTTCCGGAGGGGAGCCCGCCGCGAAGCGCCACGCGTCCGCCGCGGGCGCCAGCATCGGCAGCGCGAGGAGCAGCACGAGGAAGGGCGTCGGCGCGAGCATCGCTTGGGTCACTGGGGGGCGCGCCGGGGCGGGCGTCAAGCCGGCGTCCGTCGGGCTGGTTCGCATTGCCTTCCGCCAGAGCTTCGCCGCATCGTGCGCGCAATGCGCCTGTTCCGCCTGCTTCCCCTGCTCGCTGCGACCTTGGGCCTAGTCCCCGCGACGTTCGCCGCGCCCGCTCCCGCTCCCAACATCATCTTCATCCTCGCTGACGATCTCGGTTGGGGTGAGCTGGGCTGCTACGGGCAGCGCCTGATCCAGACGCCGCGCCTCGATCGCTTCGCGGCCGAGGGGGTGCGTTTCACCCAGTTCTATGCTGGCAGCACGGTCTGCGCTCCGTCGCGCAGCGTGCTGATGACGGGCCAGCACCTCGGCCGGACCCGTGTCCGCGGCAACGCCGGCGGCCGCAATCCGCTCGCACAGTCGCTGCAGGCCAGCGACGTCACGGTGGCGCGCGTGCTCCGCGAGTCGGGTTACGCGACGGGCTTGGTGGGCAAGTGGGGGCTTGGCGAGGTGGACTTGCCCGGCGAGCCGCGCCGGCAGGGGTTTGATTCCTACTTCGGCTACCTGAATCAAACGCACGCGCACAACCACTACCCCAGCTTCCTCTGGCGCGACGGCGTGAAGGTGCCGCTCGCGAACGATCTGGTTCCGGTCGGCGGCGTCGACGGGGCCGGCTACTCCAAGAACCGCGTCGTCTATGGCGGCGACCTACTCACCGCGGAGGCGCTCGCCTTCGTGGAACGCCACCGCGCGCGCCCGTTCTTCCTCTTCTGGTCCCTCGTCACCCCCCACGCCAACAACGAGCGCTCCAAGGAGCTCGGCGAGGGCAACGAGGTGCCGGATCAGAGCCCGTATGCGGGCCGCGACTGGCCCGAGGCGGCCAAGAACCACGCCGCGATGATCACGCGGATGGATCGCGATGTCGGCGCGCTGCTCGACCGCCTGCAAGCGCTGGGGCTCGACGAGCGCACGCTCGTGATGTTCTCCAGCGACAACGGTCCGCACCGCGAGGGTGGTCCCGGCTACGACCCGGCGTTCTTCCAACCCTCTGGCCCCTTCAGCGGGTTGAAGCGTAGCCTCACGGACGGCGGTATCCGGGTGCCGTTCCTCGCCCGCTGGCCCGGGCGCATTCGGGGCGGCGCCGTCTCCGATCACGTGGGCTACTTTGGCGACCTGATGGCGACCTGGGCGGAACTGGCGGGCGCGCGGCCCCCGGCCAACCTGAACAGCGTCAGCTTGGTTCCGACCCTCCTGGGCCGCGGCGAGCAGGCGCGGCACCCGCATCTCTACTGGGAATTTTATGAGCAGGGCGTTAGCCAGGCTGCGCTCCTCGATGGCCGCTGGAAGGCCCTGCGCCTCCGCCGGCTCGACGCGCCCGTGCAGGTGTTCGATCTGCGCGAGGACCCAGCCGAGCAGCGCGACCTCGCGGCCGCGCGACCGGAGCTGGTGGCGCGGGCGCGGGCCATCTTCGAGCAGGATCGCGCCGACAACGAGCATTGGCAGCTCGCCGCGGCCGCTCCCGCGCGGAAGTGACGCCGGAGGTTTGGGCTTAGCGCGCCGGCGCCGCGGGTTCCGGCAGTCGGCACGATTGCCAGGCGAGGAACCGCCACTGGCCGCCCTCCTGCCGCCACACGGCGAGGTAGGAGAGCTCCATCCGGCTGGGCTGGCCACTGGCGCGGTTCCGCAACCCGGCGGACACGCGCCCCTTCATTAGCGCCACGCCCGGGCCCGCGGCGGTGAACGTCCGCTCGCTGTAAGTGAAGGACTCAAAGCGATTAGGTCCGGTGGCGAGCCCCTCGATCTGTGAGGCCTTGGTGTCCACCTTGCCGTTGGAGTGGGCGTAGTGGAGCGCGTCGGAGTAGATCGCGGCCAGTCGGGTGCGGTCGGCGGCGATCGTGGCCGCGATGCGCTCGTCGTCCGCCGCGCGCAGGGCGGTAGTCAGGGCGTCCTCGGCCGCACGTGCGGCGGGCACAATCAGGGCGAGGAACAGGCAGGCGAGGGCGAGGCAGCGGGAGGGGAGGGGCATTTCGCGAGCCTGCACCGACGGTGGGCGTCGACGCCAGCCCGGAGCGGGCTGGGGAGTTTTCGTTTGTTTTCGGGATTCGCGGGCCGATAGTCAGGCGCAATGCGCGCGTCCTCCGCCCCGCCCGCCCTCCGTCGCTGGTTCGCCGCCGTCGGCCCGGTTGACCGGGTCGGCGTCGAGGAGCGCGTCGCCAAGTTCACCACCCGCTCGATTAAGAAGGCCGCGAAGGTGCAGGGCCTGAAGCTCGCGGTCTCGATGGTCGATTTGACGACGCTCGAGGGGAAGGACACCCCGGGGAAGGTGGCCTCGCTCTGCCGCAAGGCACTCCGGCCGCACGACGACGCGGCGGTCCCGGCGGCGGCCGCGGTCTGCATCTATCCGTCGCTGGTGCGGGCCGCGCGTCGCGCCCTCGGGCCGCGCTCACCCGTGCGGCTGGCCTCGGTCGCTACCGCCTTCCCCAGCGGTCAGACGGCGCTCGCTACCCGCCTCGCCGAGGTGCGCCGCGCGGTGGCCGACGGAGCGGACGAGATCGATATGGTGATCAACCGCGGCGCCTTCCTCGCCGGGGAGCTCACGCGGGTGCGCGACGAGATCGCGGCGGTTGTGGCCACCTGCGGCCCCGCGGCGCTCAAGGTCATCCTCGAGGTGGGCGAGCTCGAGACTTACGACCATATCCGCGCGGCGTCCTGCCTCGCGCTCGGCGAATTGCGGCCGGGTGACTTTATCAAGACGAGCACGGGCAAGACCGCCACCAATGCCACGCTCGCTAACACGCAGGTAATGCTCGAGGCCATCCGCGACCATTACCTCGAGACGGGCGTCGCCATCGGGATGAAGCCCGCCGGCGGCATCCGCACCGCCAAGCAGGCGCTCCACTTCCTCGTCGCCGTCAAGGAGACGCTCGGCGACGCTTGGCTCACCCCGGCCCGCTATCGCTTCGGCGCCAGCGCCCTGCTCAACGACCTCGTGCGCCAGCTGGAGAAGGAGCGCACCGGGGCCTACCCCGCGCCCTACGCGTTCAGCGAGGCCGCCGAGTCCTACTGACCCTCCCCATGGCCCCGCCTGCCTCTTCCCGCCGCCCCCGCCGACCCGCCCCGGAGCTCCTGTTCGGGGACCTGTGGCCCTACGACCCGGCGCCCGAGACCGCCGACCCCCGGATCCGGCCCGAGTATGACCTCTTCATCGGCGGGCGCTTCGTACCCGCCGCGGACGGCACCCGCTTCACCAGCATCAACCCCGCCACCGAGCGCCCGTTGACCGAGCTCGCCCGCGGTGGGCCCGCCGACGTGGACGCTGCCTGCCGCGCCGCCGCCGCCGCCTTCCCCCGCTGGTCTCGCCTCCCCGGCGCCGAACGCGGGAAATACCTTTTCCGCCTCGCGCGCCTCCTCCAGGACCGCGCCCGCGAGTTCGCCGTCGCCGAGACGATGGACAACGGCAAGCCGATCCGGGAAACGCGCGACTTCGACGTCCCTTCGGCCGCCGCGCACTTCTTCTACCACGCTGGCTGGGCCGACAAGCTCGCCTACCTCGCTCCGGGCCGCACCGTTGCCCCGCTTGGCGTCGTGGGCCAGGTGATCCCTTGGAACTTCCCGCTGCTGATGCTCGCGTGGAAGATCGCGCCCGCCCTCGCCGCCGGGAACTGCGTCGTCCTCAAGCCCGCCTCGAACACGCCGCTCACCGCGGTGAAGCTCGCCGAGCTCCTGCAGGAGGCCGAGCTGCCCCCGGGCGTCGTCAACATTGTCACCGGTCCCGGTGCCACCGGCGCGCACCTGCTCGCGCACCCGCTGGTCCGTAAGGTCGCCTTCACCGGCTCGACCGAGGTCGGCAAAGTGATCCTCCGCTCCGTCGCGGGCGCGGGCAAACGGCTCACGATGGAGCTGGGTGGCAAAGCCGCGAATATCGTGTTTGCCGATGCTCCGCTTGACCAGGCGGTCGAGGGGATCGTGAACGGCATCTTCTTTAACCAAGGTCAGGTGTGCTGCGCCGGTTCGCGCCTGCTGGTGCAGGAGTCCGTGGCGGAGCGCGTCGTCGCCCAGTTACGCCGTCGCCTGCGGGTCCTGCGGGTGGGCGATCCCCTCGACAAGAACACCGACCTCGGCGCGATTGTCTCGCGCGAGCAGCGCGACGTGATTCGCGGCTACCTCCGCGCTGGGGTGGCGGAGGGCGCCGAGCTCTGGCAGGCCCCTTTCCGCGCGCCCGCCCGTGGGTTCTACGTGCCCCCCGCGGTCTTCACTGGGGTGACCCAGAGCCACCGTATCGCCCGCGAGGAGATCTTTGGCCCGGTCCTCAGCGTGCTCACGTTCCGCACCGTCGAGGAGGCGGTGGAGAAGGCCAACAATACGCCCTACGGCCTGAGCGCGGGCGTGTGGACGGACAAGGGCTCGCTCATCCTGCGGCTGGCGACGGAGCTGCGCGCCGGCGTGGTCTGGGCCAACACGTTCAACAAGTTCGATCCCGCGTCGCCCTTCGGCGGCTACAAGGAGAGCGGCTTCGGCCGCGAGGGCGGCCGCCACGGCCTGCTCGATTATTGCGCCGTCACCTGACCCGCCCATGCCCCGCCTCCCCGTCACCAAGACCCCCAAGCCCTACGTCGGCGGCGCCTTCATCCGCTCGGAGAGCGGACGCACGCGGCCGCTAGCGGACGCGACCGGCGCCTTCTTCGCGCACGTGCCGCTCTGCACCCGCAAAGACCTGCGCAACGCCGTCGAGGCGGCCGCCAAGGCCGGCCCGGGCTGGGCGCGCCGCACCGCCTACAATCGCGGCCAAATCCTCTACCGCTTGGGCGAGATGCTCGAGGCTCGCCGCGCCGAGTTCGCTGCCGCCCTCACCCGCTTCGGCGCCCGCCGTGCCGCCGCCCTCCGTGAGGTCGACGCGGCTACGGACCGACTCGTCCACTACGCCGGTTGGGCCGACAAGTACGAGCAACTGCTCGGCGGGGTGAACCCGGTCTCCGGCCCCTACTTCAACTTCACCGTCTCGGAGCCGATGGGGGTTATCGGGGTACTCGCCCCCGCCGAGCCGCCGCTCCTTGGCCTCCTCTCGCTCGTCGCCCCGGTGATTGTGAGCGGCAATACGGTGGTTGTACTCGCCTCCGAGCCGCGCCCCTATCCGGCGATTCTGCTGGGGGAATTGCTCGCGACCAGCGACCTGCCCGCCGGCGTGGTGAATGTCCTGACGGGCCTGCGCGCCGACCTTGTCCCGACCTTCGCCACCCACGCGCACCTCCGCGGCCTGAGCGCCGTCGCTGACGCCGCCGAGCGCCGCGTACTCGACCTCGGCGCGGCCGAGAGCGTAAAGCGCGTGCGTTACACGCCTGACGCCCCTCTCGCCGCCTGGCTCGGCGGCGCCGCGCAGGGCCTCGAGCCCATCCGCGCCTTTGTCGAACCCAAGACCACGTGGCACCCGATTGGCGCATGAAGCTCCCGCCCCTCCTTGTCCTGCTCGCCTTCGCGAGTTCCGCCGTTCCGGCCGCCACGCCCGCGTCCACGCTTCCCGCCCCGCCGCCGGCCGCGCCTCCCGCGGCGCCGGATTCCGCGGAGGACCGCCGCGCGCGGGAGCTCGTCGCCCGCCCGGCCTTCCAGGCTGCGGTTCGCGCATACGACCGCGATTTCGAGCGCTTCGTTCGCGAACTGATTCTGCTCACTGAGATCCCCGCCCCGCCGTTCAAGGAGCAGGCGCGTGGGGAGGCGTTCGCGCGCCTCCTGCGCGAGGCCGGTCTCACCGACATCACGACCGACGCCGAGGGTAACGTAATCGGCCGTCGCCCCGGGCGCCCCGGCGGCACAGCGCCGCTCCTCGCCGTGGCCGCCCACCTCGACACCGTCTTCCCCGAGGACACCGATGTCCGCGTCAAGCGTTCGGGCACGCGGCTGATCGCCCCCGGGGTTGGCGACGACACGCGCGGCCTCGCGCTGCTCCTCGCGATCGTCCGCGCGCTCGGCGCCGCTGGCATCGAGACGCCCGGCGAGCTGCTTTTCATCGGTAACGTGGGGGAGGAAGGGCCCGGAGATCTTCGGGGAATGCGCTACCTCTTCCAGCGCGGCCCGTGGCAGGGGCGCATTCCGCGCTTCATCTCGATCGACGGCAGCAACAACGACCTCATCACCAATGGCGCCCTCGGTAGCCTGCGCTACCGCGTCACCTTCAAGGGCCCCGGCGGCCATAGCTGGGGCGCCTTCGGCCAGGTCAATCCCGCCTTCGCCCTCGCGGGCGCCATCTCTGCCCTCGGCAAGGTGGTCGTACCTCGCCAGCCCAAGGTCTCCTACAACGTTGGGCTGGTCAGCGGTGGCACGTCGGTGAATTCGATCCCCTTCGAGGTCGCGATGGAAGTCGATCTGCGCTCCGTCTCGCCCGAGGAACTGCGCAAGGTGGACGCCCGGTTCAAGGAGATCATCGCGGCCGCCGTTGCGGAGGAGAACACCGCGCGCGCGACCACCTTCGGCCGCGTCACCGCCGAGGTGAAGCTGATTGGGGACCGGCCCTCGGGCACGACCTCGCCCGACACCCCCGAGCTGCGCCAAGCCGCCGCCGTGATGCGCGCCTTCGACAAGGTCGCCGTCTGGAACATCAGCAGCACCGACTCCAATTTGCCGATCAGCCTCGGGATCCCTGCCTTCACCATTTCCTCCCAGTCCGCTCGCCGCGGTGGCCGCTCCCACTCGCTGGACGAGTGGACCGACGTCGAGCAGCCCACCGCGGTGCAGGACTTCGCCCTCGCGCTGGCCCTGATCCTCGGCGTCGCCGAGCTGCCCTGAGCCTCCCGCGATGATCGCCGCGCACGGGCTCACCAAGGTCTTCCGCGACCGTCGGCGTGGCGAGTTCCGCGCGGTCGACGACGTCTCCTTCACCGTGGAGCCCGGCCGCATTTACGGCCTGCTCGGTGCCAACGGTGCCGGCAAGACCACGACGCTCCGCCTCCTCGCCACGCTGCTCCGGCCCACGGCGGGCACGGCCGAGGTCGCGGGCCGCGACATCAACCTTGATCCTGCCGGGGTGCGTGCTCGGGTCGGCTTCCTCGCCACCTCCACCGCCCTCTACGGCCGCCTCACCGCCCGCGAGACGCTGGAATACTTCGGGCGCCTCCACGGGCTGGCCCCCGATGTCCTCCGCGCCCGCATCGACCTGCTCGCCGACGAGCTCGAGATGCACGCGTTCCTCGATCGACGCTGCGACTCCTTCTCCACCGGGATGAAGCAGAAGACGTCCATTGCCCGCACGCTGGTGCACGACCCGGCGGTGATGATCTTCGACGAGCCCACCCTCGGCCTCGATGTGATGGCGGCCCGCGCCGTCGTCCGGTTCGTCCGGGCCTGCCGCGACCGTGGCAAGACCGTGATCTACTCGACGCACGTGATGAGCGAGGTGGAGAAATTGTGCGACGTGATCGGAATCATCCACGGCGGTCGCCTGCGCGACGAGGGATCGCTCGCCGACCTGCGGGCTCGCCACGGCGAGACGGACCTCGAGGAGATCTTTGTCCGCGTCGTCGGCGGCGAGCCCGCCCCGCCCCCGTTGCTGCCGCCCCGATGAACGCCGCCCACATCTGGATCATCTACCGTAAGGAGCTCCGCGACGCGCTGCGCGACCGCCGCACGCTCATCTCCTCGATCGTGGTTCCCACCCTCCTTATGCCGTTGCTGCTCTTCGGGGTCGGCCGGCTGATGCAGCGCGCCGTGGCGGAAGCGCGCGAGGATGTGCCCGCGGTGGCGGTGCTTGGCGCGGCGGGCGCCCCGACCCTGATGAGCCGCTTAGCCGTAGACGCGCGCGTCCGCCTAGTGCCGGTGCCCGCGGACTGGCGAGAGGCGATCGCCGCGAAGCGCTTGCGGGCGGTGCTGGAGCTGCCCGAGCGGCTCGAGGAGCGGCTGCGCGCGGGGGAGGCCGCTCCCGCGATCCGCATTTTTCATTACCAAGGCGAGTTGAAGTCGGAGAACGGGGCGCGCGTCGCCGAACGGATCGTCACCGAGCATCGGGAACGGGTCGTGACGGAGCGCCTAGCGGCCCGCGGACTCGGCCCCGACGCCGTGCGGCCGTTTGAGGTGCGGCGGGAGAACGTCGCCCCGCCGGAGAAGGTCGGCGGCAATCTCTTCGGCGGGCTGGTCCCTTACTTTATCATTTTGCTCTGCTTCACCGGAGCGATCTACCCCGCGATGGATATCACTGCCGGGGAGAAGGAGCGGGGTACGATGGAGACGCTGCTCTGCAGTCCGGTGGCGCGCGTCGACCTCGTGCTGGGCAAGTTTCTCCTCGTGCTGACGGGCTCACTGGCCTCGATGTTCTTTGTGGTGGCCTCGATGGCGGGCAGCGCCCTCCTCGGAGGCGTGCTGCTCTTTGGCGGGCCGGTCCCGGGGGCGGCGGCTGCGGCGGCAGGCCCCGCGGGCCTCGTGCCGGGAGCCCTCCCGACGATCGATCCGCTCGGGCTCGCGGGGGTCTTCGCGATGGTGCTGCCCGTGGCGGTATTGTTCTCGGCCGTCGCCCTCACTGTTTCCCTCTTCGCTAAGAGCTACAAGGAGGCCCAGAGCTACCTCGGTCCCCTGATTGTCGTCGTGCTCGTCCCGGGGATGATCGCCGCGTTGCCTGGCACTGAGCTCACGGCGCGGACCGCGCTCATTCCGCTGCTCAACCTCAGCCTGGTCTGCAAGGAGATGCTCTCCGGCTCTTGGCCGTGGGGCTACATCGCGCTCATCTTTGGTTCCTCCTCGCTTTACGCGGCCGGCGCCCTCGCCCTCGCGGTGCGGATGTTCAACCGCGAGGACGTGCTGTTTCGCAGCTGAACGACCGATGTCACCCCCGCTCATCATCGCCCGTAAACGCGACGGTCACGCGCTCACCGCGGAGGAGATCGGAGCGTTCGTGCGCGGCGCGGTCGACGGTTCCTGGGCCGACTACCAGCTCAGCGCCCTCCTGATGGCGATCTGCCTGCGCGGCCTCGATGCAGAGGAGACGGCGCTCTACACGGCGGCGATGACGCGCTCGGGCACGGTCGCCGACCTTTCCGGGATCCCCGGGATCAAGGTCGACAAGCACTCCACCGGTGGGGTGGGGGACAAGGTTTCCCTCGTGCTCGCCCCTTGGGTCGCGGCTTGCGGGGTCCCGGTGCCGATGATCAGCGGCCGCGGGCTCGGGCACTCTGGGGGCACGCTCGACAAGCTCGAAGCCATCGCGGGCTTCCGCACGGGCCTCTCCCTCACCGAGTACCGCGATCAGGTTGCCCGCGTGGGCTGCGCGCTCATCGGCCAGACCCCTGAGCTCGCGCCGGCTGACCGCCGACTTTACGCGCTGCGCGACGTCACCGCGACGGTCGAGAGCATCCCACTGATCTGCGGCTCCATCCTTTCGAAGAAGCTCGCGGCCGGAATCGACGCGCTGGTGTTGGACGTGAAGTTTGGGCGCGGCGCCTTTATGCCCGACCTCCCGGCCGCCCGGGAACTAGCGACGACGCTGGTACGCGTGGGCCGCGCCGCCGGGAAACAGGTGCGCGCGCTGCTCACGCGGATGGACGCGCCCCTCGGCCGGGCGGTGGGCAACGCGCTCGAGGTCGCCGAGTCGATCGCCGCGCTCCGCGGCGCCGGGCCCGCGGATTTGATGGAGGTCACGCGGGCACTGGGGGTGGAGATGCTCCTGCTGGGGGGCGTCGCGACGACTCCGGCGGAGGCGAACGCGCGGCTCGACGCTACGCTGGCGAGTGGGGCCGCCGCGGCGAAGTTCCGCGAGGTCATTGCCGCGCAGGGCGGTGACTCGCGGGTGGTGGACGATCCCGGTCGGCTGCCGGTCGCACGGAGCGTAGAGCCGGTGTTGGCGCCGCGGACGGGCTTTGTCTCCGCAGTGGACGCACGATCCGTGGCCTTTGCGGCCCTACGGTTGGGGGCGGGGCGCGCGCGCGCCGAGGACACGGTGGATCCCGCGGTCGGGGTGGCTGGGCT
>CAIOTK010000490.1 GCA_903861185.1 uncultured Opitutia bacterium | reverse complement strand
TGGTGGCGGTGCCAACGGAGTTGGTCGCGGTGACGGTGTACGTGCCCGTGTCAGCCAGCGCAGCGGAGGCCAAGCTGAAGGTGGCGTTCGTGGCGCCCGCGATCGCGGTGCCATCGCGCCGCCACTGGTAGGCCGGGGCAGGGTTGCCCGAAGCGCTGGCGGTGAAGGAGACGGGAGCGCCGGCAAAGACCGTCTGACTCACCGGGTGCAGAGCGAAGACCGGCGCGGTGAGGGGAGGGTTGACCGTGAGGACCGCGGGCGCGCTGGTGGCGGTGCCGATGGAATTGGTGGCGGTGAGGGTGTACATACCGGCATCAGCCAGCGAGGCCGTGGCTAGCGTGAAGGTGCCCGCGGTGGCGCCCGGCAGCGGGACACCGTCCTTGAGCCATTGGTACGCCGGCGCCGGAGTGCCGCTCGCGGAACCGGAGAAGCTCACTGCAGCCCCGGCGAAGACGGTCTGACTCGCGGGTGAGGCCGTGATCACCGGTGCCGTCTCCACGGGCGCAACGGTGAGGGTCGCGGCGTCGGAGAGCGTCGCTCCCATCGCGTTGCGGACCTCGGCCACGTAGGTGCCCGCGTCCAGCGCCGCTGCGCTGTTGAGGAGGTGTTCCGCCGCCGTGGCCCCTGCCAGTTCTTGGCCATCCTTGAACCACCGGTAGGCGAAGGGTGGGTTACCCTGCGCGGTGACCGAGAAGGTCACGATCTGCCCCGGCGCAGCGGTGGCGGTGAGCGCGCGCGAGGGCAGGGGGAGAACGAGCAGGAGAAGCCCGGAGAACCGAAGGAGCGACGCGACGGAGCAGGTATGGTTGGAGTTCATCGAGGGAGGGCAGGTTGCCGGTTGGAATCAGCGTTTCTGCCTAACCTCGATGACGGGAGCTGCCTAGGGTGCTAGCCTCACACGCCCGCGCGCCGGATTTGAGAGGGTTTTGATAACTCGGCCGCGCAAACGCATCTGAATGGCGACTAAGGCGCCTGGGGTGGGCGCTATCGCCTAGGGATCCGCGCCGCCGCGCTGGGGAGAATTCCCGGGTGCCTCGAGCGTGGGACGGTACTTCCCTCAGAAGCGCAGGCGTCGGCTCGCGGCGTTACCCGCCGCATCAAGCAGGCTGATTTCAACCGCGTCGGCGCCGGCTACCCGGTCCAGCGGTAACTCCAGCACGAAGGTCTCCTCTCGCCCGTCACGGATCCCGTCCGCCGGCTGGCGCACACTTTCCCGCAGCCCGTGATTGAAGACCACCTCCAGCCCCTCGAGGAGGCTGAGGCGGTCGCGCGCCCGGACGGTGATCACCACCGCATCTTGTCCGCGGACCGCCTCCGCCGCGAGAATCTCCGGCGCGCTGTGATCCACGACGACTTCGTCGGTGCCGAACGTGTGGCTCAGTCGTTCAGCGGCCGGGCGCGGCGCGGCCTCGCTCACCCGCAGCCGGGTCTCGTAGGTGCCCTCCGGCAGCGGGCTAGTCTGGAACCGGACGAACGGCTCGCGCGTCCCGACCACCAGGTCACGCCATTCGGTCTCGCCGTCGCGGCGGATGGAAAAGGTTGCGGTGACGGTGTCGCCGTCGGGGTCCAGAAGGGTCCACGTGGCCACGCGGGCGCCGGGAACTGCCACCATCGGGCTGCCCTGCAGATGCGCGCGGCCGCGGGCCTCCTCCCTCGTGGGCTGCAGGAGTTGGCCCAGTGTGGTGGTCGCGGCCGGCGCGGGCTCTGGGGCGGGCAAGAGGTCGAATCCCGGCGGCAGGATCCTAAACTCCTGGAGCTGCGGCCGCCGGTTCTGTGGGAGGTGGTGCACGGTCGCGCGGTCCAGGCTGAAGGGGTCAGCGTGTTCGAGCGACAGGCGCAGGCGGAACGAGCGCCCGTGCAGCTCGTCCGCGCGCCAACCCTCATCGGGATCCAAGCGCAGCGGGGTCCAGTCGCCCCAGCCCTCCGTCTCGTCGCTGCCGAGACTGGTCCGGAGTTCCAACCGCAGGTCGCCCGCCGCGGCACCGGTCAGGCGGGGTAGGCGCACGGCGCCGAAGCGGCCGGGCCCGGGCAACTCGAGCCGGCGGGTCTCGGCCGACCGGGGCCCGGTCGCCGCGAAGTCCACCCAAGCGAAGCCGGGGGCGTTGTTGCGCAGCGCGAGAAAGAGCCCCGGTCGCGCGGGCCCGGCCGGTAGAAGTTGATTCAACTGCGCGGAAGCGCTTCCGGGGAAGGTGAGAGACAGCCGCTCCCGTAGGTCGTAACCGACCATCTCGCCCTGGTCGCCGCCCGCGGCCACGATCAGGTCCCCGTGCCGCGCAAGCCGGTAAAGGGCGAGGTTCGCCCGGGTGGACAGCACCTCGGGCAGCCCTTTGGGCGGCACGCGCACGAGGGCGCTGCGACCGGTGAAACGCACCGGGGTGGCGGGGGGAGGCAGGGGATCGCGCGGCGGCTCCGCGCCCGGGCGGGGGGGATTGAGGCCCGTCGCCGCGGGCGGCGGGGCCGGAAGGTTCAGCCGCGACTCGAGCGAGGAGGGGGAGAAAACCACCGTCGCGAACAGCTCCCCGGCGGGCGTCGCCAGTAGGTCGGTGACTTCGCCTTCGGAGTTCTCGAAGAGAAGCCGGGGCGCGCCGCCCTCGGGGCCCGGTCCGGGCTCCGCCGGGAAGGCATAAAGGTTGCCCCGGGGCGCGGAACCCGCCGCGATGCGGCCGTCCGCCATTCGGGCGAGACGCCGCACGTTGCGGTCGCGAATCTGCCCGAAGAGGGTCACACCGCGCGCTGCCAGCGCCGCGGTCCCGGCCGCCTCGGTCTCCCCCTCGTTCGTCGCTGCGAGACGGGCGAGGTCGACCCGGTAGATGCGACCGGGGTTGCCCGTTGCCGCGAGCACGATGCCCCCGCCCAGCGGCAGCAAATCGAGCACGGAGTCTGCCGGCAGCCGCACGCGCGCCTCGATCCGGTCCTCCCGCACGAGGCAAAGGAGTCCGCCGGGCGAGGTCCCCGCGAGCAGCGCGCCGTCTGCCGTGCGGTGCAACGCGAGCACCTGCGCGTCCGGGAGCCGCACCACCTCGCGGGCGGTGAACGCGTCCCCGCCCGGAGCGAGAGTCACCTCGTGGATAGCACCGTCCGGACCAGTGCCGAGCAGCCAGCGGTCCGGACCGGCCCCGGGCTCGAGCGCCCAGAGCAGCGGTGCGGGCGCCGGGCCGCGCAGATCCGTAAAGACGGGACCGGGCACGAGGCGGCCGTCGGCGCGGGTGGCGAGGCCCCGGAGCCGCCGGCTCGGGACGTCACGGTGGAAATCGACCTCCAGCTTCCGCGAGAGGGGTTCGGCGGCGTGGCCGGCGACGGCGAGGCAGGCGAGGAGCAGCGGGCGGGACAGCACGGGAGCAGTCCGCTCGCCACCCTGCCCGAAGGCAAGCCGGTGCAGCGCCGCGTTGACCGGGCCCGCGGCAGCGTATGGGGTCGCCGGATGGCGAAATGGCTTCTCGTGGACGGCTTCAACCTAGCCTATCGGTGCTTTCACGCGCTGCCGGAACTCACCCGCGCCGACGGGTTTCCGACTGGTGCGCTGCACGGCTGGGTAAAGTCCCTCTGGAAATTCGCTGATCAGGAGGCGCCCGACGCGACCTTGGTATTCTTCGACCGGGGCGAATCCGCCGAGCGCGTGGCGCTGCACGCTGCCTACAAAGCCCAGCGCGCGCCGATGCCCGATGCGCTCCGGGCGCAGATCGACCCGATCCGGGAACTTACGCGCGCGATGGGGCTGGCCGGTATCGAACAGGAGGGGATCGAGAGTGACGACCTGCTGGCGGCCGAGGCGGTGCGCTTGGCCGAGCAGGGCCACGAGGTGGTCATCGTCAGCAGCGACAAGGATTTTGCGCAGGTGGTGGGGCCCCGGATTTCGATTTTGCTGCCGCCGCCCTCGGCCGCGCCGAAGCTTGGCTGGCGCCGCCTCGATGCCGCGGGGGTCGTGGAAAAGTTCGGGGTGCCCCCGGAGCGCATCGCGGATTATTTGGCCCTGGTCGGCGACACCGCAGACAACATCCCCGGCATCGAGGGCGTGGGCCCGAAGACCGCCGCGAAGTGGCTGGCGGAGCACGGCGGTCTCGACGCGGTCATCGCGCGGGCCGGCGAACTGCGGCCCGAACGTTTCCAGCCGGTGGTGGCCGCCGCGGCGGAGCGGCTGCGCCTAAACCGTCGGCTGACGACCCTGAACCTCACGCTCCCGCCCGTAGCGCCCGCCTGGCGAACCCCCCGGCCGGCGGAACTGGTGGCGATGCTTGAGGGCTACGAGATGCGCACGACGGCCGCCGAGGCCCGCCGCCGCCACGGGCTCGAGGCCCCGCTGCCGCCCGTGCCTACCGCCCCGGCTGCGCCGCCGGCGCCGACTCAAGGCGAACTCTTCTGAGCCCCGTTCAGCGACCCGCTTGGGACTCGCCCTTCGGGTCGAAGATGTAGCCGACGCCGTGAACGGTGCGGAACTGCTCGAGACTCATTCCCTGATCGGCGTAAAGGTCGCGAATCTTGGCCACGTACTGATCGAGTGAGCGGCTCTTCACGTCCGCGTGAACGCCCCAGACTGCGTGGATCAGGGCCTTGCGGGGCACGACCTGGCCCGCGCTGCCGTTGAGGTAGGAGAGGATGCCGAGCTCCTTGCGGCCGATGGCCGCATTCACGCCGTTGGGAAAAGAGACCTCCAGCCGCTGCGGTTGGACCCGCGCGCCGCAGAAGTCGAACGGCTCGTCGCTGACCTTCACGTTCTTGGTAATGTTCAGGTCGGCCTTCACCTCCGCCCGGCGCAGGACCGCGCGGATCCGGGCCACCAGTTCCGCGTAGCTGAAGGGCTTGGTGATGTAGTCGTCCCCCCCCAGCTCGAGGCCCCGGACCTTGCTCTCTTCCTCAATGTTGCCCGTCAGGAAGATGATCGGCACGTTGATATCGGCCGCCTTGAGCTGCTCGGCCACCTCAAAGCCGGATTGGTCGGGGAGGTTGATGTCGAGCAATACTAGGTTCGCGAAATTCTTCTGCAGGAACCGGAACGCGTGCTGCCCACGGTGGCAGATCTGGGCGTTCATCTCCGCGCGCTCAAGGTGAGTCGCGACCAGCGTGGCCAGCTCCGGCTGGTCCTCGACCACGACAATGAGCGGCTTGGGTTGGGTGCGCGGAGAAAGGGGTTGGGACATGGGGCTTCGCGGTGGTGGAGACTGACGCGCCATCGTGGGGCGTGTCAACTGCCGGTCCGGGCGCGGGTTCCGCGTTCGCCGGAGGGAAATTTGCTTGAAGGGCCCGGGGCCGGGGTGTGCCCTCGCGAGGTGTCTGAACGCGCACCTTTGCTGATGCTCGGACTCCCCAAGGGCAGCCTAGAGGAGTCCACCAAAACCCTGTTCGCCAAGGCGGGCTGGAAGATCACGACCAGCAGCCGCAGTTACCGGCCGGCGATCGATGATCCCGAGCTCGACGGACGTTTCGTCCGCGCCCAGGAGGTCAGCCGCTACGTCGAACACGGTTTCTTCGACTGCGGCCTCACCGGCCTCGACTGGGTCCAAGAGAACGGGTCGGACGTGGTCGAGGTGTGCGACCTGGTCTACAGTCGAGCTTCCACGCTCAAGTCCCGCTGGGTGCTGTGCGTCCCGGAGTCTTCGCCGGTCCGCTCGGCCGCTGACCTCGCCGGCAAGCGGGTCGCCACCGAACTGATGAATACCACCCGGCGCTACTTCGAGTCCCGCGGGGTGAAGGTCGAGCTGGAGTTCTCCTGGGGCGCGACCGAGGTGAAGGTGCCGGACTTGGTGGATGCGATCGTCGACATCACCGAGACGGGCAGTTCGCTGCGCGCGGCCAAGCTGCGGATTGTCGATACGCTGCTGGAAACCAACACCAAGTTCATCGCCAACAAGGCCAGCTGGGCGCACCCCGCGAAGCGCCGTAAGATCGAGACCATTGCGCTGCTGCTCCGTGGTGCGCTGGAGGCCGGGTCGAAGGTCGGCCTGAAGATGAACCTGCCTCGCGCCGCCTTGGAGCGGGTCTCGGCCCAGTTGCCCGCGCTGCGCAACCCGACGATCGCGCAGCTGAGCGCGCCCGACTGGATCGCCCTCGAGACGATCATCGA
>CAIOTK010000489.1 GCA_903861185.1 uncultured Opitutia bacterium | reverse complement strand
GCTACCCCTCGCCCTGGCCTTCGCGCCCGGGCCACTCACGGTGCTCGCCCTGAGCGTCGTGCTCATCGTCGCCGCGATCGTCTGGCTGCGTCTGCACGCGTTCTTCGCGCTCTTCTTCGCCGCAATCTTCGTCGGGCTGATGACCGCCCTCGGCCAGAACGGCTCCGGACGCTTCACGAAGGCGGTGGAGTCGGTAATGACCGAGTTCGGCTCCGCGGCGGGTAAGATCGGGTTTACCATCGCGGTGGCATCGGTGATCGGCGTGGCGCTGATGGAGAGCGGGGCGGCGGACCGCATCATCCGGCGCTTCATTGCGGTGCTCGGGGAAAAGCGGGCGCCGCTGGCCCTGCTGGCCTGCGGGTTCATCCTCGGGATCCCGGTCTTCTTCGATACGGTCTTCTTCCTGCTGGTGCCGCTCGCGCGCGCCCTCGCGCTGCGCACGGGAAAAAATTACCTGCTCTACGTGCTGGCGATCTGCGCCGGCGGGGTGATCACGCACGGCACGGTGCCGCCGACGCCGGGGCCGTTGATCGTGGCCGAGACGCTGCGGGTAGACCTCGGCCTGTCGATCGTGGGCGGCATCCTCTTCGGCATCCTGCCGGCGCTCGGCGGGTTAGCATTCGCCCACTGGATCGACGCTCGGCGCCCGGTGCCGCTGCGGGAGACGGCCGGCTCCTCGCTGGCCTCGCTGCAACAGGTGGCGGACCGGCGAGAGGAGGAGTTGCCCGGCTTCTGGGTCTCGATCGCGCCCGTGATTTTACCGGTGGTGCTCATCGCCACGGCCTCCTTCAGCGCCCCGTTCGCGGGCGGCCTGCCCCCGGTGGCGGCCCAGACGATCGAGTTCCTCGGCAACAAGAACATCGCCCTCCTCCTCGGCGCGATGGTGGCCCTCGCCGTCTATGCCCGGCAGCGCCAGCTCGCCTGGCGGAACGCGGCCGACGTGCTCGGGCCGCCGCTTGAGACGGCGGGCGTCATCATCCTCATCACCGCCGCCGGCGGCGCCTACGGCGCAATGATCAAGAATGCCGGGGTCGGCGACTCGGTGCGGGTCCTCGCGGAGGGTGGCGGGATGAACTACGTGCTCCTCGCCTGGCTGCTGGCGGTAGTGGTGCGGGTGGCGCAGGGCTCCGCGACCGTCGCAATGATCACCGCCTCTTCGATTATGATGTCGATCGCCGGCCCGGGCGGCTTCGGCGTTCACGTCTTCTACATCTACTTGGCCGTCGGCTACGGCGCCTCGATGCTCTCGTGGATGAACGACAGCGGCTTCTGGGTGATCGGCCGCCTCGGCGGGCTGACCGAGGGCGAAACCCTGCGCAGCTGGACGGTGCTGCTATCGCTGATCTCGGTGCTCGGCCTGCTCCAAGCGCTGGTGGCGGCGCGCCTCTGGCCGAACCTGTGGTTCTGAGCCACTAGCGCCCGGCATCGACGCGGTGGACCTTGACCTCGCGCGGTACGCCGTCGATCCGCATCCAGTAAGCCCCGAGGGCGCCGGCGCGGATGCGCACGGCGGGGGCGGCGAGGGGCGGCCCGGCGTAGGTCGTGCCGCCCGTCTCTTGCCAGCGCTGGCCGTTCTCGAGCGCGAAGACCGTGCGCGGCTCCCAACCGCGGAACTCCCCGGTCAGCCGACTCTCGAACGGCTCTTCCTCCTCGGCAACGGCCGGGGTGGTGCGACGAACAGGGCTCGGGGCCGGCCGCGCCGCGGCGGACGGACGAGCGGCGGGAAGGGGCGCCGCAGCCGGGGGCGCGGTACGGGCGGCGATGAGCGAGTCGAGTCGGGCCAGCTCCTCTGGGGTGAGGCGGCCGAGGCCGGCGGCGGCGAAGTCCGCGGGCGCGAGGGAGCGGGAGAACGGCTCGGCGGCGACGAGGGCCCCGGCGAGGCCGAGGAGGGGCAACAGGCGGCGCATCCCGCCACGGTGCGGCGGGCGACGGTCCGCGCAACGCCATTCCCGAAGCCGCGCGCGCCAGTTTTGTCCTTCCCACGCCCGCGCCTTCGGCGTTGCCTTGCCCGCGCATGACCGGCCGCATCACGTCGCTCCTCGATCCCTCGCGCATCGCCTTGCACGTGCAGGCCACGCGGCGCACCGGGGCGCTGAACGAGATCGCCCGCCAGCTCGACGGCCACCCCGAGGTGGTTAACTACGCCGGGTTCTACGACGAGCTCCTCGCCCGGGACCGCCTCGACACGACTTCCCTCGGCAACGGCATCGCGCTGCCCCACGCGCGCACCGAACACGTGCGCCGCATCGTGATGGCGGTCGGCCGCTCCGACGAGGGCATCATCTTCGACGACAAAGGCGAGGTCGTGCGCCTGTTCTTCGTCCTCGGCACGCCCAAGACCAAGCCGGGCGACTACCTCGCGGTGGTGAGCACCCTGTGCAAGCTGCTGCGCGACCCGGCCGACCGGGCCGCCTTCCTCGCCGCCACGACGCCCGCGGAATTCATCGCCGCCGTCGCCGCCACCGAGGCGCGCCTCGGCCTGTGAACGTGCGCACCTCGCGGCTCGACGCCGCCGGGCCGGGCCGCCACGCTGCCGCGCGATGATCCGGTCATTCATCTTCAGCGACGGTAAGCTCGTGGGCCAAGACCTCGAGCTGGAGGCACTCCGCCTCGTCCGCGCCGACAAGGGGCTGCTGCTCTGGGTCGACCTCGACAACCCCACCCCGGAGGAGACCCGCGCGCTGCTCGAGGGCGTCTTCGGGTTCCACCCCCTCGCGATCGAAGACTGCACCCAGCCGAACTCGCTGCCGAAGGTCGAGGACTACGAGGACTACCTGTTCATCGTCACCCACGCGGTGGATTTCACGCGGACCGAGAAATTCAACACCACCGAGCTAGACCTCTTCCTCGGGAAAGACTTCCTCGTCACCTTCCACACGGCGCCGCTCCGCTCGGTCTCGTCGCTGATTGAGCGCACGCTGAAGCAGGCGGGTGTCGGCCCACGTGGCCCGGACCGGATCGCGCACACGCTGATCGACCTGCTGGTGGACAATTACGCGCCGGTGGTGGACGAGCTGCGGGCCGAGTTGGAGGAACTGGAGGAACACGTGCTGGCGCGGCGCTCCGGCGAGAAGGCGCTGGTCACGGAACTCCTCCACGTGCGCAACGACTTCACGCGGCTGCGCACCATCGTGCGGCCGCAGCGGGACGTGATCGACCGGCTGGCACGTGGGGAGAACAAGCTGATCCGGGCCAAGCTGCTGCCGTACTTCCGGGACCTCCGCGACAACCTCGCGCGCCTCGAGGACACGGTGGCGGGCTACCACGAGCGGCTGCTAATGGCGTTCGACATCTACCTGAACAAGGCCGCATTCGAGGCGAACGAGGGGATCAAGTTCCTCACCGCGCTCACCGCGATCACGATCCCCGTGATGGTGATCGGCACGTGGTACGGGATGAACTTCGAGGGTATGCCCGAACTGCGCCGCGGCTACCCGGCCGCCGTCGGCCTCACGCTGGTCTCGACGATTTTGATGTTCATTTATCTGCGGCGAAAACGCTGGTTCTAGGCGTCTTCGCCCCCCTACCCCCACCCCAACCCCTGCCCCTCCCGATGACCTGGTCCCAGAACTACGCCCCGCTCGGCAGCCTCGGCTTGTCCGCCCTCGTGGCGGCGCTGCCGGTGGTCGTGCTCCTTGGCCTACTTGCCTTCTGGCACGTGCGAGCCCACCTCGCGGCGCTGGTGGCGCTCGGGGTGGCGCTGGTGACGGCAATCGCCGTCTACGGGATGCCCGCACAGCTGGCGTTGGCGGCGGCGGCCTTCGGGGCCGCGTTCGGGCTGCTGCCGATCGGCTGGTTAATCCTCAACGCAATTTTCATCTACCAGCTGTCGGTCGACACCGGCCAGTTCACGGTCCTGCAGCGGCAGGTAGCGGGGGTGTCGGGCGACCGGCGGATCCAGGCGCTGCTAATCGCGTTCTCGTTCGGCGCGTTCATCGAGGGGGCGGCGGGTTTCGGGGCCCCAGTGGCGATCTCAGGGGCGCTGATGAT
>CAIOTK010000488.1 GCA_903861185.1 uncultured Opitutia bacterium | reverse complement strand
TGACCGGAGCCTGGAGCGTGGCGCTGAAGCCTGGGACCCGATAGGGTCAGCCTGTTGCAGGTTGCACGGGCGATTTCGGGGAGCGCCCCACCCGGAAACCACCGGGAGGCATGCAACGTGCAACTGGCGGACCCCGTCCCGTCCGCAGCGGGACTCGGCAGTGAAGCCGAGATCGCCACGGGGGGGAATTGCCGCTGCCCCACGCGGCCGAAAGAGCGAAAGCATCGGCGGCCGAGCCGTTGGGAAGTCGTGCCGGCGGCGCGCTTGCAGACGAAGCCAGCGAGCGCATCCTGCACTGGCCTGACCCCTTAGGTTCGGCCGCCGCGGGGCGTTGCTCCTGCATGAGCCTCGCCCACCCCAAACCTCCCACCCCAAGCTTCATGCCCCCCTCCGCCACGCCTTCACGACTCGCGGGATTCTTGCTCAGCCTCGGCGCCGTTGCCTTCGCTCAAACGGGCCCGGCCGCCAAACCGCCGTCCACGGCGACGAACGCCGTCGTCCTCACCCCGTTCGAGGTCTCTTCCGAAAAGGACAACGGCTACGCCGCCACCGAGACGCTCGCCGGCACGCGCATGCGCACGGAACTGCGCGATATCGGCGCTTCCCTCAGCATCCTCACGCCGGAATTCATGCGGGACCTGGGCGTGAACTCCTACGACCAAGCCTTGTTGTATACCCCGAGCGTCGACGCCTCCGAAGGCGACAACACCGACGCCAATCGGGCCTCCGGCAACCAGCTGCGCTTCGGGACCGGCCAATCCTTTTCGATCCGCGGCTTCAATTCGAATGCCGGCAATCAATCCGCCTCCCACGACTTCTTCAACGCCCTCGACCCGGCGGACAACTACAACGTGGAGCGCGTCACCCTCTCGCTCGGGCCCAACGCCTTGTTGATCGGCGTCGGCAATCCGCAGGGCACCGCCGTCACCTCGACCAAGCGCGCCCTCCTCACGAGGAAGAAATTCGACGTGCAGACCCAGGTCGACACCAACGGCTCGCGTCGTCTGTCGTTCGACTACAATCAGCCGCTGATCCAGAACAAGCTGGGCATCCGGATCAACGCCCTGCGCGACGAAGCCCGCGAATTCCGCAAATACGAAGGCAAGAATCAGGCGCGCCTCACCGCCAGCATCACGGCCAAACCGTGGGCCAACACCAAGTTCACGCTCAATCATGAGAGCTACTCGCTCGGCTCGAACTTCGCCAGTTTGACCTGGGGCTTCGACGGCGCGGCGCTGCGCTGGGCGGCGGCCGGAAAGCCGGCCATCGACTTTGTCCCGGTCCCGTCGTGGAGCGCCACCGCGAGCTACATCGATGCCGCGGGCAACCGCATTCCGGTCGCGCGGGGCGTCGTCGACGCCGACGGCTTCGTCGATGCCCGCACCGACTTCGATCCGACTCTGGCGTTGAACCAAACCACCGGTAACACCCAAACGTGGGTCGTCGGCCTAAATGTGCCCAACCCGATGATGAACCTGCGCTATCAGGGCAACTTGGCCGCCGCCACGTTCAGCGGGCAAGCCAACGCCAACTACCACTCGCGCGATCCCTGGGCCACCTTCGGCTTGGCCAAGGACGCCTATCTCTACGGCGGAACCTGGGACGAACCCTCCAGCAAACAGCACGGCCGTTGGAGCCAATTTCTTTTCGAGCAAAAGCTGGCCGAGCACCTGTTCTTTGAATTCGGCGGCAATCTCGCGCTGCACCACCAGACGATGGATACGACCAACTTCATCAACGTCTCGATCGATCCGAACCGCTATCTGCCCGACCGCACGCTCAATCCGGGTTACCTCCAGCCCTTCGCGACCGCCAACGCGCAGCAGCGTCCGGTCAAGAACCGCTCCGCGGAAGTCCGCGCCACCCTCTCCTACGAACTCGATTTGACCAAGCGGCACCGCTGGCTCGGCCGGCACAATTTCTCCGGGCTCTGGCAACACTCGCGCAGCGATGCCGAGCAGGAAGTCACCGGCCTGCGCAACCTCGCGAGCGTCAACCTCCCCGCCACCGCCGCGAGCGGCTGGTCGGGCGATGTCCTGAACGGCGCGAACGCCATCAACTTCCGGGCGTATTTCGTGAATGGCAACATGCCCATCATGCCCGACCTGATTCAGGCCAAGAACCACATCCCGCTGCTCAACAGCTACGGCCGGCTCGTGGGCTACAGCGACAACGAACGGGCACCGATCAATCTCCGCAGCATGACCAGCCTGAATGCGATCAAGAGCAAGTTCCTCGACGACGCGATCTCGCTAGGCTGGCAGGCCCGTTGGTTCGGCAACCGCCTCGTCACGGTCGTGGGCTACCGCGAAGACGACACCGAGAGTTTCGGCGTGCCGACCGTGCGCAATGTCGTCCATCCCGAGATTACCGGTTCGGCGACCGATCCGCTGAAACAGAGTTTCGCCTCGGCCAAGGACATCTCGTACAACCCCGATCCGTCGATCGTCTCGAAGGGCGCCACGCGCACCTACAGCGGCGTTTACCATGCGCTCTCCTGGCTGTCGCTCACCTACAGCCGCTCGAGCAATTTCCTGCCGGTGACCAATGCGTCGTTGATCAACGCGCTGGGCCAGTCCGCCCCCAATTCGGAAGGCAAGACCGTGGACTACGGCGTCCGGCTTTCCCTCCTGCAGGGCAAATTGTCCGTGGGCTTGAGCAAGTTCGAAACCTCGGCCTCCAATCAGGCGCGCAACGCCAACGCCAGCGTGGGCAGCACCCGCAACATCCTCGCGCGCCTGCGGACCTACAAGCTCGCGGGCGATCCCTACTTTGCCGACTTGGCGGCATCGGGCGACTATCCGGTCGATACCGGCAACGTCTCCGACACCTGGAGCTATGTGGCCACGGGCTACGAGCTGAACGTCGTCTTCAACCCGAACCGCAACTGGCGCATCTCCCTCTCCGGAAGCGAAAATGTGAATGTGCTGGGCGACCACCTGCTCGCCCTCGGCGACTACCTCTCCACCGACTCGAAGTTCCAAGGTCTCGGCACTTGGAAGAAACTCGCGGCGGACCTCCGCAAGGTCGAGGCCGGCCAACCGGCCGCGTTCTTCACGCCCAGCGCGTTCCTAACTACAGTTCGGGCGGCCGACGACGCGCTCTACCTCGAACAACAAATCGCCGCGCAGGAAGGGTCCTATCGCGATGACCAGGCTCTCAACGGCGTGACGACGTCGCGCGCGGGCAAATACGCTTTCAACGGCCTCATCACGCGCTCCTTCCACGAGGGGCGCCTCAAGGGCTGGAGCACCGGCGTCAACTTCCGCTGGCGCAGCCCCGGCAACATCGGCTACGAGCGCTTCAGGAACGCGGCCGGTGCGCCCGTCGGCAACCTCGACGTGTCACGCCCGCTCGAAGGCAAAGAGACGTGGGACGTGGGGGCCATGGTCGCCCACACGCGCCGCATCTTCGGGAAGGTCAACCTGCGGTTGCAGCTCAACGTCCAGAACCTCCCCAACTGGCAGGAACCTCAGCTCGTGCGCGTCGGCTACGACACCAACGCCATCTACGGTACCACCAACGCGCTGGTCGGGACCAACTACCAGCTCCGCCGGCCCCGGAACTTCATCCTCACGTCGACCTTCGAATTCTGAGGTCGCCCGACGGCTTTTCGCTCTCGTTTCCTGTGGGACCCGATAGGGTCAGCCTGTTGCAGGTTGCACGGGCGATTTCGGGGAGCGCCCCACCCGGAAACCACCGGGAGGCATGCAACGTGCAACCGGCGGACCCCTTCCCGTCCGCAGCGGGACTCGGCAGTGAAGCCGAGATCGCCACGGGGGGGAATTGCCGCTGCCCCACGCGGCCGAAAGTGCGAAAGCATCGGCGGCCGAGCCGTTGGGAAGTCGTGCCGGCGGCGCGCTTGCAGACGAAGCCAGCGAGCGCATCCTGCACCGGCCTGACCCCTTAGGTTCGGCCGCGGAGATTCGGCCAGTTTCCCTTGAATTGGCCGCACGACTGGGGAACGTTGCCGGAGAAAGGTAACCTTCGTTCGTGAATCCAAAAACTGTGGCAGGCCTCATCACTGGTGCGCTGGTGATCTTTATCTTGGTGCTCGGCGGCACGTCGGCCACCTATGTGGTCGAGCCGGGGCACCGTGGGGTCGAGGTGATGCTCGGCCGGGTATCGCCCGGCTTCAAACCGGAGGGCTTCGGGTTTAAACTACCCTTTGTGACGCGCATCGCGCCGATGCTGATCCGGCAGCAGACCTCGAAGATGACG
Source organism: uncultured Opitutia bacterium (assembly GCA_903861185.1). GTDB lineage: Bacteria > Verrucomicrobiota > Verrucomicrobiia > Opitutales > Opitutaceae > ER46. The sequence continues at coordinate 1,946 of CAIOTK010000488.1, read as the reverse complement.
GTGGACTGCTATTCATCGGACCTGCAGCAGGTGAAGATGTCGGTGCGGCTGCTCTATCGGGTGCCGGAGGCATCGGTGGTGACGGTCTTCCGCGACTATGCCGGCAACCCCTTCGACTCGCTGATCCGCCCACGGATCGCGGAGGCGATCAATGAAGTCACGGCGTTGCGCACGGCGGAGGTGATTGTGCAGAAACGCGAGGAGGTGAAGAGCCTCGCGGTCGAGAGTGCACGCCGGAAGATCGGCCCGATCCTCACCATTGAGGATCTGGTGATCGAGGATATCAACCTGACCTCGGCGCTGGAGAATGCCATCGAGGCCAAGATGGTGCAGGAGCAAGAGGCAGCGCGGGCGCGGTTCGCGCAGCAGCAAGCCCAGACGGAGGCCAACACCGCCACCATCAAGGCCCGGGGCGAGGCCGAGTCCATCACCCTGCGCGGGCGGGCGCTGCGGGAAAACCCGGGCGTGCTCGACCTGCAAATCATCGAACACTGGGACGGCGTGGCGCCGCAGGTAGTCGGGCCCGGCGTGTCCGGGGCCAATATGCTGCTGCCGCTGGGGGAGCTCGCCGCCGACGTAGCCGCGCCCGCCGCGGCGAAGGGAGGTGCGCGATGAACCGGCGGGTTTACGACGCGGAAACGGTGGAGATCGACCCGGCGTGGATCCGGCGGATCTTCGGTGTTCTGCTTATCCTGATCGTGATCGTGGTGCTGGCCTCGTCGGCCACCTCCATCGTGCAGCCGGGTTTTCGCGGGGTGGCGGTGACGCTCGGCACGGTGGCCCCGGAATTCCGGCCTGAAGGCTTTGGCCTGAAGCAGCCGTTCCTGACGCACATCCACCCGATCTCCGTACGGCAACAAACCCGCGCGATGCCGGCGGAGTGTTACTCCTCCGACCTGCAGCAGGTGAAGATGGAGGTGCACGTGCTCTACCGCGTGCCGGAGGCATCGGTGGTGAAGATCTTTCAGGAGTACGCGGGCGAGCCCTTCGACAATCTGATCGCCCCGCGCGTGATGGAAGCGCTCAAGGAGGTCGCCGCGACGCAGAGTGCCGAGCAGATCGTGAAGCGCCGCGAGGAGATCAAGAGCCGCGCCCTCGAACTGGCCCGGCGCAAGATCGGCGCGCAGTTCCTGGACGTCACCGACCTTGTAATCTACAACCTAGCGCTCTCCAACGAGTTGGAGACGGCGATCGAGATGAAGATGGTGCAGGAGCAGGAGGCGGAGAAGGCCAAGTTCACCCAGCTCAAGGCGCAGATCGAGGCCGACACCGCGATCATCCGCGCCAAGGGCGAGGCGGAGGCGATCCAGATCCGTGGCGCCGCGCTCAAGGCCAACACGGACTTCATCAAGCTGGAGATCCTGCAGCGCTGGAACGGGCGTTCGCCGCTGGTGGTCGGCGGCGGCGGCTCCGGCGTGATGCTCTCGCTCGATGAGCTGTCGCGTCGGGCGGGAGCGGCCGCGTCCCCGCGGCCCGGCACCCCCGCGCCGGCGAGTCCGACCCGCCCGCCCGCGACGCCGCCCCCGGCATCCCGCCCGAACCGATGACCCCCCGTAAGCGGGCGATCCTCCAGTGCGGGGTGCTGGTCGGGGTGGCCGCCCTGCTGTTCCTCGCGTTTCCGGCCACCCTCCGCTTTGCGGAAAGAGCCGCCCGCGAGCTGCGGTACCTGTGGTGGCTGATCCTGCTGCTGGCGCTCGGCGTCTGGCTGATCTGGGGCGTGGGCCGCCGGCCGAAAGGATGACCGGCGGGATCGGGCCGCGCCGGTCCGGGGCAACCTGATGCGGGTTAGATCCAACCTTGAGGAGGTCGCCGGGAAACCGAAAGTCTCCAAGCTGAACATCCTACTCTACAGACTTCGCGGGAGCCAGCCGCTGCACCCTGCACTGGCCTGACCCCTTAGGTTCGACCCTAACCTCGGTTTTCCTTGCCCGGCGGCGAGCCAGCAG
>CAIOTK010000487.1 GCA_903861185.1 uncultured Opitutia bacterium | reverse complement strand
GGCAGGATGTGGTTCTTCGCCTTATCGGACGCCATCAGCTCGACCATCTTCTCGTAGACGGCGTTGCGGTGCCGCCGCTCCTTCATGTCGATGAAGTCGATGATGATCAGGCCACCGAGGTTGCGCAGGCGGATCTGGCGGGCGGCTTCGACCGCGGCTTCCAGGTTCACCGCGTAGATCACGTTCTTCTCGTCGCCGCCGCGGTTCTTGTGGGAGCCGGTGTTGACGTCGATCGCGATGAGCGCCTCGGTTTCGTCGATGATGATTTCGCCGCCGCTGGGCAGCGGAACCTTGCGCTGGCCGGTCTGCTCGATCTGGCGCTCGATGTTGAAGCGCTCGAAGATCGGGATGCTGTCCTTGTAGAGGGCGATCTTGCTCGCGCTGCGCTTGGAGATCTGGCCGACCAGCTTCTGCGTGCGCTCGTGGTCCTCCGGGCGGTCGACGAGCACGCGGTCCACTTCTTCGGTGAGGAAGTCGCGGACGGTGCGCTCCACCAGGTCCGGCTCCATATAGAGGCAGGCCGGGGCGCGGTCCGACTTCATCTTCGCCTGGATCTCCTCCCAGGTCTTGAGCAGCAGGTGCAGGTCGCGGACGAAGTAGCGGGCCTTCTTGCCCTCGCCGGCGGTGCGGACGATGACGCCCACGCCCTCCGGCAGGGTGAGCTCGTTGATCAGGCCCTTGAGCCGCTTGCGCTCGTGCGGGTCCTCGATCTTGCGCGAGATGCCGCAGCCGTCGCTGAACGGGGTCAAAATCAGGTAACGCCCGGGGATCGACAGGTTAGTGGTCGTGCGCGGCCCCTTGGTGCCGATGGGGCCCTTGGTGACTTGGATAACGATCTCGCTGCCCGGGGGGTAGAGGCTGGGGATGTCTTTGACCGTGGGCTCGGCGGAGCGCTCGGGGGCGTTCTTGCGGCGGTTGACGCGGACGACCTCGACCGACGAGTCGGTGGCCGCCGGGAGCATATCCCAGTAGTGGAGGAACGCGTTCTTGGTGAAGCCGATGTCGACGAAGGCGGCCTTGAGGCCGGGGTCGAGGTTCTTGACCCGGCCTTTGTAGATGGCGCCGACCATCCGGTGGTCGGATTCGCGCTCGATTTCGAACTTCTCGAGGCGGCCGTCGACCAGGAGGGCGACGCGCTTCTCGAGCGGCTCGGAATTGATGATCAGCTCGCGGTAAGCGCCGCGTTCCTTCTGGAAGACGGCGAGGATCTTTTGGAGCAGGGGGCGCTGGCGGGAGCGCTCGGCGGCGCCGGCTTTCAGTTCCTCGGGGCTGACGGGCTGGACCTCGGGGGTGGCCGGCGGGTTGGCCAGCTCCTCGTCGTATTGGCGGGCGGCGTCAGGTGCGGCGTCGCGGGGTGTTTGTTCGCTCATGGGGGGTGTCTTTCTGTGTTGGCGGCGGGCCCCCCGGTGCAGTGGTTGCGGCGCAGGAGATTCCGGCAGGGCGGTCGGTGGCGCGGGAAGGGGGGTTCATGCGAACTCCCTCCGGAAGCGCCAGACGCTCTGGACCAGTCCTTGCAGCATGCAGCAACTAAGCACAAAGGAGCCACCGTAGCTGATGAAGGGAAGCGGTATGCCCGTGATGGGCACCAGCCCGATGGTCATGGCGATGTTCACGAACACGTGCACTGCGAAGAGCGCCGTCACGCCGATGGCGAGCAGCGTCCCCAGCCGATCCCGAGCGGAATCGGCGATGCGTATGCCGTTGAACAACACTATCCCAAACAGGCCCAGGACCGTGAGGCTTCCCAGAAATCCTTTTTCCTCCGCGATGACCGCGAAGATGAAATCGTTGTGCGCGACGGAGCGCGGCAGGTAGCCCAGCTGGGCCTGCGTCCCCTCCGTCCAGCCCTTCCCTGCCAGCCCCCCGCTGCCGACCGAGATCAGCGACTGGCGCTGGTTCCAGCCGATGCCGTTCGGGTCGTACTTGTCCGGGTTGATGAAGCTCAGGAGTCGGTTGCGCTGGTAGTCGTGCAGCGGCAGGCGACCCCACGTCGACTCCTCGAAGGCGCCCTTGTCCCGCGAGAAGGACTTCCCGTTTGCCTCCATAAAGGCGACGTACCGGCTGGTGTCCCAAGCTACCGCCCCGACGAGGAGCAAAAACGCCCCCAGCGCCCCCGCGAAGAAGCGCGGGGACAGACGGGAGACGTAGAGCATCGAGAACACCATCGGGGGGAGCACAATCGCCGACTTCAAGTCGGGTTGAAGCAGGATAAGGATCATCGGCAGACCCACCGCAAGGGCCAATTTCCCCAGCGCCCCGAGCGACTCCGTCACGGTGCCGATGCGCGAGCGCGTGAGCACGCCGGCGACGATCAGTAGCACCGCCACCTTGGCGGTTTCCGACGGTTGGAACGAGAACGGGCCCAGCGGGATCCATCGCTGGGCGCCCCAGCGCGACGCCGCCTCGCCCGAGATGCCCGGGATGAGCACGATCACGAGCGGTACGAGGCAGAGCAGGTAGAACCCGTGGGCCACCCGCAGCCAGAAGCGGTAATCGATGAGCGAGACCACCAAGTACACCCCGGCGCCCACGCCGAGGAACAGCAGCTGCTTGAACCAGTC
>CAIOTK010000486.1 GCA_903861185.1 uncultured Opitutia bacterium | reverse complement strand
GGAATGGCTTCGCGAAAAGGGTTTCCGCCTCAACTTACCGGGGCGCGCCTGCCCGCCGTAGCTTTTGCGAAGGAGGGACGCCCAGGTCGTGCGGCCGGAAACACCGGCACGCGGAGCTACATCGATCGGTCACTCCCTCCCTCCGTCCCTCGGTCTCGCCGTCGTCCGTCCTCCGACCTCATCGTCTGGGCTCGGAGCCCTCTGCCCGGGACGCTCCCCTCATCGCGCCCGCGGCGTCTATGGACGCCCCTGGCAGCGTCGTCCGCGCCGAGCGGCCCTTTGAGCCTTTTGTGGCTATCCTCAGGGGAATGGCTTCGCAATACGAGTTTCCGCCTCAAACTACCGGGGCGACACGCCCCAGCTACATCGATCCGCAGCCCGCCCTCCCTCGGTCCCTCCCTACCTCTGTCCCACCGGATCTCCCTCCCCCTGTCTCACCGTCCCGCCGGCCATCGGTCCCGACCGTCTTAAGATGGCTTTAACCACCTTTTTTTCTTATTAAGAAGGCTATATCTTGCATAAAGTAATAAAAAGAAGCTTTTAGCCGCCATGAAACCGGAAGTTCGTGGGCTCATCCGGAAGGGGCTCGATCAGCGGGTGGCGGCATTGAAATCGACTGCCGCCCACGCGCAGAGGCCTGCCCGGGGGTGGCTGCGCGCGGTGCGAGAGGCCATCGGACTAAAACAAGAAACGGTCGCCAAAACGATCGGTGTCACGCGCCCTTCTTACCGGGATTTGGAATCCTCTGAGGCGCGCGGCTCGATCAGTCTGTCTTCCCTCACCCGCGCGGCCGAGGCGATGGACTGTGAACTCGTTTACTTCCTCGTGCCCCGCGATGCCGTGGCCAAAACCTTCGGGGAGCTTGCCCTTCGTCACGACCCGGCGATGAAGCACCTTCACGCCAGCGAGCATTCGATGGCGCTGGAAGGTCAGGCGGTCGGCGATCTCGCACCCCAGTCGCCGGCAAAATGACGGGCGATCTTTTCGCCGCGGACGAGAGCAACACCGCCCTCAGTCCGGAAGAGCAGCTCGACCTCATTCCCAGCCTTTCGACGCGCGCCGAACTCAACGCGGCCGAGCGCGCGAACATTCACGCCGCGCGCGTCTGGGCGATGCGACCCCGGACCCTGAAACGCTCGGATCTTTTGACCGACGCCTTCGCGCGCGAACTGCACCAACGAATGTTCAACCAGACTTGGCGCTGGGCCGGGCGTTATCGGAAGACCGAGAAAAATCTGGGATGGGAGGTCGCACGCATTACCGAAGGCGTGCGGAACGCGTTCGACGATGCGAGAGCGTGGATGGAATTTTCCACCTTCCCGCTCCACGAAGCCGCCGTTCGTCTCCACCATCGCTTGGTGGTCATTCATCCGTGGCCCAACGGCAACGGCCGACACTCGCGCTTGATCGCCGACCTCATCATCGCCGCGTCCAAAGGTGAAGACCTCACCTGGGGTTCCCGCGGAAACCTGGTCGCCATTGGCGATGCCAGGCGACGCTACCTCGAAGCAATCCAGCAGGCGGATGCGGGAAACCTCGCCCCCTTGCTCGCCTTCGCGCAGAGTTAGCTGGAAAGCGGTGCTACCCGATGGGGTCAGGCCTGACCCATCTTTCCGGCTGGCGGCACGCGATCGATAAGGTGGGAAGCGGTCTGGTGTAGCAGCTGGGGCGCGTCGCCCCGGCTTCGCCAAGGCTTCCTCCTTTGCCAAGGCTTCCTCCTTTGCCAAGGCTACGGAGGACAAAACGGCGGGCAGGCGCGACCCGGCTAAATCGAGCCGCCGCACCCGATCAATACCGCCGGAATCGGCTCGGTGTAGCTGGGGCGCGTCGCCCCGGCCCGTGCGTCCTTAAACGCCTGGCGCGGAGCAAGGCTGCGGCGCGGGGGAATGGCTTCGCGAGACAGGTTTCAGCCTCAACTTACCGGGGCGACCCACCCTCCTTCGCTAAAGCTACGGCGGGCAGGCTCCCAGCTACATCGAGCCAAGTAAGCCCAGCCCGAAAACCGGGCCCGGGGCGAACCCGGGCCCGGCGTTACCTGGGCTGACCTTTAGACGGTCACGGTCCGCGTGGACACCGTCGCGTTGCCGGGGCGGTCCGTCGCGGTGGCTTCCACCGTCACGGTGCTGCCCGTGGCCACGCTGCGCGTCATCGCGTAGCGCCAGGCGCCGTCGGCGGCACTGGCCGGGCCCTGCTCCAGGACGACGCCCGCGGCGTCCTTCACGACCACCCTGACCGCGGTGACGGCGTGGTCATCCCGCGCGCGGATCACGATCGGGTCGCCGATCGCCCCGCGGAAGGCGGTGGTCTCGACGGCGTCGATCACCGGGGCGCGGAGGGCGTCGGTGAGGGCGGCCACGTAGGCGTTGCGGTGGTCGCCCGGGCCCTCGGCGTAGATCGCGCGGAGGGCGGGGTCGGCCACGACGCTGCGCCCGAAGGCGGCGGCGCGGCTGAACCGCTCGCGGGCGGCGAGCTGGGCGGGGGTCGAAGCCCGGCCGGAGACCTTCGGGCGGGGCGTCACGACGGTCTGGCCCGCCTGTTGGCGGAAGACCATGCCGTCAATGCGCCCGCGGAGGCCGGCGAGCACGGAGCTGAGGATGGCCTTAGCCATGACGCACCTCCTTCCGGGACCGCGCCCACCCCGGGACAGCGCCGCGGTGGTCGAACCGCGTGCCTCCAGTGTGCTTCCAGTCCTGGTCCAGTCCCCGCTCGATCCGGAAGGGGACCGGGGAGAGGGGGGTGAGCTCGGCGAGGAGGTCGACGAGGTGGTGGGCGACCCGCGTGAGGCGGGCGTAGGTTTGGCCGGGCCGGCGGGGCCGGGCACCGGGGACGCGCGGGGTGCGCGACTTGGGTTGGCTAACGTTCAGGTTCATTTGCTTTTTTCCTTTCTTGGTTGGTTTCACCCGGACCGGGGCGGCGGAAGGGCCGTCCTTCGCGGGTGTGCAGCGAGACTACCAGCCGCCGCGGCATCCGCCCAATCGACGTTCCCGATGCCCCCATCGGCGGAGCCGATGATGGGGCAGTTGGCCGCCGGAATCGGATTGGTGTAGCTGGGGCGCGTCGCCCCGGTCGTGCGTCCGGAAACACCGCCAGCGGAGCAATATCGCGGCCCTCCTCAGAGGGGTTGGCCACAAAAGGCGCAAAGGGGTGCAAATCGCGGTCGGGGCCGTGCGTGGCGTCTATAGACGCCGCGGGCGCGCAGGGCGTGGGCCGCCAAGGCGGAGGGCTCGAGCGGAGGCGTTTCAGAGCGTGTTGCCGTACTGGTACGGCAGGCGAAATTGCTTCGCGGTAGGGGCTTTCGTCCCTTCGGCCGGGGCAGGATGCCCCGGCTACACCGATCCGCGGCACGCCCTCCCTCTCTCCGTCCCTCGGTCTCTCCCTCCCTCCTTCTCCCCGTCCCGCCGCCCTCCGCCTACGCGGCGACCAGCGGCTTGACGTCCTGATTGAGCCGCCGGCCGGATTGCCGCTCCAATTGCCAGAGATCAAACGCAACCTGCAGGTTGAGCCAATTGCGGGGGTCCACCTGGAAGTACCGGCCGAGCCGCGCGGCCGTGTCGGGGGTGATCGACCGCCGACCGGCGAGGATCTGGCTCAGGCGGCTCTGCGGGATGCCGGTCGCCTGCGCGGCAGCAACCTGCGTGATCCCGAGGGGCTCGAAGAACTCCGTGCGCAGGATGAGTCCGGGGTGGAGGCGGGAAGCGGGGGCGTTCATCGGTAAGATTTTAATGGTAGTCGG
>CAIOTK010000485.1 GCA_903861185.1 uncultured Opitutia bacterium | reverse complement strand
GCGGCTCGTCTCCACCGCGCGGCGACAGCGGGTCGTCCTCTTCGTGTCGAAGGCCGATCATTGCTTCCACGACCTCGTCCTCCGCGGGCGCGCCGGGGAATTGCCCGGCGACTTGGTCGCGGTGGTGGGCAATCACCCCGACCTCGCCGCGGCCGCCGCGGGTTACGGCCTGCCCTTTCACCACGTCCCCGTCACCCCCGAGACCAAGGCCGCTGCGGAGAACCGCCAACTCGAACTGTTGCGCGCGGCCGGGGCCGACTTGGTCGTGCTTGCCCGGTATATGCAGGTGCTGTCGGCGGATTTCCTCGGGCGCTGCGGGGTGCCCGTGATCAACATCCACCACTCGTTCTTGCCCGCCTTCGCCGGTGGCCGTCCCTACCATCAGGCCCACGCCCGCGGGGTGAAGCTGATCGGTGCGACCGCCCACTATGCCACGCGTGACCTCGACGAGGGCCCCATTATCCACCAGGACGTCGCCCGCGTGACGCATCGCCAGGACGTGGATGACCTCGTTCGCCGCGGCCGGGACCTCGAGCGGCTGGTGCTGGCCCAAGCCGTGCGTTGGCACCTCGGGGGCCGCGTCCTCGCCTACGGCAACAAGACCGTGGTCTTCGACTAGCCCCGCCTTTTCCGGCATTTACACCGCCGCTGGCCTTTGCCTTGCTCGCCCGCTCAGTCCGTTCCCTCGCGCCTATGACCACGCCCGCCTCCCCCGCCCCGAACCCGCCTGCCGGTGACGATCGCAACCTGGTTGCCGCGGCCACGTCCCCCGTGGTCACCTTCGAGGATCGGGTTCGCACCTTCTGGACGGGCAACCGCAACGTCATCACCGGGCTCTGCGTCGGCGTCGCCCTCGCGATCGTGGCCAAGGGCGGCTGGGATTACCTGCAGGGGCAGCAGGAGACGGGGGTGGGGCAGGCCTACGCGGCCGCAGACTCCTCCGACAAACTTAAGACGTTCGCCGCCGCCCACGCGGGACACCCCCTGGCGGGGGTCGCGCAGCTGCGGCTCGCCGACGAGGCATACCAAGCCGGCAAGGCCGCCGATGCCGCTGGGCTCTACCAGCAGGCCGCCGCCACCCTGAAGGGCGATCCCCTTGCTGCCCGCGCCCGGATGGGGCGCGCCGTGGCGCAGCTGGCCGCGGGCCAGACCACGGAGGCCACCCCCGCGCTGAAGGCGCTGGCGGACGACTCCACCCAGCTCAAGGCCGTGCGCGCCGAGGCCGCCTTCCATCTCGCCAGCCTAGCCGTCGAGGCCAAGGACGCCAACGAGGCCCAGCGGCTCGTCGACCAGTTGATGCAGATCGACGTCTCCAGCCCCTGGACTCAGCAGGCGATGATGCTGCGCGCCTCGCTGCCGGCGACCCCCGCCCCGGCTGCCGCGCCCGCCGCTGCGGCCGAAGTCAAGCTGCCGGGGAAGTGACCGCTCTCGCCGGCTGATGCGGCCCCGCATCCTCTTCTTCGGCTACAGCGAGGTCGGGCACGATTGCCTCTCGCTGCTGCTGGAGCGGGGCGAGGACGTGATCGCGCTCGTCACCCACGAGGACCAACCGGGGGAGAAGATCTGGTTCCGCACCCCGGCCTTGGCCGCCCGGGAGCGCGGCGTTCCCGTGCTCACCCCCGCGAACGTCAACACCCCGGAGTGGCGCACGCGGCTCGCTGAACTCCGGCCGGACCTCATCCTCTCGGTCTATTACCGGCAGATGATCGGCACGCGGATCCTAGGCCTCGCGCGGCTCGGCGCTTGGAACATCCACGGTTCCCTGCTGCCGCGCTATCGCGGCCGCGCTCCGATCAACTGGGCCGTCCTCCACGGTGAGCCCCGCATCGGAATGACCCTCCACCGGATGATCAACCGCGCCGACGCCGGCGCGATTGTTGACCAGGAGGGCATCGAACTCGGTCCCCGCGACACCGCGGAACAGGCCTTTCGGAAGGTGCTGCCCTGCGCGCGCCGGATCCTCGCCCGGCAGATTGACGCGCTGCTCGCCGGGTCGGCGCCCGAGAACCCCCAGGACGAGGCACTGGCCACCACCTTCAGCGGCCGCCGCCCCGAGGACGGCCGGATCGACTGGCGCCAACCTTCCGGGGCGATCTTCAACCTCATCCGCGCGGTCACCGACCCCTACCCGGGCGCGTTCACGGACGCGGGGCCCGCCCGGCTGATGGTGTGGTGGGCCGAGCCCGCCCCGCGGCCTCCCGGGACCGCCTCCGCCGCACCTGGCACGGTGCTCGCCGCGGATCCCCTGCTCGTCGCCACCGGGGACGGCGCCCTGCTCCTGACCCGCACGGAATGGCGCGGCGCGCCCGCCCCCGCCCTCGCCGTCGGTCACCAGCTCTGAATTGCCCGGGCGCCGGCCCCGCGTTCTCCTCTCCCCGTTCTTCGTCGCTCCCTATGCCCCTCAAGGTCCTCATCCTCGGCGCCAATGGTTTCATCGGCAGCTCCCTGACCCGCGCCATCCTCGAGCGTAAGGATTGGGAGGTGTACGGAATGGATATCGGCTCCCACAAACTCGAGGACAGCCTCGGAAACCCCCGTTTCCGGTTCGTCGAGGGCGACATCACCATCAACCGCGAGTGGATCGAGTACCACGTCAAGAAGTGCGACGCTGTCATCCCGCTCGTGGCGATCGCCAACCCGGTTCAGTACGTGAAGGACCCGCTGCGGGTCTTTGAGCTGGATTTCGAGGCCAACCTTGCGGTCGTGCGTCAGTGCGTGAAGTACCGCCGCCGGATCATCTTCCCGTCCACCTCCGAGGTCTACGGGATGTCGCCGGACCGCGAGCTCGACGAGTCCTCTAGCCCCTTGGTCTACGGCCCGATCGAGCGCCAGCGCTGGATCTACGCCTGCTCCAAGCAGCTCCTCGACCGGGTGATCTACGCCTATGGCGTGCGCGACGGCGTGGACTACACGCTCTTCCGGCCTTTCAACTGGATCGGCCCGAAGCTCGACGACGTGCTCGAGCCGAAGGAGGGGAGCTCCCGGCTCTTCACCCAGTTCATCTCCAACGTCCTGTTCGGGAAACCGCTGCAGCTCGTGGACGGCGGGCGACAGACGCGCTCGTTCACCTACATCGACGATGGGATCGACGCCCTGCTGCGCATTATCGAAAACCGAGGCGGTAAGGCTTCGCGGCGGATCTTCAACCTGGGCAACCCGCGCAACGAGGTGAGCGTCGCGCGCCTCGCGCGGCTGATCATTGCGGCCTGCCGCGAGTACCCGGCGATCCGCGAGCGGGCCGAGTCCGCGCGGACTGTGGTGGTGCGTTCCGAGGCGTACTTCGGCCCCTACTACCAAGATATCCAGAAACGGGTGCCCGCGATTACCGCCGCGCGACGCCAGCTCGGGTGGAACCCGCGCGTCGACCTGCCCACCGCGATCCGACGCACCCTCGACTACCATCTCGCGCACCAGGACTACCGCCTGGAGTGAGGGTCCGCCCGCCGTGCGCCTGGCCCTCAAGGTAGACGTCGACACTGACCGGGGCACCCGGGAGGGCGTACCCTGGTTGGTGGCGGAGCTGCGGGCGGCCGGGATCCCGGCGTGCTTCCTATTCTCGCTCGGCCCCGACCAGACCGGCCGCGCCGTGACGCGCGTGTTCCGCCCCGGGTTCCTGGCCAAGGTCTCCCGTTCTAGCGTCGTCGGCATCTACGGCTGGCGCACATTGCTGAACGGGACGCTGCTGCCCGCTCCGCACATTGGGCGGCGCAACGCCGGCGTGATGCGGGCGGTTCGCGACGCGGGGTTCGAGGTCGGGATCCACTGCCACAACCATTACCGGTGGCAGGATCACCTCGCGCGGATGTCAGCGGCCGAAGTGGCCACCGAGTTCGGCGCGGCGCGCGACGAGTTTCGGCGGATCTTTGGGGCCGAGGCACGCGCGGCCGGAGCCGCGGGCTGGCAGAGCAACGCGCCCAGCCGCGCGGCTTACGATGCCGCGGAGCTGCTCTACGCGAGCGACTCCCGCGGCACCGGGCCCCACTTCCCGCGCGTCGACGGCAGGGTGTTCCGCACGCTCGAGCTTCCGACCACGCTGCCCACCTTCGACGAGTTGATGGGGCGGCCGGAGTTTTCCGACGCGGCGATTCCCGGCCACTGCTGCTCGCTACTGCGGCCGGACCGGCTCAATGTCTTTACGCTGCACGCAGAGATCGAGGGAATGGGCCGGACGGAACTGTTCCGCGCGTTCTTGGCCGGCTGCCGCGCCCGGGGCGTGGAATTTGTGCGGTTAGACGAGGCTGCCCGCGCGCTCCTCGCGGCACCGGAGCGCATCCCGATTTGCGACCAACTCGCCGCGCCGGTCGACGGCCGCAGCGGGCGCGTCGCCACACAGGGCCCAGTGGTGGTGCCTGCGGCGGGTTGACCTCCGCGGCCCGTCGCGGCCATCCTCGGGGCTCGCTCCGGAGCTTATGCGCCGCCCCCGCCTCCCCGCCCGCCTCCTGCTACCGTTTGCCTGGGCGCTCCCGTGCCTACTGCCCGCCGCGTCCGCGCCGGCGGACCTCCACGGCTTCCTCGAGGCCCACTGCGCGCGCTGCCACGACGAGGTCGAACGCAAGGGCGACCTCGACCTTACTGCACTGGCGGCCGACTCCGCGCGACCCGGCGCCTTTGACCTCTGGGTACGGGTCCACGACCGAGTGGCCGCCGGTGAAATGCCGCCGCGCGACAAGGCTCGGCCACCCGCCGCGGAGCAGACCGCCTTCCTCGCCGCTCTTTCCGGCCGGCTGGCCGTTACCGACGTCGAGCGCCTCGGCAGTGAGGGCCGTTCCACGCGCCGCCGCCTCAATCGCCACGAGTACGAGCACGCGCTGCGTGACCTGCTCGGCGCCCCGTGGCTCCAGGTTAAAGAGTGGTTGCCGGAGGACGGCGAGGCCCACCGGTTCAACAAGAGCGGCGAGGCCCTCGATGTCTCGCACGTGCAGCTCGCGCGGTACCTCTCCGCCGCCGAGTACGCGCTCCGCGAGGTGATCGCCACCTCGGTGGAGCCCCCGGCCGCCGCGGTGACCCGCTACCACGCGCGCGACCAGCGCAGCTTCACGGGGCCGATGAAGTTCACCGTGATGAACACGGCGCCCGAACGAGCCACCTTCCCGGTGCTCGGCCGAGTTGCCCAGCCCGAGGTGCGCGCGGGCCGTGCCCCCGTCACGGTCGGACCGGCCGAGCCGGCCGTCCGCGACCTCGAAGGCGTCGGCGTCGTCGCCAGCGCCTATGAGCCTCTTGAGCCGAAGTTCACTCAGTTCAAGGCGCCCGTGAGCGGGCGGTACCGGCTCCGTTTCAAGGCGTTCTCGGTGTGGGTCGGCCCCTCAAAACCCGTACCCAACCGGCCCGACCGCTGGTTCATCCCCGACCTCGATGACGTGCAGCCCGGACGGCGCTCCGAGCCCGTTACGGTCTACGCCGAGACGCCGCCGCGCCAGCTTCGGCGGTTGGGCGCGTTCGACGTGGAGCCGGACCCGGCGACGCGGGAGCTCGACACTTGGCTGCTGGCCGGGGAGACGATCCGCCCGGACGCCGCCCGCTTCTTCCGATCCCGTCCCGGAGCTGGCCGCTGGCAGAACCCGCTCGCGGAGCGGGACGGCCAGCCCGGCGTGGTGTTCCGCTGGCTGGAGGTCGAGGGTCCGCTGCACGAAACGTGGCCGTCCGCCGGCCACCGGCTGCTCTTCGGCGATCTCCCGCTGAGCGCGCCGGCGCGGCCCGGAGCGCGTGTCGAGGTCGTCTCCGCCCGGCCCCGCGAGGATGCCCGGCGCCTGCTGGAGGGTTTTCTCGCCCGCGCTTACCGGCGGACCGTGCCGCCCGGGGAGATCGACCGCTTTCTGCCTGTCTTCGACCATACGCTCGGTGCCGGGGGCAGCTTCACCGACGCCCTCATCGCCGCCTACACCGCGGTGCTTTGTTCCCCCGAGTTTCTCGGCCTCGCCGAAAGCCCGGGCGAACTCGATGGCCCGGCGTTGGCTACGCGGCTCGCGCTGTTGCTTTGGAATTCCGTCCCGGACGCCGAGCTGCGTGCGCTCGGGGAATCCGGCCGCCTGCGGGACGACGCCGTCCTGCGGGCGCAGACTGACCGTCTTTTGGCCGATCTCCGCGCCCAGCGGTTCCGCGACGCGTTCCTCGATTACTGGCTCGACCTCCGTAAGGTTGGCGCGACCTCGCCGGACGAGCTGCTGTATCCGGATTACTACCTCGATGACCTACTGGTGGAGTCCGCGCTGGGCGAATCGCGCGGGTACTTCCAGGAACTGCTGGATCGCGACCTGCCGGTGCGCCACGTGGTGGACGCGGATTTTGCGGTGCTCAACGAGAAGCTCACCCAGCATTACGGTCTGCCGCCGGTCACGGGGGTGGCGCTGCGGCGGGTGGCGCTCCCGCCGGGCAGCGTGCGCGGGGGTTTTCTCACGCAGGCCGCCGTGCTCAAGGTGACGGCCAATGGCACGACCACTTCCCCGGTCCTGCGCGGAGCCTGGGTGATGGAACGGCTACTCGGCCGCCCGCCGCCCCCGCCACCCCCAAGCGTGCCCGCCGTGGAGCCCGACATCCGTGGTGCGGCGACCATCCGCGGGCAACTAGAGCAGCACCGCGCGCAGGAGAGCTGCGCGGGTTGCCACGCGCGGATCGACCCTGCGGGCTTCGCGCTGGAGGCGTTCGATGTGCTGGGCGGCGCGCGCGACCGCTACCGCGCTCTGGGAGCGCCCGGCACGGTCCCGTATCCGGGGCTCGGCCGGGGCGGGCAGAAGTTCGCCTTCCACCTCGCGCTGCCGGTCGATGCTACTGGGGAGTGGATGGATGGCAGCCGCTTTGCCGAGATCCGGGAATTTAAACGCGTGCTGCTCCGCGACGAGGACCAGCTGGCGCGTAACCTAGCCGGCCAGTTCGTCACCTACGCCACCGGGGCGCCGGTGCGCTTCACCGACCGCCCCGAGGTCGAGGCGATGCTGGCGCGCACCCGCGCCGGCGGCCACGGCGTGCGCTCGCTCCTGCACGCGGTCGTTCAGAGCCGCCTCTTTCGGCACAAGTAACCCGGGTGACTGCGCGCTGGCCTCCGCGCGCCCGCGGTGTTTGCCTGCCGGGATGAGCACCGCCGAGGCCCTCGCCGAACTCACCCGTCTGGTCCAGCGCGCCCATACTCTGGGCACGGTGGGTGGCCTCCTCGGTTGGGATGAGCAGGTGAACTTACCCCCGGGCGCCGCGGAGCAGCGGGCGGCCCAGCAGGCGGTGATGGCGGAGGTGATCCACGCGGCCACTGCCGACTCGCGGGTGGGCGAGTTGCTCGCGCAGCTTGAGATCCCGGGCGCGGGCCTCGACGCGGACGGGACGGCGATCGTCCGCCAGGCGCGCCGCGATTACGCTCAGGCTACGCGCTTGCCGGCGGACTTTGTGCGGGCGAAGGCGGAGCAGGAGAGCCGCGCCTTCCACGCGTGGGCGGCAGCCCGAGAGGCGCGCGATTTCGCAGCCTTCGCGCCGGTGCTCGCTCGCAACGTTGACTTTGCCCGCCGCGAGGCCGCCTTCCTCAATCCGGCGGCGCCGCCGTACGATGTGCTGCTCGACAAGTATGATCCCGGGCTGACGGCCGGGGCGGTCGAACGGCTTTTCGCGGAGCTCCGCCGCGATCTCGTCCCGCTGATGCGGGCCATCGTCGCCTCGCCGCGCGCCGTGCGCGCGCGGGAGTTGGCCGCCGGTCTCCGCGGTTTCCCCATCGAGGCCCAGGGCCGTTTCCTGCGCGAGGTCACTTCGCGGCTCGGGTTTGATTACCGCCGCGGCCGGCTCGATGTCTCCCTGCATCCTTTCTGCTCGGGCACCGGCGACGACGTGCGCCTGACCACCCGCTACCGCGAGGACCAGCCGTTGTCCGCGCTACTCGGCTCCGTGCACGAGGCGGGCCACGGGCTGTATGAACAGGGACTGCCGGCCGCGCACCTTGGCACCGCGCTCGGGCTCAACGCCGGGATGGCCGTCCACGAGTCGCAGAGCCGGCTGTGGGAGAACCAGGTGGCGCGGGGGCCCGGCTTCTGGCGCCACTTCGGCCCGCGCTGGCGGGAACTTTTTCCGACGCAGACGGCGGCCCTGACGGACGCGGATCTCGCGCTGGTCGTCGCCCCCGTCGCGCCCACCCTGATCCGGGTCGAGGCGGACGAAGTGACCTATAACCTGCACATCATCCTCCGCTTTGAGCTCGAGCGGCGCCTGTTTGGGGGAGACCTCGCGGTCGCGGATCTGCCGGAAGCCTGGCGGGCGCTTTCGGCGGAACTGCTCGGGCTGACGCCGGCGCACCCCGGGGAGGGCGTGCTGCAGGACGTCCATTGGGGAGCCGGGCTCTTCGGCTATTTCCCGAGTTACTGCTTGGGCAACATGATCGCCGCGCAGCTTTGGAGCCGGGTGGGTGTGCTCCGGCCGGAGCTCGAGGAGGAGTTTGCCCGCGGTGACTTCAGCTGGCTGCTCGGCTGGCTCCGCGAGCACATCCACGCCGCCGGCCGCCGCTACTCCGCGCTGGAACT
>CAIOTK010000484.1 GCA_903861185.1 uncultured Opitutia bacterium | reverse complement strand
GGTGCCGATCTCGCTCAAGCTCGGCGCGGACATCCGCGAATCCGCCCGCGATATCCGCGGCGGCACCGTGCCCTACACCCATCGCGGCGCCGACGGCCGCACCTCCACCACGCCGGCCGACCCGCTGGGCACCGACGACCAGGCCGGGTTCCTCCTGGACGAAGTCTTCTCCCAGCGCACCGGCCCCTACGGCTTCCCCAAGATTCAGTGGCTGAGCAACTTCAAGGCTTGGGAATATTACTCCGCCAATCCTAGCCACTATACGATCGATCAGAACGCCGCCTACCGGAACGCGGTCAACCTCTCGAAGCGCGCCTCCGAGATCATCTCCTCGGCCTATGTGCGTGGCGACCTCGCCTTCCTCGATCGCCGCCTGAAGATCGTGGGCGGCATCCGCGCCGAGCAGACCAACGTGGACGCCCAAGGGCCCCTCACCGATCCGACCGGCAACTACCGCCGCGACGCCAACGGCGAGGTGATCCCGCAGCGCGATGCCAACGGGAACCTCATCTTCACCGGCACCGGGGTGAATCGCATCCCGGCACCGACCTTGATCGAACCGACCACGATTAACGGCGTCTCGAACGCCCTCGCCGTTTCCCGCCTGACCTTGCTCGACCGCAAGCAGCAGGTGAACAAGGAGTACCTCCGCTGGTTCCCCAACATCAACGCGAGCTACAATCTTCGGGAGAACCTGATCGGCCGCGTCTCGTACTACTATTCGATTGGCCGGCCAGACTTCAACCAGTACGCCGGGGGACTGACGCTTCCCGACACCGAGCTGCCGCCGAATTCCTCCAATAACCGGATCGCGGTGAACAATGCGGGCATCAAGGCTTGGAGCGCCAAGACCACCCGGGTGCGCTTTGAGTATTACTTCGAGCGCGTGGGCCAGATCTCGGTCGGCGGGTTCCGCCGGGACTTCCGGAATTTCTTCGGCAGCATCGTCCTGCCCGCGACGCCGGAGTTCCTGGCCCTCTACAGCCTCGATCCGGAGATTTACGGCGAGTACCCCGTCTCCACGAACTACAATCTCGATTCGACGGTGCGGATGCAGGGCCTGGAGTTCGACTACAAGCAGACCCTGACGTTCCTGCCGCATTGGGCGCGCGGGGTGCAGGTCTTCGCGAACACCACCGCCACCCGCGCCACCGGCATCGCTTCCTCCAACTTCTCCGGCTACATTCCCCGAATCTACAACTGGGGCGTCAGCCTCTCCCGGCCCCAGTATAACCTGCGGATGAACTGGAATTACCGCGGTCGCCAGCGCCGGGGCCTGATCGCCGCCGGCCGGAGCATCGAGCCCGACACCTACGATTGGGGCTCCAAGCGCCTCTACATCGACATCAGCGGGGAATACACGTTCTACAAGCGCTTCGCCGTCTTCGGCAGCCTGCGCAACGTGAACGACGCCACCGAGGATATCGAGCGCGCCGGGCCGAGCACGCCCGCGCACGCCCAGTTCCGGCAGCGCGAGGACTTCGGCTCGCTCTGGACCTTCGGCGTCAAGGGCACGTTCTGACGGCAGGGCCCGAAGGGGGGGGCAGGCTCTTTGTGCCTTTTGTGGCCCATCCCTCAGGCCAGCCAGGCGATGGCCGCAAAAGGCGCAAAGGGTCGCCCGCGCGGACCAGCCTTGCTTGGCGTCTATAGACGCCGCGAACCCGCCTCGGCGCACGCCCGGAGAGCCCGGCCCTGAAGCCGGCTGAAAACTAGCGATTCACGGCCTGACCCCTTCCGGCGGGGACCCGACCCCTTCCGGCGGGGAGCGGTTTGGTGTAGCCGGGGCGCGTCGCCCCGGTGATTACAGACTAAACCCAAGCCAGCGGAGCGATCCGATCCGCCGCAGGCGGCAAAAGCCTTTTCGTCTGCGTCCACCGGGGCGGCGCGCCCCGGCTACATCGATCCGCGGCTAGCTTCGCCGAGTCTATCGCGCGTTCGTGGCGTCTATAGACGCCCTGCACGACTTCGCCCGCGGTCAGCGCCCTTTTGCGCCTTTTGTGGCCCATCCCTCCGGCCAGCCAGGCGATGGCCGCAAAAGGCGCAAAG
>CAIOTK010000483.1 GCA_903861185.1 uncultured Opitutia bacterium | reverse complement strand
GGACTGACTCGCGCCGCGCGCTTGGCTTTCGGCGACAGGCGCACACGCTCCGCCGATGCCCCGGACCGCCCGCACCCTCACCCGCCTCCTGCCGCTCCTCGTGCTCCCGCTCCTTCCCGCCGCCCCGGCCCCCCAGCCGGATGACCCGCACCTCTGGCTGGAGGAGGTCCAGGGCGAGCGCGCCCTCGGCTGGGTCCGGGAGCGCAACGCTCAGTCGCTGGGCGAACTGGAGGCAGCGCCGGAATTCGCGCCGCTGCGCGATCGTCTGCTCGGGATCCTCGATTCCCGTGCGCGCATTCCCTACGTCGCCCGCCGCGGGGATCATTACTACAATCTCTGGCAGGACGCCGCCCATCCGCGCGGCCTCTGGCGACGGACGACCCTCGCAGAGTACCGCAAGGCGGAGCCCGCGTGGGAGACCGTGCTCGACCTCGACGCCCTCGCCCGGGCCGAAGGCGAGAACTGGGTGTGGAAGGGCTCCAGCTGGCTCGAGCCGGAACTGGACCGCTGCCTCATCAGCCTCTCGCGCGGCGGCGCCGACGCGGTCGTCGTGCGCGAGTTCGACCCAATGGCGAAGGCGTTCGTCGCGGACGGCTTCAAGCTGCCCGAGGCCAAGACCCAGGTCGCTTGGCGGGACCGTGACCACCTCTACGTCGGCACCGACTTCGGCCCCGGCAGTCTCACCGACTCAGGCTACGCCCGGCAGGCCCGCCTCTGGCGCCGCGGCACCCCGTTGGCGGGGGCCCCGCTGGTGTTCGAAGGCCGCTCCACGGACGTCAGCGCCTCGGTCTACACCACGGTCGAGCCCGGCTTCCGGCGCGAGTTCGCGCGGCGCGGCACCACCTTTTTCACGGCGGAGCATTTCCTCGGGCGCGACGGGAAATTCGAGCGCCTCGACCTGCCGGTGGACGTCCGCCTCGGCACTTGGCGCGAGCACCTGCTCGTCACCCTGCGCAAGGACTGGACGACCGGCGGACGGACGTTCCCGGCGGGGGCGCTGCTGACGCTGCCGTGGGAGCGGTTCCTCGCCGGCGACCGGGACTTCGCGATCCTCTTCGCGCCCGGCCCGCGCGAGGCCCTTGCCGGCTACAGCACCACCCGCGGCCACATCCTGATCAACACGCTCGTCAACGTGCGGAGCCGGATCCTTGTGGCGACACCGCGACCCGGCGGCGGCTGGGACCGCGCGCCGCTGCCGAGCGTCGAATTCGGCAACGCCACGGCCAGCGGTGAGGACGACACCTCCGACGCCTTCTGGCTGCAGGCCGACGATTTCCTGACCCCGCCGAGCCTATTCCGCGGGGAGATCGGCGGGGGCGCGCCCGAACTGCTCCGGCAACTCCCCGCGTTCTTTGCCGCCGCGCCGCTGGAGTTCACCCAACACGAGGCCGTCTCCGCCGACGGCACGCGCATCCCGTATTTCCAAGTGGCACGCAAGGGCCTCGCGGCCGACGGCCGTAACCCGACGCTCCTCTACGGCTACGGCGGGTTCCAGATCTCCCAAACCCCGAACCACCGCGCGGGGATGGGCGCGGCCTGGCTGGACCAAGGCGGCGTGTTCGTCCTCGCCAACCTGCGCGGCGGCGGCGAATTCGGACCCGCGTGGCATCAGGCGGCCCTGAAGGACCGGCGGCAGCGCGCCTACGATGACTTCATCGCGGTCGCGGAGGACCTCGTGCGGCGCAAGGTCACCTCCCCGCGCCACCTCGGCATCCAGGGCGGCAGCAACGGCGGGCTGCTCGTCGGCGCCGTGATGGTGCAGCGTCCCGACCTGTTCCGCGCCGTCGTCTGCCAGGTGCCCCTGCTCGATATGCGGCGCTACCACCGCCTGCTCGCCGGCGCGTCGTGGATGGCCGAGTACGGCGACCCGGACAAGGCCGACGAATGGGCGTACATCGCCCGGTATTCGCCCTACCACAACGTGCGCCCCGGGGTGACCTACCCGCGCCTGCTGCTCACGACCTCTACACGCGACGACCGCGTCCACCCGGGCCACGCCCGGAAGATGGCCGCGCGGATGCTCGAGCAGGGACACCCGGTGCTGTACTACGAGAACATCGAGGGCGGCCACGGCGGCGCCGCGGACAACCGGCAGCTCGCACGGATGCAGGCGCTGGCCTACGCCTTCCTGCTCCGCGAGCTGCGCTGAGCCGCGCGCGGCCGCCTAGGCGCACAGCAGGAAATCGCTCCCCTCGGTCCAACCGCGGGCGGTGAGATCCGCGGCGATCAGGTCCCGCGCGCCCGGCGAGGAAACGTAGGCGAGGACGAACGCCTCACCCGCGGGCGGTAGCGCCGATGGCGCCAGCACCGGCGGCCCAGAGCCGCCCAGCGCCGGCGTGACCTTGGCGGGGTCAACGTCGACGTACCCCGCGAGCCGCAACCCGTGTGCGGCGAGCGCCGCCGCGCGGAGCCGCGTCGGCCGACCCGCGCCCCAAACGAGGAGCGGGCGGGCCGCGACCGTGGGCCGGGCCCGGAGCCAGCGGGCAATCCATTCGGCCTTCAGCCGGAAAAACGCCTCTGGCGCGTAGCGCGCGTCACTCCGTGACAACCGGCCCGGCGGGTCGTGCCACCGCAGGAGCACCCGGGGTACCTTGCCGAAGGCCACCCCCGCGTCCATCCACCGCAGCCACAACTCGGGATCCTCGGGAAAATCTCCCGCCCGGTAACCGCCGTGCCGCGCCACGAGCTCGCGCCGGAACACCACGCTCGGGTGGGCGACGGGCGCGTCGACAAAGC
>CAIOTK010000482.1 GCA_903861185.1 uncultured Opitutia bacterium | reverse complement strand
GAGCAACCAATAGCGCCCCTTATGTTCGGATTCTTCAAGTCGCCGGACCGCAAGATGCGCGAAAATGCGGCCAACTGGCTCGAAATCGCGGACAAGGTCTGGCACTACCGCCGTGACGTGCTGGGG
This sequence comes from uncultured Opitutia bacterium, assembly GCA_903861185.1. Classification (GTDB taxonomy): domain Bacteria; phylum Verrucomicrobiota; class Verrucomicrobiia; order Opitutales; family Opitutaceae; genus ER46. The sequence continues at coordinate 46,575 of CAIOTK010000482.1, read as the reverse complement.
GCGGCAGAGCTCGCTGAACTGGAGGTCCGCACCGCCTCTCTGCGTGCAGAGGTCAAAGCGCGGGCTGGGGCCGAGAAACTCCAACTCGGGATTGAGCACCTTGAGGAGAACCTCCGCCGTACCGGGGGAGCCATCTACCCGAAGACCACCATTGGGGATAACGTGGAGTTCTTTCTGGTCGCGGCGTTGGTGATCCTCGGTCTGCGGACCTATGTGGTGCAGCCATTCAAGATCCCGACCAACTCGATGTGGCCGACCTACAACGGGATGACGCCGGAGGCGTTCACTCGGCGGGCGGACGAACCCGGACTACTCGCTCAGGCCGCTCGGTTTGTCAGTTTCGGGGCCCAGACCGTCCGCATTGATGCGCCGACGAGCGGGGAGATTCTCATTCCCGTGGCCGGTTCCGCCGGAGGTCGGCTTACGCTTCCTTACCGGGAGGTTGCCGGCCGTTCCTGGCTCATTTTACCGGCTACCCTCAAGGAGTACACATTGATCGTGGGCGAACGTCCAGTTACGGTGCGCGTGCCCCAAGACTTCGACTTTGAGTGGGCCGTGCGCGACTGTTTTTTCCCGAGCGAGCGACCATCGCATGAGCCGGGTGGGGTGGATTTGGCGCGCGTTTTGGCGCGGCAATCCGGGAACGAGCCCGGTCGGACGCGTTTCCTGCGCACGGGACGAAGCGTTAAGGCGGGCGAGAGGGTGATGGCATTCGACATTCTGACTGGGGATCAACTTTTTGTGGACCGGTTAAGTTATCATTTTATCCCGCCGGCAGTTGGGAGCGGTTTCGTATTCCGGACGGGTAACATCGAGGGGTTGGCGCGCTCGTACGGAGACCAATATTACATCAAGAGGCTGGTGGGGGTGCCCGGGGATACGCTCGAGCTCAAGGGCTTCGAGCTCCACCGCAACGGGGCCCCGATCACCGGCGCGGGCGTTTTCTCGGGCAATGCGCGTCAAGAGGGAAACCATGTGGGGTATCGCTACGAAGGACTGTTGCGGGCCGGAACCCAGGTGAAGATTGGAGCGGGGGAATATTTTGCGCTGGGTGATAACTCGGCGAACAGTCTGGACGGCCGCTATTGGGGTACGGTCCCGGCTAGGGATGTGGTCGGGAGGCCGATTTTGGTTTATTTCCCGTTCACTAGGCATTGGGGTCCGGCGCAGTGAGGAGCGGCGCTGGATGTCGTTTGGCAGCACAATCCATATTATGTTAAGCTGAGGAACTGCTGCGCCCTTCGCCGCTTCGCCTCCAATTCCCCTCGATGGCCCTCAGCTCTGCGGCTCCCTTGTTCTCTTGGCTCGATCACCGGGCCGCGGGGCTTTTACTTCACCCCACCTCCTTACCGGGCGCCCAAGGGGTCGGGACGTTGGGTGAACCGGTAGAGGCGCTGTTGCGCTTCCTCCAGGCCGCGGGGCTCCGCTACTGGCAGACGTGTCCGCTTGGACCGACCGGGTACGGTGACTCCCCCTACCAGTGCTTCAGCTCCTTTGCCGGCAATCCTTACTTGATCGACGTGCTCCCGCTGCGCGCGGCCGGATGGCTTTCGGAGCCCGAACTCGCATCGCTGCGTGAGCTACCGGAGAATTCCGTCGATTTCGGGGCGCTGTATCAGCGCAAACTCCCGCTGCTTTTCCGAGTCTGGGAACGGTGGCGCCAGCAAGGCCGTCCGCCGCTTGCCGGGGGCAGCTTCGAGACTTTCCGGCGCGAGCACGCAGCCTGGCTGGATGCCTACGCCCTGTTCTCAGCCCTCAAAGAGGATCAGGGAGGTAAACCTTGGTGGGAGTGGCCCCGGGAGCTCCGGTCGTTCTCCGCTGCCCAGAAAAATCCCGCACGCAGCCGGCTGGAACGGCGCACCGAGGCCCACGCCTTCCTTCAGTATCTCTTCTTCGCTCAATGGCGCCGCGTGCGCACGCAAGCGGCCTCCGCCGGCATCGAAATAATCGGCGACATCCCGATCTTCACCGCCCTCGACAGCGCGGATGTCTGGGCGCAGCCCGAACTGTTTCAACTCGACCCGCGCACCTCCCGTCCAACTGGGGTCGCTGGGGTGCCACCAGATTACTTTTCCGCCGATGGCCAGTTGTGGGGCAACCCGCTCTATGACTGGCCGACGCACGCGGAGAGCGGCTACGCTTGGTGGCTGGCCCGGCTCCGCGCCGCCTTCGCCTTCGCCGACGTGGTGCGAATCGATCATTTCCGAGGCTTCGAGGCCTATTGGTCCGTGCCCGCAGGCTCGGCCACGGCACGAACCGGCCGCTGGATCCCGGGTCCTGCGCTACCGTTCTTCGCCGCGGTACAACGCGCGCTCCCTGAGGCGCGGCTAATCGCCGAGGATCTGGGCCTGCTCACCCCCGAGACCACCGCCCTGCGCGAGGCCACCGGTCTGCCTGGAATGGCGGTGCTCCAGTTCGCCTTTGGTGCGGACGCTTCGAACCCCTACCTGCCGCACAATCTGCGCGCGAACTGCGTGATCTACCCCGGGACCCACGACAACGACACCACGCTCGGCTGGTACCAGTCCGCCGACGAATCTGTTCGGGATCACGTGCGGCGTTACCTAAGGGTCAGCGGCCGCGAGATTGGCTGGGATTTCATTCGCGCCGCGTATGCATCGGTCGCCGGGCTAGCGGTAATTTCGCTGCAGGACTTCCTCAGTCTCGGACCGGAGGGCCGGTTCAATACGCCGGGGCAAGCGGCGGGCAATTGGGGGTGGCGCTACCGGACGGAACAGCTCGAACGACTCCAGTCCGACTCCGCCGGCTACCTGCGAGAATTGGCCGAACTCCACGGACGACTGCGGATGGAGCCCCCCAAAACGCTTGGAAAGTAGGTCTTCAGGGCTGGCGCGGAGTCCCACTCCTACCCTTGCGGGCTTGCGAGCCACGAAAGCAGGCACGACGCTGCCAATAACCCCGATCTCGATGCGCCGCCCCTTCACGACCCCAGTCTTCTTGCTCCTCCTTTCATTGACCTCCTTAGCTCGGGCAGGCGACTGGCCCGGCTGGCGGGGGCCCACCGCAGACGGACACGCGTCCTCTAGTCAGGCAGTTCCCATCCAGTGGAGCGAGACGGACCGGGTACGCTGGAAGACTCCTCTGCGCGGCCGAGGGCACAGCTCACCCACCCTCGTGGGCGATCGCATCTACCTGACTACCGCGACCGCGGACGAGCAAGCGGTCATCTGCCTCGACCGGGCGAGTGGCAGGGTGCTATGGGACGCAGTGGTGCATCGTGGCCAAGTCGACGCGGGTAATCATCGGCTCTCGAATCCCGCGGCCGGTTCGGTGGCGTGGGACGGTGAGCGGTTGTTCGTGAATTTTCCCAACGGCAAGGGCATCCAGACCTCGGCCCTGACGCCGGCCGGGAAGCTACTCTGGCAGACACGGGTCGCCGACTTCGTGATGCACCAGGGATTTGGCTCCTCTCCGGTCGTACACGGGGCGCTCGTCATAGTGAGCGCGGACAATCGCGGTGGCGGGAAGGTGCTGGCCCTTGATCGCGCGACCGGCAAGACGGTCTGGTCGCAGGACCGTCCCAAGATCGCCAACTACACCAGCCCGGCGGTGCTGCAGGCCGCGGGAAAGTCCCAAGTGGTTCTGGGCGGCTGCAACCTCATTTCTGCCTTCGATCCTATTTCCGGTCGTAAGCTATGGGAGATCGAAGGAGCTACGGAAGAGTGCGTGACCACGGCGGTGACCGACGGGCAGCGCGTGTTCGTCAGTGGTGGGTATCCGCGCAACAACGTCACGGCGGTGGAGGCGGATGGTTCCGGAAGGATCGCCTGGCAGAACAACACGCGGGTTTATGTGCCGTCGATGCTGGTACGGAATGGTCACCTGTACGCGGTTTTGGACGCCGGCCAGATCGTCTGCTGGCGGGCGGACACCGGTGCGGAGCTCTGGCGCGAAAAGGTGGACCGCGATTTCTACGGTTCTCCGGTGATGCTGGGCGATCGAGTTTACGTGACGAACTTGCGGGGAGTGACCTTTGTTGTGGAGGTTTCGCCAGCTGGCGCGAAGGTGCTGGCGCAGAATAAGGTGGGCGATGAGGCCCTCGCCTCGCCGGCGATCGCGGGCGGACGAGTTTATCTCCGGGCCGCGAAAATGACCCCGGAGCGTCAGGACTACCTTTGGTGCATCGGTGAATAGAGACGGCCGGCGCTAAGCCGCCCCACTCTACCCTACTCTATCCCAGCCGATTCTTTCGCGGCGGCGGTTTGGGCACGGTGCAAGAGCCAGCCGAGCCCGGCGCCAAAACCAAGCCCGTGGCTTAGGCCCCAGAGCAGGCGACCACTGACGCCTCCGACCAGCGCGTGCAGATCGTCCCCCGCGGTATAGCCGAGCGTGTGCAGCGCGAGGAGCACCAAGGCGGCCGGGACCCAAGAGCCGCGCGCGCCGAAAGCGCGCCAATGCAGCCACGCGAGCCAGGCGAGCCCCAGCACGGCCCCGTGAAAGTCCGCATGGTAGCGTCCGCGGAGGCCAAACCAGCACAGGCACCAGAGGGCAGCATAACCGGCAAACCCAAGCGTAAATAGGCCGAGATAACGCACGCGCCCGGGCGGAGGCACCAACCGGGCCAGAATCCACCCGCTGGTGGCGAGATAAACGGCGGAGATGGAGCCATAGAGCAGCCCCGTCCCGGCTACCAACCGGAATGCCCACACGGAGTATGCTGCGAGGCTTACGGCCGCTAGGCCAAGGGCACCCAAGAGTACCGCCCGCTGCGCAGTAGGAACGGGAGGCGGCGTCCCATCCGGGGACTGGAGCCGATCTGGCGCTAGACCGAAAAACCGCATTACTTCGACAGAATCGCCGCCGGAGCAGTGGGCACAAGCCCCTTCCCGCAGGCCTTGGTCAAACGGCAGCGAGGAGACGCCGTAATGTCTCGTCAACCGCCTTGGGGTTAGCCTTCCCCTTAGCGGCCTTCATCACTGGTCCCTTCAAGGCGTTCAGGGCGCTGTCCTTTCCGGAACGGAATTCCGCCGCCGCCTTGGGGTTGCCTGCGATCGCATCGCGGCACCAGCCATCTAGTTCAGCGGTGTCCGTCGGCGCCGCGCGAAGGCCGCGGCGATCTGCGATAACCTCCGCCGAGTCTCCGGTCGCAAACATCTCCACAAACACTTCCTTGGCGGCCGCGTTCAACAGGACCCCGGAGTCGACCAGACGCAGCAGTGCGACAAGATGAGCGGGAGACAGGCGGCATTCCGCGGGGGTCGAGCCCGCGGCCGCCAGCTCCCGCCGCAGGTCGTTGATGATCCAGTTGCCGGCGGCCTGCGGAGCCGCTCCTAGGCGCACCGCAGCTTCAAAGTAGTCGGCGAGCGGCTGATCCCAAACCAACACGGAAGTCTGGGTGTAGGGCAGCTGATGGTCCGCGAGGAAGCGGCGTTGCCGGTCGAAAGGCAGCTCGGGGCACTCTGCGCGTAGCCGCTCGCACCAAGCGGCATCGATCACGACCGGCATCAGGTCCGGATCGGGAAAGTACCGATAGTCGTGGGCCTCCTCCTTCGAGCGCAGAGACTGTGAGGTGCCGCTCATCCCGTCGTAGTCCCGCGTTTCTTGCGAGATGCGTCCCCCGCGCTCAAGGATCGCGCGCTGGCGCCTAATCTCGTGCTCGATGCCATCGCGCACGAACGAGATTGAATTGAGGTTCTTGAGCTCAACCTTGGTTCCTAGAGTCGTGCTGCCGGCGGGTCGGAGGGAGATGTTGGCGTCGCACCGGAGCTGGCCCTTCTCCATATCGCAGTCAGAGATCCCGCCTTGGATCATCGTGGCGCGCAGAGAAGTTAGGTACGCATAGGCCTCGTCGCCTGAGTGCAGCGCGGGGTCCGAGACGATTTCCATCAGCGGAGTTCCGGCGCGATTATAGTCTACGAGTGATTCGGCGGCACCGTGGTTGAGCTTGCCGACATCCTCCTCGAGGTGAATCCGGGTGAGCGGGATCCGCTTGTGTTCCCCCATCACATTACGGGCCGAGCCGGGCAATTCGATTTCAACGGTACCGCCGCGGCAGACAGGGGCGTCGAATTGGGAGATCTGATAGTTTTTGGGGGAGTCCGGATAAAAGTAGTTTTTCCGATCCCATTTGCAGACCGGCGCGATCTCACAACCGAGCAGGAGTCCGGCTTTGATGATAGCGTCCAAGGCGGCTCGGTTCATCACCGGAAGAGCACCGGGCAAGGCCAAGACGACAGGATCGGTGAGGGTGTTGGGTTCGTGGCCGTAACCCGCGGCGACGCGCGTGAAGATCTTGGAGCGGGTGCGGATCTGGACGTGGACCTCTAGACCGATCACGGCCTCGTAGGATACGGCTGGTGGGACTGGGGAGGACACGGCGGGACCGAGGTCAGAGATTAGGATGCCGGCGGCCCCACTGGTGCTCACGATCGTAAGCGTGGCCGAGCGCGAGGAGTTGTGCCTCACCGAGCGGTTGGCCAAGGAGTTGGAATCCCACCGGCAGGCCGGCGCGGGTGAAGCCACAGGGGACGCTCATCGCGGGGAGTCCCGCGAGATTGGCTCCGATGGTGTAGATATCGCAAAGATACATCGCGAGCGGATCGGCCTTTTCCCCACGCCGGAACGCGGGGATCGGTGAGGTCGGCGTCAATAGGGCATCCACGTCCGCAAAGGCCTGGAGGAAGTCACGACGCACCAGGGTGCGGACCTTCTGGGCCCGGAGATAATAGGCATCATAGTAGCCGCTCGAGAGCACGTAAGTACCTAGGATGATTCGTCGTTTGACCTCCGCGCCAAATCCCTCGGCTCGCGAGCGGGAGTAAAGGTCGTTCAGGTCCCGGGGCTCGGCGCAGCGGTGTCCATAGCGGATTCCGTCGTAACGCGAGAGGTTCGAGGACGCCTCGGCGGTCGCGAGAACGTAGTAGGTGTCGAGGCAGTACGGGGTGTGCGGGAGCGACACTGGCCGAACCTCGCAACCGAGTCCCCTGTAATACGACACGGCCTGCTCGACCGCGGCGGCGACCTCGGGATCCAATCCCTCCCCGAAGTACTCGCGGGGCAGTCCCAGCCGACGAGGAATGGCTGGGCCCCTCAGTTCTGCGCCAAAATCCTCCGTTTTGGCGCGCAACGAAGTGGAATCGCGTTCGTCGTGGCCGGCGATCGCTTGCAGCACCAGTGCGACGTCCTCGACGGTACGGCCAAACGGACCGATCTGATCCAAGGAGGACGCGTAAGCGACCAGCCCGTAACGGGAGACACGACCGTAAGTGGGCTTGAGGCCGACCACGCCGCACAAAGCTGCGGGCTGACGAATGGAGCCGCCCGTGTCGGAACCCAGTGTCGCAAGGGCCTCGCCCGCCGCGAGGGCGGCCGCACTGCCGCCCGACGAACCGCCGGGGACGCGCTCGAGGTCCCAGGGATTGCCAGTGGGGTGAAAGGCGGAATTCTCAGTAGACGAGCCCATCGCGAACTCGTCGCAGTTGTGGCGTCCGTAGAGGACTGCTCCGGCCTCGCGGAGGCGTCGTGTGACCGTGGCGTCGTAGGGCGAGATGAAATTCGCCAGCATCCGGCTGCCGGCCGTCAGGGGTTGGTCCCGGACGGCGATGACGTCCTTAAGCCCAATCGGAATCCCATCCAATGGCCCCAAGCTTTTGCCGGCGGCGCGGCGGGCATCCGAGGCTTGAGCCTGCGCTCGAGCGGCAGCGGGATCCGCGGAGAGTAGCGCGTGCAGCTGCGGTTCGACCGCCTCCGCCCGTGCGATCACTGCGTCCGTCAGTTCCGCCGAGGAAATTCGACCGGACGAGAGTGCCGCGGCGGCCTCCGCAAGCGAAAGGTAGTACAGGGGCGTCGTGGAGGTGGTCATTCGACGACCTTGGGTACCGCGATCATCTGGTCGCGCCGAGCTGGCGCGTTGCGCAGCGCCTCTGCGGGTGGGAGGCCGGGCTGGGGCTCATCCTCCTGCCACACGTTCTGCAGTGGGTGGGCGTGCGCGGAAGGTTCGACCCCGGTGACATCAACTTGGGAGAGGCGCTCGATGTGCTGGAGCAGATCAGCGAGCTGTCGCTGGAAAGTGGCCTTTTCCTCCGGTGTGAGCGCGAGCCGCGCCAAGCGGGCCAGCGCGTCGAGGTCGAGTTCCGAGGAGTTCATCGGCTCAACGGCGGATTTGCCAAGAGGTGCCTGCTAGCGCCTCGACCTGCAAGCGCTGGAAGGCCGCGTTCACCTCGTCGTCGGTGAGCGTCCTGTCCTTACCGCGGAAGACGAGGTTGAACGCCAAGCTCTTGTGCCCGTCGGGCAAACCCGGGCCGCGATAGACGTCGAAGACGCTGGCCCCCTCGAAGGTAAAGCTCGCGGCCGCCGCCTGCCGCGCCGCGCGTTCAACGCGGGCAGCCACCTCCCCTGCTGGGGTCGCCTCTGGCACGATGAGGGCGAGATCTCGAAGGGCAGCCGGGAAGAGGCTGAAGTCCTGAAAGCGGCGCACCCCAGCACGCGACGGCAGCAGTTCGGGCAGCAACGCGACAAAGCCTGCTTGCACACGCCCATCGATGCCAAGCGAGCGGGCAAGTGCCAGATCCACGAGGCCGGCGCTGACCCACCACCCTCGCCGCGGATCCGCTGCCTGCGCCGCGTGTCCCGCCTGCCATCCAGGGGCCGCGGCGGGAAGCAGGTCGCCAATCCGGAGCCCAGCTAGGCTGGCGAGGGCTGCGACGTGGTGTCGCACGGTGAAGAAGTCAGCGGACTCGCGCCGCAGCCAGGAGCGTTCCCCGGCCGATTCGGCGAGGACGAAGGCGGCGGCGATGCACTCAAGGATCTGCCCTTCCCGCTCGAGGAAGACTCGGCCGGTTTCCGCTAGGCGCGCCACGGGAACGCCCCGGGCCTGGTTCAGCCGCAGGGATTCCAGCAGGCCGCCGATCAGCGACGAGCGAAGATGCGTCTGGTCATCGACGAAGGGATTGGCGAGCGCCAGCCGGGGCAGTTCCGCCGGGAGCGCCCACTCGGTCACCTCGCGGGCCGGACGCAGGGTGTAATTGACGCACTCGTGGAAATCGTGGCCGACCAGATAGTCGGTCGCCTGGCGGTTGAAACGCACGATGGGATCGTCTTCGGCGGCGAGCCCAGGTGCGACGACCGTCGCCGCCGGGATCCGTTCGGTGCCATGCAGCCGCAGGACTTCCTCCACCAAGTCGATCGGTCGGTCTAGGTCGTCCCGCCAACTGGGGATGGCGACGGTCCACGCGGGACCACGCGCGGGTTGCGCGGTTTCCTCCTCGCGGGTAACCCTCAGCTCAAGGGCCTCGAAGGCGGCGCGCATCTCGGGGGCCGGCACATCGAACCCAAGGCGTTCGGTGATGTAGTCGTGGGTGACCACGATTTCACGGGACCAAGGGACATCGCCCCCGATCGTAAAGGCTGGGCCGGCCACGACGCCACCGGCGATTTCCAGAATCAGATCGATGGCGCGCCACGCCGCTTCCGGCGCGCCGTGCGGATCCACCCCGCGCTCGTATCGGTAGGATGAGTCCGTCGAAAGCCCGAGGCGGCGGGAGGCCGCGCGAATGGCCTGCCGCCGGAAAACCGCGCATTCGAGCACCAAATCAGTGGTGTCAGCTGTCACCCCGGAGTCCTGCCCCCCCATCACCCCGGCGACCACCACCGCGCGTGCGGCATCGGCGATCACGAGCGTCCTCGCGTCCAAGGTGCGTTCCTTGCCGTCCAGCGTCACCAATCGTTCCCCCTCAGCGGCCGGACGAACGACGATGCGCCGACCTTCGAGCCGGTGGGCGTCGAAGGCGTGCAGCGGCTGGCCGGTCTCGAGCATCACGTAGTTCGTGGCGTCGACCACGTTGTTGATGGGACGCAGGCCCACGGCGCGCAGGCGGTCCTGCAACCAAGTCGGACTCGGTCCTACCTTGATGCCGAAAACTACGTGGGCGGAATAATAAGGGCAGTCCTCCGGGCTCCGAACTTCGACTCCAGCGAGCAGATCCGGGCGCTGCGGCGCGGCGGAGACATCCCCGCGGAAGCGTTCCTGCGGATAAGTGAGCGGCAGGCGGAACCAGGCGGCGAGTTCACGGGCGATCCCGAGGTGGCACTGGCAGTCCGGACGGTTCGGCGTGATCTCTAGGTCGAGGATGGTGTCCCCTCCCGGGAGCGCCTCCTGGATCGGCAAACCGAGGGCAGGACGGTCCGCCAACACCAGCAGCCCAGCGTGGTCACCCGTCAGGCCGAGCTCGTCGGCGGAGCACATCATCCCCTCGGAGGCTTGGCCGCGGATCTTGGACGCCTTAATGGCAAAGTTCCCAGGCAGTACGGCGCCGGGTAGGGCCACGAGCACCCGGTGACCGGCGTCGCAGTTCGAGGCGCCGCAGACGATCGTCTTAATTCCACCTGCAGGGCCTACGTCGACCGTGCAGATGGAGAGTTTGTCCGCGTTGGGATGGCGAGCGCGGGTGAGGATCTCACCGACCACGACGTGTTCCAGCCTGGGCGCCGCAGTAGAATGAATGCCCTCGACCTCAAAGCCGAGGAAGGTGATGGCCCGCGCGATCTCCTCCGGGGAGGCCGTAAGGGGGACGTAATCGCGCAGCCAGTTCAGGGAGACTTTCATGCCGGAAGAGGAAAGGATCGCTCAGGCGAACTGCCGCAGGAAGCGGGCGTCGTTCTGGTAAAAATAGCGGATGTCATCGATGCCGTAGAGGAGCATGGCCAAGCGTTCGAGGCCCATGCCGAAGGCGTAACCAGTCCAACGTTCCGGGTCGTAACCGACGGCGGCAAACACCGAGGGATCGACCATTCCGCAGCCACCGATCTCGATCCAGGGCTTATTGACCCGGGGCAGGTGCGTCGCGGCGAGGTCGACCTCGAAGCTTGGCTCGGTGTATCCGAAGTAGTGTGGGCGGAAGCGGGTGCGCGTGTCCTTACCGAGTAGGGCGGCGAAGATGTGGTCGAGCAGCGCCTTCAGGTCCCGCACCGTGACGTTGCGATCGACGTAAAGGCACTCGAGCTGGTGGAAGTTTGCGCTGTGGGTGGCGTCGGTCGTGTCCCGCCGGTAAACGCGCCCCGGAGACACGATGCGGATCGGCGGCTCGCCGCGCAGCATCGTACGGATTTGGACCGACGAAGTGTGTGTGCGGAGGAGGTAGCGCTCGGCGGGGTCCTTCTTGCTTACGTTGCCGAAACGGGCGTCCGCGGGGAGGTAAAACGTGTCCTTCTCGTCGCGAGCGGGGTGGTCGGCGGGAGTGTTGAGCGCGTCGAAGCAGTAATACTCACTCTCGACCTCGGGACCATCTGCGACGGAGAAACCGACCTTGCGGAGGATGCGGCACATCTCCTCGCGGACAAGGGTGAGCGGGTGGCGAGTGCCGGGGCCCGGATCCGGCGCCGGCAGCGTCGGATCGATCGCGGGGCCGAGTTGGGCGGAAAGCTCGGCAGCGGCGATGCGGGCGAGGGCCTCGTCGAGGAGAGCCTGCAGCCGTCCTTTGGCCTCGTTGATGAGTCTGCCCGCCGCGGGACGCTCCTCCTTGGGGACCGCGCCCATCTGCTTCATCAGGGCGGTAAATTCCCCGTTGGGGCCGACGTAGCGGGCCTTCGCGGCCTCGAGCTCAGGCCGGAGGTGGACGGCAGGAAGCTCGACGGCGGCCTTCGCGAGGACGGCTTGGAGTTGCGCTTGCATACGATGAATTCGGGAACGAGAGCGTGGGGGAAGCGGCGGAGGGAGGGAAGCCTGCGCGGGCGGGAACGGAAAAAAGAAAGGACGGGTCCCGCGGGCGCGGAACCCGTCCTTCAGCGGGTGAGGGAAACCGGGGCGACCCCGGCGGGCCTCAGGCGGTCTTCGGCGCGGAAGCCTTGGCCTTCAGGGCCGCCTGCGCCTGGCGGACGAGGGCATTGAAGGCTACTTCGTCGCGGATTGCGAGGTCGCTGAGGACCTTACGGTCGAGGCCGATGTTGGCGGCCTTCAGCCCCTCGATGAAGCGGCTGTAGCTGATGCCGGCGTTGCGGCACGCGGCATTGAGGCGCACGATCCAGAGACCGCGGAAGTCGCCCTTCTTCTTGCGACGGGCGGCATAGGCGTACTGCCAAGCGTGCTGGACCGCTTCTTTGGCGTAGCGGAACAGCTTCGATTTATTGCCGAAGTAGCCCTTGGCGTACTTCAGCACTTTTTTGCGCCGCTTGCGCGACGCGGGACCATTAGTTGCACGAGCCATGTTGGTGGATTCCTTTTTTTATGCGCCCGGAGGTCGGCTGGGGATTCACCCCCGGGAGCGGTTGATGGGATGGGTGACGAACCGTTCAGAGACCGAACGGTAGGGCGCGCTTGAGCGCCTCCGCGTGGCCGGCGGCCACCAGCTTGTCCCGGGTCGCACGACGCTTTTGCTTCGTGCTCTTCGAGCCAAGCAAGTGACGGAAGCCGGGCGTGCGGCGCACGAGCTTGCCGCGGGCGGTGAGTTTGAACCGCTTGGCAATGGACTTCTTGGTCTTTTGCATGGAAAGTGTTCAAACACAGGGACTCACCCCGCGCTTGGCAAGGCTTTTGTCCGCGCTCAGAACCCGCTTGCCGCGTTCGTGCGCCGCGGATCGGCCAACCCGCGCAGCGTCCCATCCGGACGCACCTCGATTGCGTTCACGCCCCCGAAATGTCGGCCCGTGCCCGCGGGTTCGCGGAGAACAACCTTCCAGCCCAGCGCACGGAGCTGCTCTGCGACGGCGTCCGGCAGCGAAGCCTCGGCCTCGAGCTGATCCGATCCATCGCCCTCCGCGGATTGGAAGTGGAACCGGGTGTCACCGATAGCCTCTTCCAGCGGACGGCCCAGCAGCAGGTGGTCCGTGAGCACCTGCAGCAGCCCCGTCGGAATGCGGGCGGACCCCGGCAATCCCAAGGCGAATGCGACCCTGCCATCCCGGACCGCGATCGTCGGGCCGATCGTGCTGCGCGAGCGGCGGCCGGGCGCCACGTAATTCGGGCTCCGCAAATCCGTGGTCGCGAAGTTACTCATCGAGTTGTTCATCACCACTCCGGTACCTGGCGGCACGACGCCGGCGCCAAAGTGAAGGCTCTGGGACTGGGTCGCTGAGACCACGTTCCCCTCCCGATCTGCGACGAGGAAATGCGTGGTCGCGGCCTGCGCGCTTTCCGCAAACGGGAAGTCATCCTGCCGAGCGCGAGCCGAGGCGACCTTGCGGGCGGGTTTCGCGGGGGCGGGTTGGGCGCGGGCGCGCAGGCCCTCGATGGCTTCAGGCGCGAGCAGGCGCTCGACCTGGAACCGAGAGGCAGGCACGTCACCGACCGTGCGTAGAACGTCCGGCAGGGCGGCGCGCCAATGGCGGCCGAGGAGGTCGAGGTTTTCGCCGGAGCGTAGCGGGGCGGGCGCGAGCCCACCGACTTCGAGGGCCTTTAGGATCGGGAGAAAGAGCGTGGCCCCGCTGGTGGGCGGCGGGCCGGCGAAGAGCGTGTAGCCGCGGATGGTGACCGAAAGCGGCTCGACCACGCGGGCCTCGTAGCCGGCCAGATCCTCTGCGGAGAGCCAACCGCCGCCGGCCTGTGCCGCACGGACTAAGGCTGCCGCCACGCTTCCACGATAAAATCCATCCCGTCCGTCGCGCGCCAGCAGCTCCATCGTCCGCGCGAGATCCTCGTTCGGGAGGCGGCTGCCGACCGCGGGGAGTTGTCCGCCAGGCAGGTAAAGTCGGGCGATTTCTGCGTCGCCCCGGCGTAGCTTGCGTTCCTGTTCTTGAAACTGTTCCCGGGACTTCGGCAGGACTTCGAAGCCTGTGCGGGCAAGACGGATCGCGGGATCAATCGTCGCAGCCCAGGGGAGGCGTCCCCAGCGCTGATGGGCGGTCCACAGACCTGCGGCCAGCCCGGGCACACAGACTTCCGCGTAGCCATAGCTCCGGGCGGTGGCGGGACGCTTAAGGTAGGCGGCCACGTTGACCGAACCGGCGGCGTCCATCGCATCGATGGCGTAGGTGCGTCCGGTGCGCGCTTCGTGGTAAAGGAACATCAGTTTGCCGCCGAGGCCGGAGCCGTAAGGCTCGGCTACGCCCACGGCCAAGGAGGTGGCCACCGCCGCGTCGATCGCGTTGCCGCCGGCCCGCAGTACCGCCAAACCGGCGGCGGCGGCCTCAGGATGCCCGGCCACGACCATTCCGCCACGGCCTTCGACGGGGGACAGCGTGACGGGGAGCGCCGCCCGCAGACGCACGACGGTGAAGGCGAGTAAACAGAGGAGGAGTAGCGACGGGAAGCGCATCCCGCAGCGTTATGCCTCGAGGGGACGCCGAATCGAGCGCCAAGATTCAGCCGTTGCCGTCTGTGGGACCAAAGCGGGTCAACACCTCCCCAAGCAGGTACAGGGAGCCCGTGACTACCACGACGCCGTTGGGCGAGCCCGCGGTGCACCGGCCAGGGGCCGGGAATAGCGCCTCAACGCGTCCCGCCCGGACGGGGCCGGCAAAGGACGCGGGGATCAAGGCGCGCAACTCCTCGACGGAGCACGCGCGGGGTTGGTCGGGCGGCACCAACACGATTTCCGAGGCGTGCTCTGCAATCGCGGCGAGCAGGGGCCGGGCGCGGATCGTCCCCAAGATGCCCGTGATCACCAACGGGCGCTGGCCGGTCTCAGCCACCAATCTCGCTAGATTGGAGGATAGCACCGACGCCCCCTCCGGATTGTGGGAGGAGTCGAGGATGACCAACCGCTCACACGCCCGGGTGCGCTGCCAACGGCCGGGCCAGTCCACCGCGGCCAAACCGGCACGGATGACGGCGGGGGAAATGCGCCAGTGGGCGTCGAGCGCCTCGGCCGCTAGGGTCGCGGTTGCGGCGTTCCAGCGCTGGTAATCCCCCTCTAGGCTGGTCCGCGGGTAGGCCCCGAGATCATCCCCGTAGACCCGGCGGACCCAGTGCACGGGCGCCCCGCGCTCCGCGGCGATGTTCGCAATCACTTCCTCGGCTTCCGACGGAACCCGGCCTACCACCAGCGGCCGGCCCGGCTTGATGATGCCGGCCTTCTCCGCGGCGATCTGGCCGAGGGTGTCGCCGAGGATCTCGCAGTGGTCCATCGCAATGGAGGTGATGACGGCGACCTCGGGCGTCACGATGGTGGTCGCGTCTAGCCTTCCCCCGAGACCGACCTCGATGACGGATACGTCGCAGCCTTTCCGCGCGAACTGGAGGAAAGCCATCGCGGTCATCAGTTCAAAGAAAGCGGGGGCGTCGCCCACGTCCAACGCACCGAGCCGCGCAACGACCGGCTCTAGCTCCCTGACGTAGGCCATGATCTCCTCCTCGGTGAGCGAATGGCGATCCACCTGCACCCGTTCCCCCAGGTGCACAAGGTGCGGCGAGGTGTACATCCCGGTGCGCCAGCCGGCTGCCCGCAGGATGGCGTCAAGCATCGCGGCGACGGAGCCCTTGCCGTTGGTACCTGCGACGTGCATGCAGGGCACGGCCCGCTCGGGATGTCCGAGGGCGGCGGCCAGCAACCGCATCCGGTCGATCCCGAAGCGGGGGCCCTCGGCCCGTCGGGCGCAGAGGCGGGCAGCGACCTCGGCGTAACCTAGGCTCACCGCGCCGTCGGCCGTCGGCGCGCGTGGAGGGCCGTCAGCAGCAAGTGCAGGCGTCCGCGCAGCTCGAGGCGCGGCACAATCTGGTCGATCAGCCCGTGTTTCAGGAGAAATTCGGCCGTTTGGAAACCGGCGGGCAGCGTCTGCTTGGTCGTGTCTTTGATCACCCGCGCGCCCGCGAAGCCAACCAGTGCGCCCGGTTCGGCGAGGATCACATCCCCGAGGGTGGCGAAGCTAGCGGTGACACCGCCCATCGTCGGATGGGTGAGCACGGAGATAAACGGCAATCCAGCCTCGGCGAGCCGGCCGAGAGCGGCGCTGGTCTTGGCCATCTGCATCAGGGAGTAGATGCCCTCCTGCATCCGTGCGCCGCCGGAGGCGCTGAAAATGATGCAGGGCAGGCCGCGGATCCGGGCCAGCTCAATCGCTCGGGTGATCTTTTCCCCGGCCGCCGCGCCCATCGCGCCGCCACAGAACCGGAAATCCATCACGGCCACCGCCACCTCTAGGCCGTGAATCCGGCCGGTTCCGCTAATTACTGCCTCCGTCAGACCGCTTTCCTTCTCATACCGCCGGATGCGTTCCGGGTAGGGCTGAGAGTCGACAAACTTAAGGGGGTCGCTGGAGCGGATAGCGGCATCACACTCAACGAAGGAGTCCGGATCGAAAAGGTGCGCGATCCGCGTCCTAGCGCCGACGGGGAAATGATGGCCGCTCTTCGGCGATACCATCTGATTGTCCTCCAGCTCTTTGTTGAAGAGGATGTCCCCCGAACTAGGGTCTTTGGTGTAGAGACCCTTCGGGATGTCCTTCTTCCGGACCTTCCGCACGGTGTACGTCGGCTTGTCGAAGTGCATGGGCAGGGGTTTCAGCCGTGGGCGAGAGTGACTACGTCAACGCGAGCCACGCCGGCTCCGCGCAGCACGCGGGCGCAAGCGTTGACCGTGGAACCGGTGGTGAAGACATCGTCGACCAAAACATATCTGACTCCTGACCCTAGCGGGGCCCCCGGGGCGAGTGCAAAGGCATTCTGCAGGTTGGCTAGGCGGTGCTCGCGGTCGAAAGCAGTCTGCGTCGGCGTATCGAGATGGCGGATGAGGAGTGGGTCGACCGTGGTCTCGCTGCCGGCCGCGCGGGCGAGTTCAGCGGCGAGTAGCGCGGACTGGTTGTAGCCGCGCTCGCGCCGTTTGCGTGTATGCAGGGGCACTGGCACGAGCCGCGCACCCCGTACGTGCTCCAAAAGGTGAGGCGCACCACGAAAAATCGCGGCACAGTCAGCCAGCAGATGCAGGCCGTGATGGTACTTGAGGCCGATCACCAACGAACGCACGGGCCCGGAGAATAGGCTCGCGGTCCTTGCCTCCTCGTAAGCGGGATTAAGGCCGGTGCAGCGCGGACACGCCCGCTCCCCCTCGACAATACCGTAGAAAGGGTGACCGCAACCGGAGCAATGTGGCGGGCGCACCCATGCCACGGCGGCCTGACAGGGCAGGCAAAGATGACGGAACCCCGCCGGCGGATCCTCAGGTTCCACCAATTCGCCGCAATGGACGCAGTTCGGGGGGAAAGTGACCGCGGCCAGCCGGCGCACCCAACGCCGGAGGCGAGGCGCAAGTACACTCAGTACCATACGCGCTCGAGGAACAGGCCCTGAGGAGGTGCCGTCTGGACCGCGGGGGTACGCCGCCCTGAGGTCAACATCTCGCCCACGGCTGCCGGAGTCAGCCTCCCCTCCCCGACCGCTACGAGCGCCCCGGTGAGGCTGCGCACCATCTTGTAGAGAAAGCCAGGCGCCTCGGCGACGATCCGCACGCGCCGCCCCCTCCGCAGGACGTCGAGCCGGGTCAGCTCGCGCACCGTGTCCTCCCTGGCTGGGCCGTTGAGCGCGGTGAAAGCGCGAAAGTCGTGCCGACCGAGCAGCACCCCGGCTGCGGCCCGCATTGCGCCCAGATCCAACGGGCGAAAGACTGGCCAGCAATAAGGCCGGGAGAAAGGATCGGCATCTCCGAGGTGGACGTGGTAAATGTAGCGTTTGGCGCGGACGGAGAAGCGGGCGTGGAAGTCCGGGGCGACGCGGCGAACGGAGCGGATCTGGATCGCGGGCGGCAACTCGCAGCGGAGCGCCGCAAGCAAGCGCGGGTTACCGTGGGGCCACTCACCATCGAAATGAAACACCTGCGCCCGGGCGTGGACCCCGGCGTCGGTGCGGCCGCTCCCGTGGATCCGAACCGGGCCTTTGAAGACCGCCGCCAGCCGGGCCTCGATCACGTCTTGGATCGCATTACCCCCGGCCTGACTCTGCCAACCCGAGAACGGGCCGCCGTCGTAGGCGCAGATGACCCGCCAGCGAGTGCTCACGCGTCCTCCCCCTCCCCCGGACCGAACGGAGGTGGAAACCTTTGGTCGAGGTAGTCCTGCAGGATCAGCGTGGCGGCCCGCGAATCAATGATACCACTGGCGCGGACCGCGCGCCGACGGGACGGGGGCAGAGAGGCCTCAGCCTCGTGGCTGGTCAAACGCTCGTCCACCAAGTGGACGGGGCATCCGAGGGCGAAGGCCAAACGGGCGGCAAAGGCCTCAGCTTCCTTGGCCTTCGGTCCGGCGGAGTCGTCCATATTCAACGGATGGCCGACGACGAGTTCGCTGATGGCGCGCTGGCGGGCCAGCGCTAGCAAAGCGTCCCATCGCCGGGCGGGCTCCGCGTCCACGAGGGCCGGCAACGGCGTCGCCACCCCCAGTTCGTCGCCGTAGCTGAGGCCGATCCGACGGGTACCATAATCTATCCCGAGGAAACGCATCGCGGGGATTCCGGCGCCGGCGCCCCGGCGGCGCAATTTCATTTGCGGCCTGCGCGCATCACCCTTGCGTAGGGCCAATGATAACGCCGCCCGAGCTCTCCCCGGCCGATCTCGCCCGGTACGGCCGGCATCTCTCTTTGGCGGAAATTGGCGTCGCAGGGCAACGCAAGCTCGCCGCGGCCCGAATTTTGGTAGTTGGAGCCGGCGGCCTCGGCAGCCCGGCCGCACTCTACCTCGCTGCCGCGGGCGTGGGCACGCTGGGGATCGCCGATTTCGACCGGGTCGAGCGGCACAACCTGCAGCGCCAGCTCCTCCACGAGGACGGGGACGTCGGTGAGCCCAAGGTCCAGTCGGCACTCCGGCGGCTACGGACGGTGAATCCGGGCATCCAGCTCAACGCGCACCCGGAGGGCGTTCAGCCCTCGACGGCGCTGGCGCTATTTTCGGCTTACGATGTAATCGTGGACGGAACGGACAGCTTTGCCAGCCGTTACCTCAACAACGACGCGGCAGTCCTCACCGGGCGACCGCTGGTTCACGGTAACGTCTTCCGCTTCGACGGCCAACTGAGCGTGTTCGATCCGGCCCGGGGAGGGCCGTGTTATCGCTGCCTATTCCCGGAACCTCCGCCAGAAGGCGCGGTGCCATCGTGCGGCGAGGCAGGAGTCTTGGGCGCACTGTGCGGGGTCATCGGCAGCCTGCAGGCGCTGGAAGCGATCAAGCTGGTCACCGGCGCGGGGGAGCCTTTGCGCGGCCGGTTGCTCGTACACGACGCGCTGGCGCAGCGTTTCCAGATCCTGACCCTAGCCCGGGATCCCGCCTGCGCAGGGTGTGGCCAGGCACGCGTCATCCGCCGCCTTGAGCCCCAACGTTACGCTCCGGCCTGCTCCGCTGCCCGACCCGCTTCCGTTATGCCTGAGTCCTTCCCCCTCGAACTATCCGTCACCGCCGCGCGCGATCTCGTCCAAGGGGACCCGGTTCGCGCCCGCATCATCGACGTCCGCGAATCTCACGAACTGGCGATCTGCCGGCTCGAAGGCGCGGAGCACATCCCGATGCGCCAGATTCCGGAGCGACTCGCGGGGCTGTCCCGCGACCAGCACCTGCTCATCCTCTGCCACCACGGCAGCAGGAGCCTGAACGTGACCCGCTACCTGCGGCAGCAGGGGTTCGAAGCGGTGAGCAACATCGCCGGCGGCATCGATACCTGGGCTGCAGAGCTTGACCCTTCGCTAGCCCGTTACTGAGACCGCCCCGGTCTCTTAGGGGCCGTAGAGCAGGTATTCGGTGCGGAGCGCGGCGAAGGCGCGCAGTTCCGGTGCCCACTCCGCTGCCAGCACGGCCGCGGGCACACCGGCAAGCAGGCCCTCGCGGACGCTTGGTTGGCCAAGCACGCGATCAAAATAATCAGCGTGAAACTCGAGCCGATCGCCCCCGAGCTGGCGCACCTCGGCGAGCAGCGCGATCGTGGTCAGGACGGGGCGAAAGGCCTCGCGGTCGCGTACGTGCAGCTGGACGCCCCCGCACCGCTGGCCGGCAAACTTCGAGAAGGTGGGCGTGAACCACGCCTCGCGGAAGCGCACCCCGGGGAGGTCCAACCCGTTGAGGGCGCGGGCCAGCACGTGTCCGTCCAGCCACGGGGCGCCGCAAAGTTCAAAGGGGCGCGTGGTGCCGCGTCCCTCGGAAAGGTTCGTACCTTCGAGCATCACCTGCCCCGGATAAACCACGGCGGTATCCACCGAGGGCAAATTCGGCGAGGGCAGCACCCAAGGTAGCCCAGTGGCTTCGAACCAATCGCCCCGCCGCCAGCCAGCCATCGGCACGACCGTTAGGTCGGCGGGGCGGGGCAGAAAGCGGGCGTTGAACAGGCGGGCCAGCTCCCCCGCGGTCATCCCGTGGCGCAACGGTACGGGGTACAGGCCGATGAAGGAGCTGTACTCGGGGAAACGCAGGACCGGCCCCTCCATTGCAGCGCCGGTGATCGGATTCGGCCGATCGACCACCACGAACGGTATGCCCGCCTCCGCGGCGGCCTGCATCGCGTACGCCATGGTCGCGACGTAGGTGTAGACGCGAGTGCCGACGTCCTGCAGGTCGAAGACCATCACCTCAATCGACTCCAGCATCCGGGGTTCGACCGTCTTTCCGTCGTGGCGGGTGTCATACTCCCGCATATACGCGTCGATGCGGGTGAGCATATCCGCGGGCGGCCGCTGCGTCTCCCCGTAGAGGCTAAATACCGGGAGGCCCAGATGAGGATCACGATAGAACGGAACATATTCGCCCGCCTGAGCGTCCCCGCGCACCCCGTGCTCGGGACCGTAGAGTGCAACCAAGTTAACCTCCGGATGGGCGCGCAGAAGCTCCGCCGAAGAGCGGAGCCGCGCGTCGACGGCGGTGGGGTTGGTGACCAACCCCACCCGGCGGCCGCGCAGAAGGTCGAGACGGGACGCCAGCAGGACCTCGATCCCGGGTTGCACGGGCGGCTATTTTGCGGCCGGCTTGGGTGCCGTCGTGAGTGGGAAATCGTCCGAGCGGAAGGGCGTCGCGGGTAAACCGTCGGCCGAGTAGAGGTTGCACACGGGGTTGTCGGCCCAAGCGTAACGCACGGCTACGGGGGCGGGAACCTGCGCGCTGGAAACCTCAACCCTATCGGAGCCGAGAATCTTGCCGGTGGCCCAATGCCACACGCGATCCTCGCCGCAGAGAGCGAAGCCTCGCACCTCTGCAACATCGAACGCGCGGAGCGAGCTACCAAAGGTATCGAGCGTGACCACAGCCTTACCGCCCGCGAATTGGGCGGCGCGATATTCCGGGCTCCGGTGCGGCAGGGAGCGCCCGTAGTCGCGGGCGAGGGCGAGACGGGCGAGGCGGGCGGCGACCTCCTGCTTATTGCGGGGGTGGATATCGCGGCCCTCACCGACATCGATGATCACCGCTTGGCCGGTATTGGGCAGGCGTTGTGCCTTGGTCTGGGCCTCGCGCAGCTCCGCCCAGTCGCTCTCTCCGGGGCTGGGTTTCTCGTCGCGGAAGTCAGCCAGCTGCACCCAGTAGAACGGGAAATCCCCCTGACCCCACTCCTTGCGCCACTGTTCGATCATGAAGGGGAACAGCGTGGCGTACTCGTGTGCCCGCGAGGCGTTGGATTCGCCCTGGTACCAGATCACACCCTTCATCCCGTAGCCGAGGGTCGGGTGCACCACGCCGGCGAAGATGTTACCTGGGCGCGCGTTCCCGGTGAGCCAGTCCTGCGGGGCGCGAGGAGCGGCCTTCTTGGCGGCCTTGGCCTTCGCCGTATCCTCGCGATGTTTCTGCTGCGAAGCCTCGAAGGCCGCGCGGCCCTCGGGCGACAGCAGGCTTGCCTCGCGCTGGCGCGCGCCGGCCATTAGGGCGGCGAAACGAGGCTCGGACTCAAGCGTGGAGCGGCGTACCCAGGCCTCAGCGGCCGATCCGCCCCAAGCGTTGTCGATCAGCCCTACCGGAACCTTGAGGATCTGATGGAGGTAGCGGCCGAAAAGGAGTCCCACCGCGCTGAAGGAGGGCGTGCTCCCGGGCGTCGCGGATTCCCACTTGCCCTTGAAGTCCGCCTGCAGCTCCTGCGTGCCCACCTGCGGCACGGAGATCAGGCGCACCTGCGGGAGGTCCGTAGCCAGCGCCTCAAGGTCACCGTGGTACGATTGGGCGAGGGACCACTGCATGTTGGACTGCCCCGAGCACATCCAAACCTCCCCGACCAGCACGTCCTTAAGGGTCCGCTGGCTGGAACCGGCGATCGTCAACGCGCGGTTCTCGGCGCTGGCGGTCAGCGGGGCAAGGCGGACGGTCCAACGCCCGTCGGCACCCGCGGTCGCGCGGTGCGTTTGGCCAGCGAAATTCACCGTGACCGCAGTGCCAGGAGTATCCCAACCCCAGATCGGATTGGCCTGCTGCTGCTGCAGGACCATCCCGTCACTAAGAATCGCGGGGAGCCGGAGCTGCGCGTGAACGATCGGTGCGGCCAGGGTCAGCACCGCGAGGAGGAGGGGGAGCGGGGATCTCATATGGGTAAGCGTTAGAGGTGTACGGTGTTGCCCTCGGGGGATGCAATCCCAGGCTGGTCGGAACGACCTTGCCCCGAAGTCGCGTCGCCGTGAGAAAGCGTCGATGCCCCCCACCCTATCGGCCCCGCTCTCTCGCCGTGAATTCCTCTTGCGTGGTTCCTCGGCTGTGATCGCCGGCTCGCTGGTGCACGCTGCCGAGGCGTCCGTGCTCCCACTGGTGGACATCCATCAGCACACCAATTACGGCGGCGGCCGCGACAAGGCGACCTACGCCCCCGTCCTGCCGCGGCCCCGGCAGGACGGCGACCTCGTGGGGCACCAACGGTCCCTCGGGGCCACGCAAACCATCCTGCTGCCCTCGGGACGACCGGTGACTCGGGAATCGACCCATCAGGGCCGGGCCAACGGACTCGATAGCACCTGCACGGGCAACGATGACTGCCTTGCCGTCGCCCGGCGGCACCCTGGGGAGTTTTTCTTCGGGGCCAATGAGGTGAGCGACCTCGACGACGCGCCCGCGGTGATCGAGAAATACCTGAAACTCGGAGCGGTGATTATCGGTGAGCAGAAGTTTGGCGTAGAGTGTGACTCGCCGGCGATGCGGCGGCTCTACGCGCTGGCCGCCGACTTCGGCGTGCCGATTTTGCTCCATTGGCAGACCGGCAGCTACAATCACGGCTTCGACCGTTTCCATCGGATGTTGGCGCAGTATCCCCGTACGAATTTCATCGGTCACGCTCAGACTTGGTGGGCGAATATCGACGCCGCTAACGTCGATGATCCGCGCAATCTGTACCCGAGGGGAAAAGTGAAGCCGGGCGGGCTCACCGATCGCTACTTGCGCGACTATCCCAACCTCTTTGGTGACCTCTCCGCCGGTTCTGGGCTGAACGCTTTCGCCCGCGATCCCGAACACGGCCGCGCGTTCCTAGAACGACATCAGGACAAGCTGCTCTACGGCAGCGATTGCACGGATGTGAACGCGGTTCCCGTACAGTGCTCAGGCGCACGGCAACTCGCCCAGCTCAAGGCCCTTGCGCCGTCGCTCGCCGTCGAGCGTAAAATCCGCTACGAGACCGCCCGGCGGCTCTTCCGACTCGCTGGCTGAGCCCTCAGGCCCGGCCGGCAAGCGCGCGGAGCATCCGGCGAGTGGTTTCCGTGCCTTTACGCATGACGTCGAGGTTGAAGCTCTCGTTCGGCGCGTGGAGGTTATCCTCCGGCAGGAACAGCCCCATCATCACCGAGTCGAGTCCGGTGACCCGCTTGATGTCCGAGATGATCGGTACACTGCCGCCTTCGCGGAGATAGAGCGGGGCCCGCCCCCAGACGTCGCGCACCGCCTGTTCCGTGGCTTGGAAGGCGCGAGCAAGCACCGGGGACTGGTCCGGCGGCGTGTTGGAACGGCCCGGCGGCACCACCACGTAGGGGTCACCCTGGTGCTGGTCGACGAACTCGAGGCGGATCCCCTTCGGCAGGCGTGCGCGGATCGTGTCCATCACCAGCTTCTTGATGCGTTCGGGCCGCTGATTAGGCACGAGACGGCAACTGATCTTCGCGAACGCCTTGCTCGGGATCACCGTCTTCGTCCCCTCGCCTTGATAGCCACCGCCGATGCCGTTGAATTCCAGCGTGGGCTGGAAGCGGGACGACTCGAAGGGGTTGAAACCCGGGGTCGTGTAGAAGGTGTCGATGCCCAGGAACTCGGCGTAGGCGCGCTCGTCCGTGCCCAGGCGTCGCAGCTCCTCACGCTCCCACGGATGAACGTCCAGCACGTCATCGTAGAACCCGGGGACGTTCACGCGGCCCTCCGGCGTGTGCAGGGTGGCGAGGATCTCGGCGAGGGCCTGGATCGGGTTACGCAACACCCCGCCGTGGAGGCCTGAGTGCAGGTCACCCTTAGCGCCGGTGAGATGGACATCGAAGAGAGCCAGCCCGCGCAACCCGCAGGTCAGCACAACCTGATCCGGAGTGGGCAGCGCCGTATCCGAAAGGAACACAAAGTCGGCCTGCCGCAGGCGGTCGGCGTAGCGCTCAAGAAATTTCGGGAAGCTGGGGCTGCCCATCTCTTCCTCGCCCTCAATCAGGAAGGTGATGCGCAGGGGGAGCGCCGGATCCGCCTCCAGTGCCTGCGCGACGGCGGCGACATTCGTCAGTAGCGGGCCCTTGTTGTCCGCGGCCCCGCGCCCGTAGATCCGGTTTCCAATAATCGTGGGCTCGAAGGCAGGCGTACGCCAGAGGTCGAGGGGATCGGCAGGCTGGACGTCATAGTGGCCGTAGATCACGACGTGGGGCCAGCGGGGGTCGCCGCCGCGGTGGGCTAACACGATCGGATGGAGGTCGGTGCGGACCACCTCGACCTCGAAGCCGATGGACCCGAGCAGGCCGGAGATGAACTCCTGAGCGCCCTGCATCCCGGCGCGGAAGCGCGAGTCGGCGGAGACGCTGGGATGGCGGATAAATTCCTGCAGTTTGGCGACGGGGTCGAACATAGTCGGGAGGGAGACGCGGTTTGGACCGAAGGTGGGCGGGTTACAAAGGGAGGCAAGGCCAGGGCGCCGAAACGGTTCGGCCGCCGCCGCACGGGCGGCAAGAGGCGGATCAGTGTTTGAAGTGCCGGCAGTTGGTGAAAACCATCGCCATCCCTCGGGCGTCGGCGGCCGCGATCACCTCGGCGTCCCGCAGCGCGCCACCCGGCTGGATGGCGGCGGTGGCACCGGCATCGGCGGCCGCAATCAGGCCGTCGGGGAACGGGAAGAGCGCCTCGCTGGCCACGACGGAACCGCGGAGCGAGAGCCCGGCCTCGCCCGCCTTCCAGACCGCGATGCGGGAACTGTCGACGCGGGCCATCTGACCGGCACCCACCCCCAGTGTGCGCTCACCCTGGCAGTAGACGATAGCGTTGGACTTTACGTGTTTGCAGACCTTCCAACCGAAGAGCAGCGACGCCATCTCGTCGGGTGAAGGAGCCCGGCGGGTGACTACCTTGAACTCCTCCACCTTGCCCAGCGTGCGGTTCGTGTCCTGCAGGAGCACGCCGCCGATCACCGAACGAACTTCTTGGAGCGCATCCGCCTGCAGCCCTTCCTTGGCAATCATCAGGCGCAAATTTTTCTTCCGCCCGAGGACGGCCAAAGCCTCCTCGCTGAAGCGCGGGGCAATGATCACCTCGGTGAAAATCTCAGCGATGGCGCCGGCTAGCGCGCCGTCCAGTGTCTGGTTCACAATGACGATCCCGCCGAAGGGTGCTTGGCGGTCTGTGGCATACGCTTGCTCCCAGGCCGCAAGGAGGCTGTCCGCGCTGGCGACGCCGCAAGGGTTGGTATGCTTGAGAATTGCGACCGTGGGCCGAGTGAACTCGCCGATGAGGTGCGTCGCCGCGGTGATATCCAGCAGGTTATTGTAGGACAACTCTTTGCCCTGCAGTTGCTGAAAGTGTTCGTGAAAGGAGCCGTAGAGGGCGGCTCGCTGGTGCGGATTCTCCCCGTAACGTAGCGTTTGGGCACGGGGCCAGGAAAGGGTCAGCCGAGCGGGGAAACCGGCCAGCGCGTCAAGATCCGGGCTCTCAGCTTGGCTCTCGAGGTAGCGGGCGATCGCGGCGTCGTAGGCGGCGGTGCGCTGGAAGACCTTGCGCGCCAGCGTGCGCCGCAGTTGGGCCAACGCTTCGGGGGCGGAGGTCTCCGCCGCGAGGGCCGCGAGGACTGGGCCATAGTCGTCCGGATCGCAGACCACCGTGACGCTCTCGTGGTTCTTGGCAGCGCTGCGCAGCATCGAGGGCCCACCGATATCAATGTTCTCGATCGCCTCCTCGAAAGCGACGTCGGGCCGGGCGACGGTCTGCTCGAACGGGTAAAGGTTCACTACCACGAGGTCGATGAGGTCAATGCCGTTGGCAGCAGCCTGCGCGAGGTGCTCCGCCTTGTCCCGCCGGCAGAGTAGGCCGCCGTGCACCTTGGGATGCAGCGTCTTCACGCGCCCCTCCATGATCTCGGGGAAGCCAGTGTGCCGCCCCACTTCCGTAACGGGCAGTCCGGCTTCGGCTAGCAGCCGGGCGGTGCCGCCGGTGGACAGCAGGGTGAACCCGTGCTGCCCAGCGAGGTCGCGGGCGAAAGCGACCAACCCGCGTTTGTCGGAAACCGAAAGGAGCGCAAATTTAGCCATCACGGGTGTTCTTCCCCGTCTCGACGGCGCGCAGCAAGCGCGAAAGCCGCGCGGGCGCTTGCGACCCGCGACACGCGCGTCATTGATGAGCGCGTGTCCCCGCCGAGCGAACTTCCCGGGCTCAGTGCCCACCTCGACCGTCTCTGCCACCATCACGGCGGAGCCAGCCTACCGCCGGACAAGCCGCACGCGTTCGTATACTTCGTCACCATTCGCAATGGCTCAGATCGGACTGTGACCCTGCTCGGGCGGAAGTGGGTGATCGAAAATCCGGATGGCAGCCGCACGGTGATCGAGGGCGACCGCATCGTGGGCGAGACGCCCCGGCTCGATCCGGGGGAGCAGTTTTCCTACAACAGCTTCCACGTGACCGGCGACGACGCCCGCGTGCACGGCAGCTTCCACGGCCTAGACGACCGCGGGAACCGTGTTTACGTCGTGTTGCCGCCGTTCGAATTGCGAGTGCCGCGCGAGGGGACCGAGCCGTCCGTCTGAAGCGTGCGCGGGAAATGCGGTGCCCCCGCGTTTCGTTCTCGTTTCCGCCAGCCCTTTGCCTTCTGCTGGCCCAAAATGAAGCTTATTGACCTGAACCGCGCGGGCGGCATCGGCGCCAACGCGTTGTTCGTCCAGCTCGGCGACCTCAAGATCCTGATCGATTGCGGGCTTAACCCGAAGGAGGTCGGCCGCCTGGCGACCCCGGACTTCGCGCCCCTTCGCGGGATCGAGCTGGATCTGATCATCATCACCCATTGCCACCTCGACCATATCGGCAGCCTGCCGGTTTTGCTGCGTGAGCAGCGCCAAGCGCCGGTGGTGATGACTACGTCCAGCCGGATGCTGATCGAGCGCATGCTCCATAATTCGGCTAATGTGATGCTGCGGCAGAAGGAGGAAGAGAACATCCCCGACTACCCCCTCTTCACGCACGACGAAATCGACCGCCACGCGCGACGCCTCACGGGCCTACCCTACGGCCAGGCGAAGCGGTTCCGCGGCAGCCGCGACGAGATCGAGATCATCTTCCACCCGGCGGGCCACGTGGCGGGCGCCGCCGGCGTCGAGCTGCACCATAAGCATCGGAGCATTTTCTTCACCGGAGACGTCCTCTTTGAGAACCAGCGTACGCTGGCGGGCGCGAAATTCCCGGCGGGGCACTTCGACACGGTCGTGACCGAGACCACCCGCGGATCGACCGAGCGGCCGGCGGGCAAGGAGCGGGTGCACGAAGTGGCCCGTCTGGTTGCGACCGCAAATGACACCCTGCACCGGGGTGGTTCCCTGCTGCTGCCCGTCTTCGCGCTGGGCCGGATGCAGGAGCTGTTCGCGATCCTGCACGACGCCCGCAAGTTCGGCCGCCTCGCCGACTGCTCCATCTACACCGGCGGGCTGGGCGTGGATCTAGCGAACTACTTTGACGAGATCGCGCGGAAGACCAAGCACGTGCAGTTCAACCGGAACATCCTGAAGGATCTTAAGGTGAAGCCGCTGCCCCGGCAACTGAAGCCCGGCGCGGAACCCGCGCCCCGCTCCATCTATGTCGTAAGCTCCGGGATGATGGTGGAGAAGACCCCGAGCTACCTGCTCGCCTCCGGGATGCTCGGTCAGGCGCGGAACACGATCGGGTTCGTCGGCTACTGCGACCCTGACACCCCAGGTGGCCAGCTGCTGGCGACCAAGCCCGGGGAAGACTTTCTGTTCGCCGCGGCAAACGTGAAGTCCAAGGTCCGCGCCCACGTGGAACGCTTCGAGCTCAGCGGCCACGCGGACCGCGAGGAATTGCTGGAGTTTGTCCTGCAAACGCAGGCGCGGAAGATCGTGCTGACGCACGGCGACCCGCCCGCCCGGGCCTGGTTCGCGGAGCAGCTGACGCGGCAACTCGGCCCCGACCGCGTCCTCGACCCACAACCGCTGCAGGCCTACCAGGTCTGAGCCGCGTCGCAGGGCCTCAGTCGATCACGTCGAGCTCCGGCCACTGGGCCAGCTTGCGGTGGAGCGTCCGGCGGCTGAGGCCGAGCAACTCCGCGGCGCGAGTCCGGTTGCCGCGTGCCTTGAGCAGCGCCTCACGGAGCAGGCGCTTCTCGTTGGCTTCGACGGAGAGCGAGGCGGTGGGCGGAAGAGGAGTAGAAACCTCCGGCGCAGGACCGAGCGCGAGCGGTGAGGCGGCGGCCGGCGAGGGTGCGGCGGGTTCGCCGCGGAAACGCGGCTCCAGATCGTACTCGGAAATGCTACCGCCGCGGCGCAGCACCACGGCGTTCTCACAGAAGTTACGCAATTCACGGATGTTCCCAGGCCAGTGGTAACGCTGGAGGGTGCGGAGTGCACCCGGCTCAACCGCAAGGGCCGGTACGCCGTTCTCGCCGGAAAACTGACGGATGAAATGCGCGAGTAGCAGTGGGATATCGTCCGGCCGCTCCCGCAGCGGCGGCATCCGGATACGGATGACATTTAGCCGGAAGAAGAGGTCCTCGCGGAAACGCCCCTGGCGGACCATCGCCTCAAGGTCCCGATTGGTCGCAGCCACCAAGCGTACGTCCAGCTCAAGGGGTTTCGAGCCGCCGACTCGCTCGATCGCCTTCGTCTCGAGGAAACGTAGGAGTTTGACCTGGGTGGAGGCGGAAATCTCGCCGATCTCATCGAGGAACAGCGTACCGCCATCGGCGGACTCGAACCGCCCGACCCGCCGCTCGGTAGCCCCCGTGAACGCGCCACGCTCGTGGCCAAACAGCTCACTTTCGAGCAGGTTTTCCGAGAGCGCCGCACAATGCACCGCAACGAAGGCACCGCGCGCGCGCGGGCTCACTTGATGAATCGCCTGCGCAATCAGCTCCTTGCCCGTGCCGGACTCGCCTTCGACCAGAATGGTGGCCCGCGAGGGAGCGACCAGCCGCACGCGCTCGATCACCCCACGCAGCGCGCCCGAGCCCCCTATGATCCCCTCAAAGTTGAACTTCTCGTCGAGCCGTTCGTGCAGTTGGCGGACTTCCACCTCGAGTGTGCGCGTCTTCAGGGCCCGCTGGATGAGCACCTCTAGCCGCTCGATGTTCACCGGTTTAGTCAGGAAATCCACCGCCCCGCGCTTCATCGCCTCGACGGCCGTCTCAATGTTGCCGTAGGCGGTCATCATCAGCACCGCCGGGCGCTGGGGCAGGGAGAGCGCTTTGTCGATGACCTTGAGACCAGACTTGCCCGGCATCCGTAGGTCCGTGAGCACGACATCGTAGGGCTGGCTGTCGAGCAGGTTGAAGGCCTCGTCCGCGTTCGCGGCGACGGTCACATCGAAATTTTCCGCCAGCGCCTGCTGCAGGCCCTCGCGGGTGTGTTTCTCGTCGTCGACGATCAGCACGCTCGGCACCATCCCTTGATCAATCGGGCGGCCACCGCGGGGGTCAACGGCAATCCGGGTCGGCACGCCGCCTTTGACTCGCGCTGCGGGTGGGCGCACGGTGGATGAGTCCGGAGCCGTGATATTCGCCCCCCCTCCCCTTCCCCTCGCCGCGCTGGGCGTCCTTGAAGCGCCCCTGCAGGCGTGGCTCGCGGGCGTGCTGCTCACAATCGCTCTCGCGGCCTCGGGGCACGCGATCCTTTACAAGCGAGATTCGCGCTCGTCCGCGATCTGGGTCATCCTGATCTGGATACTCCCCTTGGCTGGATCGGTGCTTTATCTGCTCTTGGGCATTAACCGAGTAGAACGCCGGGCTGGCCGGTTGCGCAGACGTCATCGCCGCTGGACCGGCACTACGGCGGTAGCGAACTTTCCCACGCGACTCCCCGAGTCCCCCCCTTGGGATGGACTGCAGCGGCTGCTCGACCGCGTGGCTGGCCGGCCACTCACCGCGGGGAACGCACTAGAGATTCTGGACGGGGGCGCGGTGGCTTATCCCGCGATGCTCGCGGCGATCGAGAGCGCGGAACGCTCGATCGGGCTGGCCTCCTATATCTTCGACGGGGCAGGCATCGGTCAGGATTTCGTAGCTGCTTTAGCCCGGGCCCGGACCAGGGGCGTCGCGGTCCGGGTGCTGATTGATGACTTTGATGTGCGCTTCACCCGCGGCGGGGCCGCCCCTGCGCTGCGCGCCTCGGGGGTGACAGTCGGCGTCTTCAATCCACCGCTCATCCCGGCGCGCTGGAGCGCGATCCACCTGCGGAACCACCGCAAGATTCTGATCGTGGACGGCTGCACCGGGTTCACCGGCGGGTTGAATATCGACGCGCGCTACTGGCGGCCTGACGCCCCGGCCGCCGCCGGTGGCGACTTGCACGCTCGGCTCCGCGGCCCGGCGGTGGCGCAGTTGGCGGAGGTATTTGCGGAGGATTGGCATTTTGCGACCGGTGAGAGCTTGCGCGGGGAGGCCTGGTTTCCCGCTCCGTATCCCATCGGCACGACGCCCCTACGAGGCATCGCGGCCGGGCCCGACGAGCGAGGCGATCGGCTACGATGGGTGCTGCAGGGTGCGCTCCACGCCGCGCAACGCCGGGTGCGAATCGTCTCCCCCTACTTCCTGCCGGATGCTCCGCTTATCGCGGCGCTTAGTGCCGCGGCCCTCCGCGGGGTGGAGGTGGATGTCATCCTTCCGGCTCGCGGGGATCTGCCCCACGTGGATTGGGCCGTGCGCGCCAACCTTTGGCAGGTGCTTGAAGGCGGTTGTAGAGTTTGGTTCCAACCGGAGCCGTTCGATCACACCAAGCTGCTGGTCGTGGACGATGTTTGGTTCCTCTTAGGATCCGCCAATTGGGACGCACGTAGCCTCCGGCTTAATTTCGAGTTTGTGCTGGAGGGTTTCGATCCCCGGATCGGCGCGGCGCTGGGCGCGGCAGCCGAATCACGGCGCCAACGCTCCCGCCCGGTAACCGCCGAACGGTTGGCAGGGCGCTCCCTGCCGGCAAAGCTGCGCGATGGCGTGGCTCGCCTTTTCCTGCCCTACCTCTAAGCCGCCTGACGCAGGCTTGGGGCGGACGCCCCTTTCTGCTTCGTTCTTCGCCTCTCCTATGAGCTTTCCCCGCGCCTTCGCGCTCTTGTGCTGCCTCACCTCGCTGCTGCCCGGGGCCCAACGCCCCGCCCCTCCGGATACCTTTGACGGCTGGGTCAACCAATTGACGGCTGACTGGATTCGGGACCCGGCAACTGGAGCCGACTCCGCCGCAAGCAGTGGCGAGGACGACGAGGCGAGCTCCCTCTGGAGCGAGGGCCTGCAAGCGCGGCGCGACCGCCGCCTGCGGCTGGCAAAGGAGGGTTTGGCGGGTTTGGCACGCTGGCCGGGCGAAGGGCTTTCGCCCGCGCAGCGGGTTTCGGCCGCGATGCTACGTTGGCAGCTCGAGCGCGTCGTGGAGGCGGCCGCCTTCGATGACCACCAGAACCTCGCCCTTTTCGAACAGCGTCGTGGGCTGCACGTGGCATTGGTGGAGTCACTGACCGAGCGCGCCAGCTGGCGCCGGTC
This sequence comes from uncultured Opitutia bacterium, assembly GCA_903861185.1. Taxonomy (GTDB): domain Bacteria; phylum Verrucomicrobiota; class Verrucomicrobiia; order Opitutales; family Opitutaceae; genus ER46. Next base: position 14,622 of record CAIOTK010000482.1, on the reverse strand, counting down.
GTCTGACGTGACCCGCTATCTCGCGCGGCTGACTCGGTTCGCCCCCCGGCTGGACGAGGGACTAGGTTTGGCCCGCGCATCCGCCCAGCGCGGATTCGTGCCACCGCGATTTATTTTAGAGCGGGTGCAGACCCAGCTGCGGATGTTCCTCGATCACGCGCCTGCTGCGAATCCCCTAGCGACGACGTTGGGCGAACGGATGAAGGCGATCGAGGGTCTCGCTCCAGAGGCGCAAGCGGAGGCGCTGGCAAAAGCGCGGACGCTGGTAGCAGAGGAGATTCGCCCCGCCTACCAGCGGGTGTTGGCCTGGGTTGAGGACGTGCTCCCGGGCGCAGCGCAGGAGGCCGGGTGGAATCGTTTGCCGCAAGGGGCAGAGGCCTACGCCGCTGCCCTGCGCGGTTTCACGACGACGGAGCTCGGCGCGGCCGAGATTCACGCCATTGGCCGGCGGGAGGTGGCCCGACTAGAAGCGGAGGCGGAAGAAATTTTACGGCAGCTAGGCCACACCGGAGGCACCTTCAATGAGCGGATGGCGAAGGCGACGCAGGGCCCACTCGTCGAGGCGGCGGATCCGCGCGCGGAGCTGATTGCGCGCTACACGGAATACATCCGCGACGCCGAGCAGCGTAGCGCAGGATTGTTCAACCGCCGGCCTCTGGCGCCGGTTGAAGTGCGGCGCGTACCACCGCTCACCGAGCGGGTCGCCTCTGCCTACTACACCGTACCTCCGCCCGACGGTAGCCGCCCGGGGATTTTCTGGGTGCCACTACCGGGCAATGTCTTCTTCTACGGGGCCCGGATGCGTAGCCTAGCCTACCACGAGGCGGTGCCCGGTCATCACTTCCAACTCGCCATCCAGCAGGAGCAGCGAGACCTGCCGCGCTTCCGCGCGCGCCGCACCTTTGGGGGGATCAGCGCGCACAGCGAGGGCTGGGGTCTCTACGCCGAACGCCTCGCGGTGGAGCAAGGCTGGTATGCGGGCGATCCCGTGGGCAAGCTCGGCGCGATCGGTTCGGAACTGTTCCGCGCCCGCCGCCTCGTGGTCGACACAGGCCTCCACACCTTGGGATGGACCCGCGAGCAGGCGATCGCCTATGGCATCAGCGCCGCGGAAGTGGAACGCTACATCACCAACCCGGGCCAAGCCTGTTCCTATATGATCGGGATGCTGCGCATCCTCGAAATCCGAGAGCGGGCGCGCGCGGCGCTCGGGGCCGCGTTCTCTCTGCCGGATTTCCACGACGCAGTCCTCACCACCGGCTCCGTCCCCTTGGCAGTGTTGGAGCAGGTGGTGGCGGACTGGACCGCCGCGCGGCGGAAATCCGCGCCCTGAAGCTCAGTCGCTCAGAAGCGGCCGTTGATCCCGAACGTCAGCGTGGTGCCCGGGTAGTTGTAGTACTCCATGTTCTCGGGCACCCCGCGGTAACGCCGCTGCGGCACATTGGTGAGGTTATCGATATCGACGGTAAAATTCAGCGTAGGCCGCAGTTGGTAGGCGACCCCCAGGTTAATCAGCGTCCGCTCCATCCGGTAGAGGTTACGGGCGACAGACGCGGCGCTGTACGCCTGCAGGTACTCGCCCCCGTAATTCACCAGCAGCCGAGTGCTAAAGCCACGGTAGCGCCAGCTCAGGCTCGCGTTGGCCGTGCGCGGCACGAACCCAGCGACTTGGCCGGTGCCACGCCGGCCCGTGCCGCCATAGTTCCCGTGCGTGTCGAGGAGCGTGTAGTTGATCATTCCGCTCAGACCCTTGAGCGCCCCCGGCAAGAAGGTGAACTGCTGCTGATAGCTGAACTCCCACCCCTGCACGATCGCCGTGCCCGCATTGGCGGAGCTCAGGATAGTCCAACCGGCATACTCCCCGTTATAGCCATTATCCGTGCCGGTACCGACCGTGCCCGAATCGATTCCGCTCACGATGTAATCGCGGATCTCCTTGTGGAACCAGCCCACCGTCAGATTACCCACGGGCTCGAAGTAATATTCGAGGGTGGCGTCCCAGTTGCGCGCAGTCTGGGGCAGCAAAGAGGGATTGTTGATCGTGATGGACCGCTGGTTCTCATTCGGGGTCTCGGCAGGGGAAAGATTGCCGAAGGCAGGACGACCGAAGCTGGAGGACCAACTTAGTCGGGTCTTTAGGTTGGCGCTCCAGTCATGCCACGCGTGCACACTTGGGAAGCCCTTAGTGTACTCCCCGGTGACCTTTCGGCGATTGTTGGCGTAGTCCCGCAGCGCCGAACCGGCGGGGTCGGCCGTCTGCTGCGCCGCGGTACTGAGCACGCGAGCCCGGACCCAGCCGTCAGATTCATTTTCCGTCTTCTCCCACCGCACGCCGCCGAGGAAACCGGTCCGCCCGGCCCAGCCTTCGCGCCCGAGCTTACCCTGCGTCATCAGATAGGGCGCGGTGACGGTCTCCACCACATCGCGATAGCTCGTGTAACCGGTGGTGGCACGGAAGTAGAGGTCCTCGCGCCAGAGAGAGGGATCGGCGACCTCGCGGGAACGCATGAACCAAGAGGCCTCCCATTGCGGGATCGCGCGACCGGTCATTTGCCGGTCCATCGTCAACAGATTAGGATCGTGCGGCAGCGGCGCGGTACCGGTGTAGCTCCAGCGGCGGGAGGCGCTGCGCACGCCAACGTGCTGCTCGCGCCAGTGCACTCCCGCCTTGGCGAAGACGGGCGCGGAGACCGGCAGCGTGTAGCGGGCGTCGACCCGGGCCTCGGCGACCTCGTGGATCTGCTGGTCGTTCTGGTTGGAAAGGCCGTTGGCCGTCGGCCGGTAGTTGGCCGGATTGGTGAAATCCAACCCGCCGTTGGCGAGGAACTGCGGGTAGAGGTCGGAGCGGGTGCGATCGATGATCCAGCCCGTGCCGCTGATGCGATTGGTGAGCACCGCGCCTTCGCCGTTGCCAATATTGATATGGGTCTGGGTGTAGCGGGTGTTGGCCTCGAGGAACAGTCGGCCCTGTTCGTGCTCGACGCCAAAGTCTACCCGACGGAGCCGGTTGAAGAAATTATTCGGCCCCGTCATCGTCACGTCGATGACCGAGGAGGCCACCGGGCGGACGGTTGTGATCCGCGAGGTATAGCCGGGCACGATGCTGGTGGTCGCGCTCGGCACCGTGTCCTGGGACTGCCCATTGGTGAAGGCACGGACCGCGTACTGGCGGCGGTAGACTTCCGAGTGATCGATGTAGGTGGTCAGGAAAGAAAGTTTGGTCGCGGGGGTCAGCCGGTAGTCCGCTTTCAGCGTTACGTTCTTCTGCCGGCGGTGGTTGTAGAGGTCGTCCCAGCGGTAATCCCAGAGAAAAGCGGGCTGGGTGACGGTATTCTGGTAATCCCGCGTCGTGAAGAAAGAGCCGATCGCGGTCTCGCTATTGAAGAGGGTCAGCGAGACCCCAAGGTTACGGCTGCCCCCGAGGACGTCGAAGACCTCCTGATAGCCGAGGGTGAACAGCCCGTGCAGACGGCGATCCTCGCGCATCGGAATTTGCTGGGTGAAGGACGGGGCGAGACGGCCCGTCAGGGTGTACGTGATGCGGCGTTTCTCGCGCATCGAGAGCGGGGAACGGCTCTTGAAGTTGATGGTCCCGCCGAGGGAGTCCGCACCCTTGTCCGGAGTATGGCCCTTCACCAACTCCACCTGCTCGAACATCGCGCCCGTGATGTTGTTAACGAAGATCGAGCGCCCCATGCCGCCCTGCCCGGTCATCAGGCCGCCGTCCATCGTGACGCTGTTGAGCCCCGGCCCCATCCCGCGGACATTGAAGCCCGAGAGGTTGCCGCCAGCATCGAGCTCGCCGTAGATTCCGGGTAGTCGGATCGCGACCTCGCCCGCGTTGAGATTGGGCAGGTTTCCGAACGAGTCCGTGGCCGCGATGTTCTTGAGGTTCTCGGAGTTGCGGTAGGCCGTGATCGCGGCGGCGTCGCCCTCGCGTTCCCCGACCACTTTGAACTGATCCAGCTTGTAGATGCCGGTCGTGAGATCGAAGTCCTGCGTCACCCGCTGGCCCGCCGCGACCGTCACGGTGCGCCGGCTGGCATCCAAGCCGATATACGTCACAGCCAGTTCGTGGCTGCCGGCGGGAATTCCGGTCAGGACGTAACGGCCCGTGTCGTCGGTAAGCGCGGAGAGCCCGAGCTGGACAATCTCCACCCGCGCACCAGGGAGCAGGTTGCGCGTGGCGGCGTTGCTGACGGTGCCCGTCAAGCCGCCGGGTTCAGCGGCAGTCAGGGGCAATGCCAGCGCCAAGAGGCTGACAACCAAGTAGAGGAAACGAGGGCTGGGGCGGGGCGGGAGGTTCATAGGGGTGGGAGGTTCATAGGGGTGGGAGGTTCATAGGGGTGGGAGGGCGCGGACGCTGACGAGACGGCTCCCGCGCAAGGGGACAGGTAAGAGAAAAGAGAACGGCGGCGGGCCGAGGGAACAAGGCGAATTCATTTCGCTGCTTGCAGCTTGGAGCCCTCACCCAACCGGGCTGTGGCACAATCGCCCGACCTTGACCGCGGCGCGACCGACGGGTCACCTCCCCGCCGGCAACCCCACTCCGATGAAAATTACCCTTTGCCTCTCCCCGTACCGCGCCCTCGCGCTGGTCCTCGCGCTCCTGCCTGGGTTGGTAAGCGCCCAGCCAGCTCCGGGCACAATCACCGGCCGCATCTTCAACCCCTTGACCGGCGAGTACGTGCGCAACGCGCGGGTGGTCGTGCGCGAGACCGGCGTCGCCGCGGTCTCAGAGGGTGGTGGCGAATACCGGCTCTACCCGGTGACGCCTGGCCGCGTCACCCTAGTCGTCACCTACACCGGCTACCAGACCGCGAGCGCCACAGTGAATGTGGCCGCCGGCGCGGCGGTGACGCAGGATTTCAGCCTGCTCAGCGCTCTATCCGCGCCGGGGGATGCGCTGAAACTAGACGCCTTCGTCGTCTCCACCGAGCGGGAGGGGGCCGCAAAGGCGATTATGGACCAGCGCAACTCGATGAATATCACGAACACGGTCGCATCTGACTCGTTCGGCGATAACGCCGAGGGCAATGTGGGGGAGTTCCTTAAGCACCTGCCGGGCGTGGAACTGGACCTATTCTATGGCGAGGTGCGGACCGTGCGCCTCGGCGGCCTAGGGTCTGAATACACCTCGGTGACGATGGATGGCATTGCGCTCGCGAGCGTAGACGCGAACAACAGCGGATCCGGGGCGGCTCGCTCCTTCACGATGGAGATGGCGTCGCTGAACTCGATGGAATCCATCGAGGTATCCAAAACCATTAGCGCCGACGTCGATGCCAACGCGCCGGCAGGTACGATTAACCTGCGCACGAAGCGGGCGTTTGACCGCGCGGGGCGGCGGATCTCCTGGCAGGCGAACGTCACCGCCCACTCGGAGGAAATGGATTTCCGCGGCAAGCTGGGGCCCGATGAGGACCGCCCGAGCCGGAAATGGCGGCCGGGCGGCATCCTTGAGTACTCGGATGTCTTTCTGAACCGCTCCCTCGGCATCGTCCTCAACATCAGCGAGTCCAACGTCTACCAAGAGGCGCTGATCACGTCCCAGGCGTACAACACGACTACGACTGCGAGCGACGCACGGCCGCTGGTGCCGACGACCCTTAATTTCCAGTGGGCGCCACGCTTCAATAAGCGCTTCGCCACCACCGTAACCGCCGACTACCGCATCAGCCCTGAGCTCAACGTCGGTCTCGGCGTCGTCTACAATTACGCCGACCTTTGGACCCCGCAGCGGACCACGATCTTCAACGCCGGTGCGCGCGTGAACGTGGTCGGGGCCGACCCTCTCCTGAGCTTCCAGTCGGCGCCGACCGGCTCCGTCCAGGTCAATCCCGTGGCGGTCTCCAAACTGGGCGAGACCCTAACGCTGCTACCACGTATCGGCTACAAACGGGGCAATCTCGAAGTGGAGGGCAAGTTCGCCTACACCGACTCCACCAGCTGGTACGATCCCCTCGGCCGCCGACAGTCGATCCGCGACAGCAACTCGCCCACCGCGGCGAATGTCACCTTCCGCGCGGAACGCTCCTCGCCCTTGTCCACCGACTGGCGCTTCACCCAGGTGGCCGGCCCGGACATCAGTAACGGAGCGAGTTTCACCAGCCCCTCGTTCACCCTCAACGACGGACGCTTCGGCCGCACGACGTTCTTTAGTGGCGAGGTCAACGCGATGCTCAAAACCGCGCGGTTCCTCCCGGTGCTGTGGAAATCCGGCGTGAAGTCCCGCCAGCAGTTCCAGAAGTTCGAGGATGACCAGCTGGCCCGGCGGTTCGATTACCTCCCCGGCGGCGCTACAGGGGGCTGGGCCAATTACCGCTCGCCCTGGGAATACGACCTCGGGATGAACGGCGGCTCGATCCAGTCCCTCTCGGGCGGAAACGTCTTTATGCCGAACCTCCGCGCGATCGCCGACCTTTACCGCGCGAACCCGGACGCCTTCCGTCAGAACTGGGGCACGAACGGGGACAATTTCTACGAATCCTACGTCGCCCGTCGCCGCCGTTATTACGAGCGGATCGACTCGGGCTTCCTGATGGGCACGGCGAGCCTGCGTGGCCTGACCCTGCGGGCCGGGCTCCGTTGGGAGGGTACAAGCACGGAAGCGAGCGAGGCAGACACCCGGACGCCAGCCGAGCTTCGGGCGGCTGGATTCCCAGTCAACGCAGCTGGCCGCGCCACGACGATCCCAGGCATCCAGTACCAGTTCCTCTCCCAGCCGCGCGTGAAGCGTACGGGCGAGTACGATAACCTGTTCCCCAGTGCCTCCGTGAAGTACGGCCTCGCGCGCAACCTCGACCTGCACTTTGGGTACAGCTCCACGATCCGGCGGCCCTCCTACGTCAATCTCGCCGGCGTTTGGATCGTCAACGACACCGCTCTGACCGTGACCTCGCCCAATCCGCGCCTGCAGCCGGAGACGGCGGACAATTACGCTGCGCGTCTGGCGTACTACTTCGAGCCGGTGGGCCAGCTCGCCGTCACCCTGACCGAGCGCAAGGTGCGCAACCTTTTCATCACCGACCGGCTCACGGCGCAGGAATTCGGTTACACCGGCGACGACGAGTTGCAGGGTTACGAGTTCATCACGACGGACAACGGTCCGGGCACGATCCGGATGCGCAGTATGGAATGGGAGTACAACCAGAGCCTCTCTTTCCTCGGCGCCCTGTTCCGGCGCCTTTCGGTGCGGGCCAGCTACACCCGGCTCTACGCCGAGGTGCCGCGCGCGAATCTCACCCCCCACCTCGCGAGCGGCGGAATCAACTACACCTACAACCGCATCAACCTCTATACGAACTGGAACTGGACCGACGACGTGAATACCAACCTCGCCGGCACGACCTACCGCCGCCACCGCACCAACGTGGACGCGGGCGCCGGCTGGCGCTTGAGCCCGGTCTACAGCTTGTCGGTCAGCGTGCGTAACCTCACCGACACCCCCTACATCAACCTTCAGCGTTTCGCCGGTGGGATCACCGCGCTCACGCGCAACGAGACGGTGGGCCAGAGCTGGACGTTCGCCCTAAAGGGCACTTATTGACGCTCCCTAGCCACCCCAATGAATCGCCGCCGTTTCCTACGCCACTCCGCCTCCACCCTGCCCGCCGCGTTGCTCGCCCCGACCGCGCTGCGGGCGGGCGCTACTCCCGCCGGTCCCGTCATCCTGAGCGGCCTCGCGGCCCGGACTTCCCCGGCCGCCAAGGAACTGCGGGCGGATGTGGTGGTGATCGGCGGCGGACTCGGTGGCTGTGCGGCGGCGCTGGCCGCGGCGCGGCGCGGCCGGCGGGTGATCCTCACGGAAGAAACGGACTGGATCGGTGGCCAGTTGACGTCGCAGGCGGTGCCTCCGGACGAGAACGCGCAAATCGAAACCGGCGGCGCCACGCGCTCCTACCGTGAGTTGCGCGAGCGCATCCGCGACCACTACCGGCGCAACTTTCCGCTGACCCCGGCCGCCCGCGCGAATGCCCGGCTTAACCCGGGCAACGGCAGCGTCTCGCGGCTCTGCCATGAGCCGCGAGCGGCCCTGGCCGCGCTACAAGAACTGCTCGCGCCGCACGTCGCCGTGGGGCGGGTCGAAATTCTGCTGTTCCACGTGCCGGTGGCTGCGCAAACCACGGGCGACCGGGTCGAGGCGGTGACCGTCCGGAGCCTAGATCTGGGCCACGAGACCGTGCTGCGAGCCCCGTACTTCATCGACGCGACTGAGTTGGGGGACTTGCTGCCGCTCACGGGCACGGAGTTCGTGACCGGCGCAGAGTCGCGGCGGGAAACCGGAGAGCCCCGCGCCAAGGAACAAGCGGAGCCCGACAATCACCAGTCCTTCACCTGCTGCTTCGCGATGGATTACGTCGCGGGCGAGGACCACGTCATCGAACGCCCGCGCGACTACGCGTTCTGGCGCGACCACGTCCCCGCCCTACGCCCGCCGTGGTCGGGCAAGCTGCTCAGCCTGTTCTACTCCTCGCCGCGCACCCTGCAGCCGTTCAACATGGGCTTCGATCCTGCGAAGGGGACTGGGCTATTCAAGTACCGGCGTATCATCGACCGCTCCCAGTTCACTCCGGGAACCTATCCTGGGGATATCACGTTGGTTAACTGGCCCCAGAACGACTATATGCTGGGCAACCTCGTGGGGGTATCACCCGCGGAAGCGGCGCGCCACACGGCGGGCGGCAAGCAGTTGAGCCTGTCGTGGCTCTATTGGCTGCAGACCGAATGCCCGCGCCCCGACGGCGGCACCGGCTGGAAAGGCCTCCGACTGCGCCCCGACATCGTCGGCACGGCGGACGGACTCGCCAAGTATCCTTACATCCGTGAGAGCCGACGCATCCGCGCGGAGTTAACCGTGACTGAGCTGCACGTCGGCACCGAAGCCCGCCAGCGCGAGACCGGTGCCAAGACTCCAGCTGAGACAACCGCGGCCGCCTTCCCGGACAGTGTCGGGATTGGCAGCTACAACATTGATCTCCACCCCAGCAGCGGCGGCGACAACTACATCGACTTCGCCGCTCTCCCTTTCCAAATCCCGCTCGGCTGCCTCTTGCCCGTGCGCATGGAGAACCTGCTGGCAGCGAACAAGAACATCGGAACCACCCACCTGACGAACGGTTGCTACCGCCTGCATCCGGTCGAGTGGAACATCGGTGAGGCCGCCGGAGAGCTCGCGGCGTTTTGTCTCGCCGGTCGCCTTGCGCCGCGCGGTGTCCGCCAGACGCCGCGCCAACTGGCGGAATTCCAGGCGAAGCTGGTGGAGGCCGGCATCCCGCTAGTCTGGGAACGCCGGCCCTAACTCTCGACTCCCTACCCCCTTCGCGGAGATCAGGCGAAGAGTTCCTCGGGGCGGAAAAACCGCGCGAGCTCGGCCCGCGCGTTGTCCACGCTGTCTGACGCGTGCGCGACGTTGACCATCATGTCGGTACCGAAGTCGCCGCGGATCGTACCCTTGGCGGCCTTGCGGGAATCGGTCGGCCCGAGCAGGTCCCGCACCCGTTGAACTACGTTGTCACCCTGCAGCGCCACTAGCACCACGGGGCGGCGGCTCATAAAGGCCTCGATGTCCGGGTAAAACGGCTTGGATGCGACGTGCGCGTAATGCTCCCGGAGCAGCGCGGGAGACAACCGGCCCATCTTGCACGCGACGACGTCAAAGCCAGCGGCCTCGAAGCGGGCGAGGATCGTGCCCACCAGGCGTTTGTCCAGGGCGTCGGGCTTCAGGATGATGAACGTTTTCTCCATAAGGGCTGTGGACGCTAGCGGCGGTGCCGCGGGTGGGAAGCCTAGAGTTGTCGTGTACTCGGAGCTCAGAACTCACGTTCGAGCGCGAGGAACACGCCGCGGCCGATCGCCGGGTAGCCGTGCACCTCCTCATAGCGCTCGGCGAGCGCGTTCTCAAGCCGGGCCCGCAAGGACCATTTAGGCGCCAAGCGCTGCTCCGCGTAAAGGCGTACTACCGCATAGTCCTCCCCATCGATCGTCCGGAAGGTGCGCGCGTGCACGTCCTCGCGCTGGCCCGTCGCCGCGAGGCCGGCGCCGGCGCTGAATCCACCGCCCCACGCGCGCCACACGTCGAGCCCGCCCCGGTGCCGCGGTCGGCGCAGCAATCTCGTGCCGGACGAGAGGTTTTCGGCCTCCAAGTAGGCGTAATGCCCGGTGATCGCCGCCATTTCGCCCCAGCGGATGCGCCACGTCAGCTCCCAGCCCCGGGTGCGCGCCCGCAGGATGTTCTCCACGCTGCGGAAGTCCCGGGTACTCGCGATGAGATCCCGGAGCCCGAGTTCGAAACGCGTTAAGCCCATAGACCAACGGCCGCCCCCGCCGCGCCACTCGCCACCGAGTTCCCAACCGCGGGCGCGCTCCGGACGCAGGCCGGGGTTACCCCGGTAGAACGCGCTCTGCCCATAAAGATCGAGGAAGCTAGGCGAACGGAAACCGGTCCCGAAGCCCGCTCCCCACCGCAGGGGCGAACCGATCGGCGCCCAAGAGGCGGTGGCCCGGCCAGTAGTGGCCCGACCGAAGGTATCGAAGTCGTCGTTGCGCAAGCCCACGCCCAAGTGCAGATCCGAGCGCGGGCGGAACTCGTCGTGGAGGAAAACCGCCGCGAGACGCTGTCGACGGTTAATATTACCGAACCCTGTGTTGCGGGTGTGGTTCGCTTCCAGAGTAGCCCCACCGAGCAGGAGGTGGCCGGCCCATCCACGGTAGGTGCTCTGCGCGTCGAGTAGACCACGCCGGTTCGTCACCCGCGTCTCCGCCGTCGGGCGCGGGGCGGGAAACGGACTGACGGCGACGAACCGCCGGTCCTGTCCGCCCGCGAGTAGGCGGGTCTGCCAGGGCCCGCGGGTAAGTTGCAGTTGCGCCGTAGCCAGCAGGTTATGCTCCCGTTCGCGGTTGTCGGGATCGTTCGTGAACCGATCTCCGGGCGAACCATAGGCCCCGCGGAACCAACGCAGCGTGGCCGTGGCCTCGAGCCCAGGTTGTAGAGCGCGGTCTAACCTCAAGACCGCGTTTTGGGACGTGAAGGCGTTGTTGGCCCGCTCATTGCGCGTGCGTCCGCCACGCAGCGAGAAGTTCCACGCCTCCGCCCCACGCGCGCCTTGTGCGCTCAACGCGCCCTGGAACGTCCCGAAACTTCCGGCCTCCACTGCGAGGCGCCCCGACGGCCCCCCCTGCCCCCGCGCCGCCCGCAGGGAGACGAGTCCGCCGACGGCCTCGCCACCGTAGAGCGTGCTCTGCGGCCCGTGGGAAACCTCTAGGCTATCGCAAGCCCCCAAACAGGCGCCGCCCAAGAAAACGGCATAGTCAGTGTTGGGATCGTTGAGCCGCAGCCCATCCACCAGCAGGAGCGTCTGGTTGGAGTTCGCCCCGCGCGTGAAGACCGAAGTGATCATCCCGGCCGCTCCGGAAGTTACCGCTGGCACCCCGGTCACCTGGCGCAGCGCCTCGGAGAGCGAGGTAACCTGCCGCCGCGCCAGTTCCTGGGCGGTGAGCCAGCCCGCGCTCGGGGTTTCCGGTCCGGCCGGCTCCACCCCGCGGGACGCGCGGAACACGAAAGGCGGCAGCGCTTCAGGAGCCTGCGCGCGGAGCGCCCCGACGGAAGCCAACGGAAAGAACAACCCGCCCAGCGCCCAAAGCCGACCGCTCCAGCCGCGCCGGCCCGCCGCAAAACTCCGGCGATAAACACCACCCGAACCGACCGCACCGAAAGAGTCGCGGATTGGAGACATGGCTTCGCAATGAACTTCTCGCTCTGGATGTAAAGAACGCATCAACCCATTTGAATACGTAGATATGTCACTTGCCACGCAGATACGCTAACGCCAGCACTCTTCCCGAGATGTCGACTTCGCTTCCCCCGCCTTCCGCGCGTGACGACGCGTTTCGCCGTCTCTTCGCCGGCCGCATCGTGGTGTTGGATGGAGCGATGGGATCCATGATCCAAGGCTATGGCCTGGAGGAGGCTGATTTCCGCGGAAAGCAGTTCGCGGCGCACCCGCAAGACCTCAAGGGCAACAACGACCTACTTTGTCTGACCCGTCCCGACGTCATCGAGGGCATCCACCGGGCTTATTTCGACGCCGGCGCCGACCTCGTAGAGACGAACACGTTTAGCAGCACTTCGATCGCGATGGCGGACTATCGCTGCGAGCCTTGGGTGCGGGAGATCAACTTGGCCGCAGTGGCTTGTGCCCGGCGGGCGGCCGAGGCGGCTGAACGCGCCACCCCGGGACGCCTCTGCTTCGTCGCAGGGGCGATCGGTCCCCTCAACCGCACGCTCTCGATGTCCCCGGATGTGAATCGGCCCGAGTACCGGGCGGTAGTCTGGGATCAGGTGGTGGGCGCCTACACCGAGCAGATCGAGGCGCTGCTGGACGGCGGGGTCGATGCGCTGCTGGTCGAGACGATCTTCGATACGCTGAACGCGAAGGCCGCGCTCTACGCGATCGCGGAGGTGCAGGAACGGCGGGGCGCCGCGGCGCGGGTCCCCGTGCTCGTGAGCGTGACCATCACCGATGCGTCTGGACGCACCCTGTCTGGCCAAACGATCAGCGCGTTTTACCATAGCGTGGCGCATGCGCAGCCGTTCTCGGTCGGAATCAATTGTGCCCTCGGCGGCGAAGCGATGCGCCCTTACGTCGAGGAACTCTCCCGGATCGCCGGTTGCTACGTCTCGTGCTACCCCAACGCGGGCCTCCCGAACGCGTTCGGTGGTTACGACGAGACCCCGGAGGATATGGCGCGCGTCCTCGGGGATTTCGCCCGCCAAGGCTGGGTCAACCTCGTGGGTGGCTGCTGTGGTTCGACGCCCGCCCACATCGCCGCCATCGCCGCCGCAGTCCGCGGCGTCGCCCCGCGATCGATCCCCCCCGCGCGCCGCGCGCTGCGGCTGAGCGGACTCGAGCCGCTGGTGGTCACCTGATCCGCTGTGAGCACCGCCGCGCAGTTTCTCGTCATCGGGGAGCGGACGAACATCACAGGTTCGCCGCGTTTCGCCAAGGCCCTCAAGGCCGGCGACTGGGAGGCGTGCCTCGCCATCGCCCGTCAGCAGGTGGAAAGCGGGGCCAACGTGATCGACATCAATGTCGATGAGGCCCTCATCGACGGGGAGGCGACGATGGTTCGCTTCCTGAACCTGATTGCCGCCGAACCCGAGATCGCCCGCGTGCCGGTGATGTTGGACTCGTCGAAGTGGTCCGTGCTCGAGCGCGGGCTCCAGTGCCTGCAGGGCAAGGGGATCCTGAACTCCATCTCCTTGAAGGACGGGGAGGCCGAATTCCTGCGGCGGGCTCGCTTGGTCCGCCGCTACGGCGCAGCCGTGGTGGTGATGGCCTTCGACGAGCAGGGCCAGGCGGCCACGCGCGACGACAAGGTGCGCATCTGCACGCGGGCCTATCGCCTGCTGACGGAGGGCATCGGCTTCCCCGCGGAGGATATCATCTTCGACCCCAACATCCTCACCGTGGCGACCGGCATCGAGGAGCACAACGGTTACGCCGTCGACTTCTTCGAGGCCACGCGGACCATCAAGGCGACCCTGCCCGGGGCACGCGTCAGCGGTGGCGTCTCGAATGTCTCCTTCTCGTTCCGGGGCAACAACCCAGTCCGGGAGGCGATGCACACCGTGTTCCTGTACCACGCCGTCCAGGCGGGGCTGGATATGGCGATTGTCAACGCGGGGATGCTTGGCGTCTACGAGGAGATTCCTCGGGAACTCCGCGACCGGGTCGAAGACGTGATCCTCAACCGCCGCCCCGACGCTACAGAACGGCTCGTGGCGATGGCCGACGAACTGAAGCAAGCCTCCGCGGGTGATACCGGCGGCAAACCGGCTCCCGAGGCGGAGGAGTGGCGCCGCGCCACGGTGGCCGAACGCCTGCGCCACGCGCTGGTCAAGGGAATTGACGCCTTCATCGAGGCGGACACGGAGGAGGCGCGCGTCCAGTATGCGCGGCCGCTCGACATCATCGAGGGGCCGCTGATGGACGGGATGCGGGTGGTCGGCGACCTGTTTGGCGCCGGCAAGATGTTTCTTCCTCAGGTGGTGAAGTCCGCCCGCGTAATGAAGAAGTCCGTGGCAGTGCTCACGCCTTATATGGAAGCGGAGAAGGCCGCCGCCGGGCAGTCGTCGACGAAGGGCCGCATCGTGCTCGCGACTGTCAAGGGTGACGTCCACGACATCGGTAAGAACATCGTCGGCGTGGTGCTGGCCTGTAATAATTATGAGGTGACCGACCTCGGTGTGATGGTGCCGACGGAGCGCATTCTGACGGCTGCAAAGGAGACGAAGGCGGACGTCATCGGGCTCTCCGGACTGATCACGCCCTCCTTGGACGAGATGGTCCACGTTGCCCGCGAGATGAGCCGCCAGGGTTTCGGGGTTCCGCTGCTGATCGGTGGCGCCACGACCAGCGCGGCGCACACCGCGGTGAAGATCGCTCCCGCTTATGCGCCCGGAGTGGTGCACGTGCTGGACGCCTCGCGGGTGGTGAACGTGGTAAGTGCCTTGCTCTCGGCAGAACAGCGTGCCCCTTACCTTGCCGAGGTCGCCGGCAAGCAGGGTCAGCTCCGGATCGAATTCGAGGGGCGTCAGGGCAAACGGGCCGCGCTGCCGCT
>CAIOTK010000481.1 GCA_903861185.1 uncultured Opitutia bacterium | reverse complement strand
GCGGCTCTGCGGGATGCCGGTCGCCTGCGCGGCAGCAACCTGCGTGATCCCGAGGGGCTCGAAGAACTCCGTGCGCAGGATGAGTCCGGGGTGGAGGCGGGAAGCGGGGGCGTTCATCGGTAAGATTTTAATGGTAGTCGGTGATTTCCACGTCCTCGGCATCGGTGCCCGTCCAGCGGAAGCAGAGGCGCCATTGGTCGTTGAGGCGGATGGAGTGTTGGCCGCGGCGATCGCCCCGCAGGGCCTCCAGGCGATTGCCCGGCGGCACGCGGAGGAAAGCCAGTTCAACCGCGGCATCGAGCAACTGCAGCTTGGTCAAGCCTCTCGCCCACAGGGACGCCGGCAGGCGGCGGGCGCGACCGGTGGACCACAGCTTCTCGGTGTCGCGATCGGCAAAACTCCGGATCACGACCTCACCCTGCGCGGCGGCGGTTATTCGTCAAGCGGATAGCGGGTACGTGTCCCTCCCTCGCCGAGCCCTCCTCCTTCGCCCAGCACTCAGCGCCGACGGAGTCCGAACTCCGGATGCCGCCGATGATGGCGCACCACCAGCACCCGCACCTGCTCTCCGGCGATGCGGAACAAGAGGTGGCAGGGAAAGCGCGTCAGATTCGCCCGGCGGATCTCGCCTCGCCACGGAGGAAAGCGACGCGGTTGCGCGCCAATCAGGGCCAATCGGGCCATCAGGTCGGCGAAGAACGCATCGCCCAAAGAGCGGCCCCCGATTTCGTCGTAATACCGAAGAAACTCCGCGGTGTCGCGCTGGACCTCGCGGTGCAGGGTGAGCGTCACCGGTCCCGCGCAGCCAGCACCGCACGCCGGAACTCGGCCTCCGAGCACTGGAGGGCGGGATCGCGGTCGAGCTCGGCGTCCCGCTGCCGGGCCACGGCGAGACCCTCATCCTCGTCGCCGAGGACCGGAGGCAGCGAGGCGAGCAGGCTGGCGGCGAGGCGCGCCCGCTGGGCAGGCGGCAGGCCTTGGGCGCGGACCTCAATCTCTTCCAGGGGAGTCATCCCGGCAAAGGTGGTCGCGCCGCGAGCCGGCGCAAAGTTGAAATATCCCCGAATTCCGGTGTTCAAAACGGCGGGAAGCGGCCCGGCTTCGCCAAGGCTTCCGCCTTCGCCAAGGCTTCCACCTTCGCCGAGGCTTCCACCTTCGCCGAGGCTACGGCGGACAAGACGGCGGGCAGGCGCCCCAGCTACACCGAACCCTCCATCCCTCCGTCTCGCCCCTCCGCCCTCCGCACCTCACGGCCCGCGCCACGTGTCGCCCACCACCGGGCGCCCCGTCACGTCCGCTACCGGGAAATAAGCCTCCACCGCCGTACCCGCATACGGGGCCTGCAACGCCACCGGACCTCGCCGGTACAAGCCCTCCCCCACCCCCTCAAACGCATCCAACCGCGCCAGCGCCGCCGCGTCCACCGCCCAGACTTCCCCGCTCACGCCAGGCTCAGCCGCCGGGAACGGCACGAGGCCGGGATAGCCCCCGAGGTCGTGCAGGCGAAAGCCAGACACCGTCCGCGCCAGGCCCACGAACCGCTGGCCCGCCAACTGCCCGTGGTTCACGCGGCCGCGCTGGAGCGTCCCGTAGACAAAGAGCAGGCCACTCACGGCGTCCCCGCGGGCGGCAGCACCTCGACCACGACGGCCGTGGTATTGTCGCGGCCGGAGGCCTCCACCGCGGTCTCCACGAGGCGCTGCGCGGGCGGACACGGCGCGGCCCCCGCCTCGGACGCGGCCGGCAGCAGTTCGGCAATCTGGCGGTCCCAGAGGCCGTCCGTCAGGCCGTCGGAGCAGAGCAGGAATCGGTCCCCGGCCCGGTGGTCGACGGAGCCGAGTTGGGGCTCGATGAACTGGTTGCCGGCGCCCAGGGCCTGCTGGAGCGCATTGCGGCGGGGATGCGTGCGCTGCTCGCGCTCATTAATCTTCCCCTGCCGCCGCAACCAGCCGACGTGACTGTGGTCGTGGGTCACCTGGGTCAGCTCACCCCGCAGCGGCAGCGAATAGATGCGGCTGTCCCCGACGTGCGCGAAGTGCATCCACTCAGGCGTGAACCACCCTAGGCTCAGCGTGGCCCCCATCCCGGCGCATTCCTCGTAGGAGTTGCCCAGCCGCGTCAGGTCCTGGTGGATCTGCGTCACCAACTCCCCCAGGACGTCCGCGAAGCCCACGCCGATCCCGCTCGCGGCCAGCCGGAAGGCGCGGGGGAAGAGGCGGGTGATCCGGTCGACGGTGAAGCGGCTGGCGAACTCGCCGGACTTGGCGCCCCCCATCCCATCGCTCACGGCAAAGACGAAATCGCAGGCGGCGAGGGAGGCCCGGCCGGTCTTGCCGAGGTAGCGGACCTCGCGGCCGTCAACGGCGAGCGCGAGGAAGGAGTCTTCGTTGTTGGGGCGGACCCGGCCGACGTGGGTCAGGCCGGACCATTGCAGGTCGGGGGCGGGGCGATCCCCGCGACGGATGTCGACGCTCATCGGGCCAAGGTGGGCTTGAGGGTAAGGGGCAGGCCGGAGCCGTCGTCCTCGAGGAGCGTGGCGAACTCGAAATCGATCACGCAGAAACGGCCGTCGGCGACGCGGTAGGTGATGTTGCGGAGGGCGCGGTCCTCGTGGCGGACGCCGAAACGTTCCAGCGTCGCGAACAGTTCCTCCTGCCGCTCCGGGGCGAGGTGGTCGACGCGGCGGCCGCAATTGGTGGTGACCAAGCGGAGCTGCTCCGGATCGGACTCCAGGACTTGGGGAACGAAGTCGCAGCCGCGGGCTTGGAGGTGACGGAGCACGCGGGTCTCGTGGTCGAAGCGTTCGCGGGCGGAGTGGCCGCGGAAGGTCTTGTGCACGCGGCCGTCGAAGCCGATGCGCACCGTCGCCCGCGCGGTGTCCTTGATTTCCTCCATTGAGCCTCACTCTCCCGCACGCGATCGCCCGCTGGCAAGCCGCCACGGTGCCGCGGCCGCGGCAGGCGGGTCCGCGCTTGCGACGCCCGGGGAGAACGGCCAAGACCTCCCCGTCTTGCACCTCCATCTTGGGCACCACTTTTACGGCGCGGGCAACTTGGGGGATGACTTTATGCTGGG